>NZ_JAMYRR010000016.1:0-153347 GCF_040321535.1 Mesorhizobium sp. M0340 | reverse complement strand
AAAGACACAGCTCCCCTAATTCCTCTCACCCGACGTTGGGGGGGTTTAACACCGCGACCCCAAAATGGCCGCTTAATAGACCGCCGCGCGGGGCGGGGGTGCGCCCGCCCCGCGCCCTTTCCTACCCCTACCGGATCACACTGGCAAAGCCAATTGGCCGCTTCTGCCGCGTCCTTCTCGCTCGGCGGCTGCTGCCCGCAGTCCCCACTGCGTGCCAAGGTGTCGCCCCGGGGCTGCCAACCGCGTTGCCGCTGTCGTCGTTGGACTGACGGCGGGTAGCGGCGCAGCGCCTGGATCGAAGAAGGATCGTTATCGGCAGGACCGCAGTCCAGAGGGGAGAGGCCGGCCAGGGGGGATTTGAGCCGGATTGGTCGAGAGAGAGGGCCGCCCGGTTCATTCCCGTTCCGCTCTCCTTGAGGTTTTCTCCATGCTTGATGCTTCTTCGAAGACTGCCGCTCCGGCAGTACCGCTTCCGCTTGTCTCATCCCCCGCGGTCGAACCAGCTGCCGCCATCCACCGCGCGGCGCAGTTCCTTCTACCCGATCTCCAACGCGGTCAGCGCCTCGACGCCCCGAACCTTCGCTTGGCCATGGAAGCTGCCTTCGGTGCCTCCGACGCATCCGGAGCATGGGACTGGAAATCAGCCTATGAGGCTTGCGAAGTCGCGACGGTGCTGTTCCTGCGCAAATTCGGAAAGTCGCTTTTCCGCAAAGCCGGTTCTCCGGCCGCCGCACTTCCGATGCTGGGCAAGATCGCCGGCCTGTTCCCAACTCACACGCGCCGCTCCGAAGAGACCGAAGCGCTTCAGCAGTTCAGCACCCCCATTCCGCTCGGTCTGGCGGCCGTGACTGCTGCGGCAATCACCCCTGCCGATCGCGTGCTGGAGCCCTCCGCCGGCACCGGGTTACTTGCTATTCTGGCCGAGATCAGCGGCGGCACACTGCTGCTCAACGAACTGGCCGAGGCCCGCGCCGGGCTTCTTTCGTTGCTCTTTCCGGCCATCCCCGTCACCCGCTTCAACGCAGCGCATATCGATGATCATCTCGATCCAGGCATAGTGCCGAGCGTCGTGCTGATGAACCCGCCATTCTCGGTGCTTGCTAATGTCAGCGGCCGCATGCCCGACGCTGCCTACCGCCACGTCGCCTCTGCGCTGGCCCGGCTCGCCGAGGGTGGGCGGCTTGTCGCAATCACTGGGGCAAATTTTTCCCCAGAGCTGCCCATCTGGCGCGGGTCCTTCGTCAGGCTCCAGGAGCGCGGTCGCGTTGTGTTCACCGCCGCGATCGACGGCGCCGTCTACGCCAGGCATGGCACCACCGTCGAGACCCGGCTGACCGTCATCGACAAACTGCCGGCCGACAATCCAGGCACCTTTCCAGCATCAGCCGGCACGGCGCCCGATGTCGCCACCCTGATCGCCTGGATTGGCGAACATGTTCCCGCGCGGCCGCCGGTCAGCGCTTCGGTCTTTGCGCCCGCCGTCAAGGCACTGGGGCCCATAGCGCGCATCGTGCGCGGTGATCTCGCCAGATCCGCAGGTTCCACTCCGGTGCGCAGCCTTGCCACGCCGGAAGGCACCGAGCTTGCTTACGAGACATTGGACTGGACGCCTGCCGAAAGTAGGCACATCACCGATGGCATCTATGAGGAGTACGGGTTGCAGGCGATCCGTATTCCGGGCGCCCATCCGCATCCGACCAAGCTGGTCCAATCGGCGGCAATGGCATCCGTTGCTCCGCCGAAGCCGAGCTACCGGCCGATTCTTCCTGCCAAGGTTGTCAGCGACGGCCTCTTGTCCGACGCGCAGCTAGAAACAGTCATCTATGCCGGCGAGGCCCATTCGGAGTTCCTCGCCGGTTCCTGGACGGTGGACGACACCTTCGACCTTGTCTCTGCCGCGCGCGACGATGCCGCGCACGCCGTGCGATTCCGCCGTGGCTTCATGCTCGGCGACGGGACGGGCGCCGGCAAGGGCCGCCAGTCCGCAGGCATCATCCTGGACAGTTGGATGCAGGGCCGCCGCAAGGCGGTGTGGATCTCCAAATCCGACAAGCTGATCGAAGACGCCCAGCGCGACTGGTCTGCTCTCGGCATGGAGCGCCTGCTGGTCACGCCGCTGTCGCGGTTCCCGCAGGGCAAGGCCATCCGCCTCGATCAAGGGGTCCTTTTCACCACCTACGCAACGCTGCGCTCCGACGAACGCGGTGAGAAGATGTCGCGCGTGCGGCAGATCGTCGAATGGTTGGGCACCGACTTCGACGGAGTGATCATTTTCGACGAGAGCCACGCTATGCAGAACGCGGCAGGCGGCAAGGGAGAGCGCGGCGACGTCGCCGCCTCACAGCAGGGACGCGCCGGGCTCCGCCTCCAAAACGCCCTGCCGAACGCCCGCGTCGTCTATGCCTCGGCGACGGGAGCAACCACCGTCCACAACCTCGCCTACGCGCAGCGTTTGGGCCTGTGGGGTGGCGACGATTTGCCCTTCGCGACCAGGGCCGAATTTGTCGAGACGATCGAGGCTGGCGGCGTTGCCGCCATGGAAGTGCTGGCCCGAGACCTTCGCGCACTCGGTCTCTATACGGCCCGATCGCTCTCTTACGACGGTGTCGAATACGAGCTGGTCGAGCACCAGCTTACCCCCGAGCAGACCCGCATTTACGACGCCTACGCCGGAGCGTTTAGTGTCATTCATAATAATCTCGACGCCGCGATGCGGGCCGCCAACATCACAGGCGAGACCGGCACACTAAACCGTCAGGCAAAGTCGGCTGCACGTTCGGCTTTCGAGAGCACGAAACAGCGCTTCTTCGGCCATTTGCTCACCGGCATGAAGACGCCGACCCTGATACGCTCGATCGAGCGCGATCTGCATCAAGGCCATGCCGCCGTCATCCAGATCGTCTCGACCGGCGAGGCACTGATGGAACGGCGCCTCGCTGAAATTCCAACCGAGGAATGGAACGACGTTCGCGTCGACATCACGCCGCGCGAATATGTCCTCTCGTATCTGCAGCATTCGTTCCCGGTGCAACTCTATGAGCCGTTCACCGACAGCGAAGGCAATTTGTCGTCACGTCCGGTCTATCGCGACGGCCAGCCCGTGGAGAGCCGCGAAGCGGTCGCCCGCCGCGATCGCCTCATCGAGCAACTCGCTTCACTGGCCCCCGTCCCGCGGGCTCTCGATCAGATCGTACAGCGCTTCGGTACCGACCTCGTAGCGGAAGTGACAGGCCGGTCGCGCCGCATCGTGCGCAAGACCAGCACTCGAGGCATCGATCGCCTTATCGTCGAAAACCGCGCCGGATCGGCCAATCTCGCCGAGGCACAGGCATTCATGGATGACTGCAAGCGCATATTGGTGTTTTCCGACGCTGGTGGCACTGGCCGCAGCTATCACGCTGATCTCACTGCGAAGAACCGCCGCCTTCGAGTTCACTATCTGCTCGAGCCGGGCTGGAGGGCCGATGCCGCCATCCAGGGTTTGGGGCGCACCAACCGCACGAACCAGGCGCAGCCGCCGCTGTTCCGGCCGGTTGCAACCGATGTGAAGGCTGAGAAGCGCTTTCTCTCGACGATAGCCCGGCGCCTCGACACATTGGGCGCCATTACGCGCGGCCAGCGCCAGACCGGCGGACAGGGCCTATTTCGCCCTGAGGACAATCTGGAGTCGCACTATGCCCGCGACGCGCTGCGGCAGCTTTACCTGCTGCTGGTTCGCGGCAAGGTGGACGGCTGCTCACTCCAGATGTTCGAGGAGGCGACCGGCCTCACGCTGACGGATTCCACCGGCATCAAGGACGAGCTGCCGCCGATCACGACCTTCCTCAATCGGCTGCTGGCGCTCACCATCGCGCTTCAAACCGTCCTGTTTACGGCCTTCGAGCAATTGCTAAATGCGAAAATCGAGGGCGCCATCGCCTCCGGCGCCTACGACATCGGCTTGGAAACACTGCGTGCGGAGAGCTTCGTCGTCACCGAGCGACGCGTCATCCATGTCCATGCCGCCACCGGTGCGGAAACGCGACTGCTGACCATCGCCCAGCGCAAGCGCAATCGACCCGTTTCACTTGCCGATGCCCTTGCCCAGCTTCACGATCCCCGCGCGAAGCTCCTGGTCAACAACCGATCCGGCCGCGCCGCCGTACAGGTGCCAGCGCCCGCGCTGATGCTGGACAACGGCGAGATCGAATGGCGCGTCCGGCTGATCCGGCCGATGGAGCACCATCAGGCCTCATTGAAGATGATGGCGGAGAGCCACTGGGTTGAGGCTGAGCAGGCTGCATTCGCTGACGCCTGGAGTGTCGAGACGGCTGACGTGCCCGAATTCACGGACAGCACTATCCATGTCGTTGCCGGCATGCTGCTGCCGATCTGGAAGCGTCTGCCCAGGGAATTCTCACGTGTGTACCGGCTCCAGACTGACGATGGCGAGCGCATCATCGGTCGTCAGGTCCCGCCAGCATGGATCGCGGGCGCACTGCCAACAAGCTCGCCTTCGATCACAGCCAGTGATGCTTTCGTTGCGCTTCTGGGCGGTCGAACGATCCTCGATCTCGCCGATGGTCTGCAGCTTCGGCGCAGCCGCCTCATGGGCGTCAGCCGAATCGAGCTGACGGGCTTCAATGACACAATGCGTGACCGTCTTTCGGCTTACGGCCTCTTCCGAGAGATCATCTCCTGGAAGCTGCGCATGTTCGTGCCCGCCGACTCATCTGGACCCGCAATTCTGGGCAAGTTGCTGAAGGCTTATCCAGTCCAGCGCATCGACACGCGGGAGGACGCGTGATGGCCCGCCACGGTGCGTCAGAACTGGCGCACCGCCTCGGCCAGCAGGCTGAGGCGGTTTGTCGCTATTATCTTTCGAACGGGCATCGTGAGGGCCGCTACTGGCTTGTCGGCGATGTGCAAAACACGCCGGGCCGCTCAATGTTCGTGCGTCTCGTCGGGTCAGCGAACGGAAAAGGAGCCGCCGGCAAGTGGGCCGATGCGGCGACTGGCGAGCATGGCGACCTTCTAGACGTCATCCGCGAAAGCCGCGGCTTGAGCAACTTCAAGGACGTCGCGAATGAAGCAATGACGTTTCTCGGCTTGCCGCATCCCGAACCAGAGCAGACGTCTCCCCCTTCGAAATCGGTAGACACGCCATCCGGATCATCGGGAGCAGCGCGTCGGCTGTTTGCGATGTCGCAGCCGATTGCGGGTACAGTCGTAGAGGCGTATCTGCGCAACCGCAGTATTACCGCTTTGCACGGGACCGAAAGCCTGCGTTTTCACCCGCACTGCTACTACCGGCCCGACGAACACGCGCCGACCGAGACCTGGCCGGCGATGATCGCTTCCGTCACCGATCTCGACGGCCATTTGACTGGCGCACATCGCACCTGGCTTGATCCTTCCGGCAGGGCCAAGGCACCGGTCGGTACGCCGAAGCGCGCGATGGGCGATCTTCTTGGTCACGCGGTTCGCTTTGGCCTGCCGGGCGACGTCATGGCGGGCGGCGAAGGCATCGAGACCGTCTTGTCGCTTCGGTGCATCCTGCCCGATATGGCTATGGCAGCGGCACTCTCGGCAGCCCATCTCGCTGCCATGCTGTTCCCCCTCACGCTGAGACGGCTCTACATCGTGCGCGATGCCGATCCAGCCGGCGACGGCGCACGTGACACCTTGATCAAAAGAGCGAATGCTGCCGGGATTGAGGCGATTGTGCTCTCGCCGACACTTGGAGACTTCAACGAAGATCTCTGTACGCTTGGCGTGGATGATCTTCGAGCACGCGCGCGTGTCCAGCTCGCGCCGCAGGACATCGCCCGTTTCATGGCAGTGGCGGGATAATTTGGAACGAACAACCTGTCCGCTGTCGCTTGCATCGCTCGGATGCCCCCGAAGTCGGAGAGAACCGCGCCTGCGGGCCTTCGAGAGGGCGATCGGCCAGCAAACGAGCCAGACCCGCAATGTCTTCGGCCGACTATTTTCCGGCGCGCTCCCAAGGGAGCGCTTTCCATCGCGAAGCAAAATAGCCGGCCTTCCCCCTCCTCCGCTGACACTCCGGCCCTTCGCTTCGCTGCGGGTGCAGGTCCGTCCCGTCCGCCGGCTTCCGTCGCCATGAAGGCCGCGAGGGTCGCGGTCCAACCGGCGGAGCATCCAATGAGCGAGCATAACGACTACGAACCACAGCACTCGTCTTCACCCATCGACCAAGTCCTCACCGAACTCCAGCTCTATGGCTACCGGCCCTTCGCAGATGAGCCTGATCCTCGACCGCTTCCAGAGGGCCACTGCGTCGCCGGCGCGATCGCCGACATCTTCGACGCCCTCATCGTGGCACTGCAAGACACTCGCCTCGAGCCCGATCTCGACGATCTTCTATGGTCGACCGTCAACATCTTTCACCGCGCCGCAGATCGGATCGAGCGCGAGCTCGACCACAACGAGCAGGCGCAACGCCGCAGCCAGTGTGAGCAGGACGGCAGCGAAGTGAAATCCGTCGAGCTGGAACGCCTGACGGCCGAAGGGCAGACGCTGATCGAACGCCAAAGCGCCTTCGAACTGATGCGTGATCAGGCCGCGGAGCACTATGAGCGCCACACCGGATCCAGTTGGCGACCGCGCAGCGGATCGATGGTCAACCACCGCAACCTGACCTCTGCGCTGATCGACAGCCGCGACTTTCTCAGCGCCAAGAAACGTGCCTCGCAGGAAGTCCTTCTGCCACCTGGCCCGAAAATCGCCTTCACCGCTGGGCTCGACTTCAATGACCACCAGCTGATCTGGGCCAAGCTCGACCAGGTCCACGCCCGGCATCCCGACATGGTCTTGATGCACGGGAAATCGCCGAAGGGTGGCGAAAAAATCGCCTCCTGTTGGGCAGATCATCGCAAGGTACCCCAAATCGGCTTTGCCCCTGATTGGACAAGGCATGCCAAAGCCGCTCCGTTCAAGCGCAATGACGCAATGCTGGAGTTGCTGCCGATAGGCGTCATCGTCTTTCCCGGGACCGGAATTCAGGACAATCTTGCTGACAAGGCAAAAAAGCTCGGCATCCCAGTCCTCGACTTCCGCCCCAAGGGAGGCGGCGCGTAAGCGCTGCCCGCCCTACCCTTTGTCGATTGTACAATACGGTCGGGCGGCGCGGCGCCGCCCGTCTTATGCGATACTCAAGTCCGCGCCCTGGCAAAGGCGCGCGACGCCGTCACGCTTGCCGTCAACGTTTCAGCTGCGTCGCAGCTGGCATCACAGCTGCGAATAACGACGCCTGTTCAACCGAACAGGGGCCGGATCTGGCCGAACTCATCGAACACCGGCGTGGGCAGGATGCTTGTTCTTGAGCGGCCGTCGCATTGTTAGCGTTGTCGCTGACACGGCATCGCGCGACGCACAGTTCGAATCCACCACGGCGTGCCGTCTCGTTCCAGAGATAGCGGATATCCGGTGATGCACGTCAGCCGTGACTTGAACCCTGTCTTAAGCGCGGTGCTGACAACAGCTTGCGACTCGCAATGCCTGTACAGAGGAGCATCGACGCCGCTGATCGTCGTAGCCGGGATTTCGCCAGCGACGGTATCGCCAGGTTCTCCGTTGATGTCTCTATCTGGTGGGCCGCTCCAAACGGCCTCTTTAATGGGCTGATCCGGCCGAAGGTCGGCTGCGCCTCGATCGCCTAAGCCGCAATGGCGCCGATCGACTTTCTTCCCCTGCCGGCTGCGCCGTCATTCCTCGCCAAACAACAAAGTCGCCTGGCTGCCATCCTCCGCTGGCGCTGCGGTCGCAAGCGATGCGGCGTCGATCGCCTCCGGCCCGCCGATCGCCATCGAGGCCGCAATGGTGCGGGCTCGAAACAGAGTTCAAGGAGAAAACTCATGGCGATAATCGGAACCTTCAAGAGGGCCGGCAACAACGAGTTCACCGGCGAAATCGTGACCCTCTCGCTCCAGACCAAGAACGTCCGGGTTGTGCCCGAGACCAACCGCTCTGGGGACAGCGCCCCCAGCCACCGTGTCTTCGTCGGGCAGGTCGAGATCGGCGCCGCATGGTCCAAGCGCTCCAATGACGGCCGCGACTATCTCGGCATGAAGCTGGACGATCCGAGCTTCACTGCTCCGATCTACGCCAACCTCTTCAACGATGAGGAAGGCGAAGGCTTCAGCCTCATCTGGTCCCGCCCCAACGGGCGCCGCGACGCCGAGTAAGGCCCCGACCAAGGCTCCGCCCGGACGAACAGGGCGGGGCCGCTCTCCTTTTACCCGACAAGTTGAGCGCAGTCGCTGCGCAACGAGCTCCGTCGGTCTGTGGGGCGACTACCGGTCGTGTTCGCGACTGAAGACTTCATTCCTGCATGTTGCCTCGCCGATCATCGAAAATTCGCGGTGCTTCCCGCGTCAACTCACGGTGCCGATTTTCTGATCAACTCGCATGGGTCCACATTCAGCGCAGTGGCGATCCTGCCAAGAACACTGATGCTGGCCGAGACCCGAGCGCGCTCGATCGATCCCACGTAACGCATGCTCAGTCCAGAGCGGGCGGCCAGTTCCTCCTGCGTCACGTTCTGGTCATGGCGCAGACGACGCATGTTGGCCGCCATGATCTCCTTGAGGTTCATGACGGATTAGGGATCAGAAAGGGAACTATCGTTCTAGGAATGATCGTTCCTATTCGCTATGATTGGTGCTCGATCTGCAGGACGGCTCCTTCGAGATCGCGATCGAAATATGAACGGTCAAATACCATGCCTAAACCGCTGCTCGATCCTGATGTCGCCGACATTGCGCCGGATGCACCGGTCCTGACCGGCTATGACGAGGAACGTCTGCTCACCTATATTCGCCTGCTTGACGCGGCAGCCGAAGATGCCGATTGGCGAGAGGTGGCCAGGATCGTCTTGTATATAGACCCGGAGCAGGAGCCGGAACGAGCGTTCCGGTCCTGGGAGACCCATCTTGCCCGCGCGCGATGGATGACGACCAGCGGCTACCGATATCTTCTCGCCGGCGGCGCTCCGCACTGACGCGACCGGCGCTCCACTTGGCTGAATCGGCATAAGGTTTTGCCGACTCTCCAACTATCCAACTTCCTTATCCCCCTGAATGTTGACGCCGACGCCTCACATCCGGGTACGCGGCGAGGACAGGAACAGTGCAAGGCGATTGGACCGATCCGGCGGCGTATGCACATATGTGCAGCTACCAGGCCACGGAGTTCGCTGCCGAGTATCTGATCCGGAATGACGAATTCGTGGCAGAGTGCAGCCAGCTTGCATCGCAACCCGCTGGTTCTGGAGAACCTGCCGGTCAGCCCGATCTCGCCGCCCGTTGGGGCGCGCGATTTCAAAACTGCCGCTGCCGGAGTTCCGAAAGCTGACAATATCATCTGGACGGAACAGGCCTCGCCGCGCGTGCTCCGGGTCATGCGGGTATCTGCATCCGATCAGACAGTTCGACCTTCCAGCCTTGGCGGAGCCAGCGTTTGGCCGCAGGACGAAGGCCTTCACATTATTTGGTCTACCTTAATTGGGAAAAGTCATCTCGTCGCTAACGACCGCGCCGGTGAATTCAACGCTATCCTTCTGCCGCTCGACGCTGCATTCGAGACACGGCTCGATGCAGCGCGCCGGTTCTGGCGCGCACTGAACGGCCGGGCAGCCGGTCCATCCTACGGCGCACTGCCGCAACAGACCAAGACCAGGCATATCCTCAATTTACGCGCACATGATGGTCACCGCACGGGTGCAACCTATCGTCAGCTCGCGGAGGTGCTGTTCTCGCAAGAGCCGATTGTGCCGCGAGATTGGCGTGATCATCATCTCCGCCACAAGGTCCGAGCTATCTTACGCCGTGCAGCTTTTTTAGTCGCCGGCGGCTATCGCGATCTTCTCTTCTACCCCCACAACCGCAGCGAAAAGTCCGGCCGCCGAAGTCCTTCTTCGGGGTAGCAAAAACGCACCCCCCAATCTTTGCCCTCCCTCGCCTTTCCTCATTTCGATCATGGTCCACTTCGCGCGTCCCGGCAGGCCAGGACGACAGCAGAACCGAATGGAGATCGAGCGATGTCGAAGGGTCCCGCGGACGCGCCCCAAAAGTATTTGCGCACGAAGGAGGCAGCAAACATCGTCGGGCTCTGCGCCCGCACACTCGAAAAGCACCGGACCTACGGCACCGGCCCAAAATACCGAAAGGTCGGCGGGCGCGTTCTCTACGACATCAACGACCTGCACGCTTGGATAGATCTGGGCGCACGCACCTCCACCAGCGATGCCAACGCGACCTATGTTCCGCCGGCAAAACCCCATGCAGCCCGCGCGCCCGCCTATGTCGGCAGGCGCGACCGCAGCTCCTGATCTGTGGCGCACCGAAATGCAGTATCGCGAGACCGTTCAGCAGCAATTTGCCCTGCCTCATGTCCCCTCATCCGGCTTCCCTCCACCCGGCACGCAGGACGTTGTGGCGTGGCAACTCGTCTTGTTGGTGAAATCCCGCCACCTGAGACCGATCCATTCTCATGCGGGCGAAGAATCGACCTGCGTTGAGGCGGCAAGTGTGCACGGCATAGCAGCGATTTGGAACGCTGCCATCCTGGTCTGGGCTGCGTCGCAAACCATCCACGCGCAAGCCAGGAGATTGCAACTGCGGCGCGTGGTAGCGGCGAAACAGCAGCAAACCCTGACGTTCATGTCGCCGCGTAATCGGCGCCATGTCCACAGCCGGATAGCCCCACGCGAGCAGCCGAGCCGATACACGGCCCAGCGTCATAAAACTTGCCTGCTGCGCCCCGGGATCGAGTCATGAGCAAGCGCACAAAGATCATCGCCACGATGATTGGCGGCGCAGTGCTCGCGGCGGCGCCGGAATGGATTAGCCCTCCGCCGCTGTCCATCTGGAACGCATCGGCGAGCATCCCCGTCGGGCTCTATCGCGTCCAGCCGGCCGACAAAATCGGTATTGCCGATATCGCCGTCATCATGCCGCCCGAGCCATTGGCGGCCTTCATGGCAAGACGCGGGTATCTGCCGAAAAATGTGCCGCTCCTGAAGCGTATTTTAGCACTGGGGGGCGCAACCGTCTGTCGCCAAGGCACAACGATCATCGTCAACGGCAAGACGTATGGACATGCGCGCGAGCGTGACAGTCGCGGTCGACCCCTGCCCATTTGGCAGGGCTGCCGCGACATTGCCGAGGCGGACGTCTTCCTTATGAACCCGGGTGCGGCCGACAGTTTTGACAGCCGCTATTTCGGCCCGCTCCCGCTCTCATCAATCGTTGGCCGCGCGGTTCCCGTCTGGACCACGGAGCCCACCACGCCGGTGCTGGAGGTCACCAACGATCCCCTTTCTAGCGAGCCGTGACGGCTCGGCTGAACGCGCACTAACACTCATGAAAGGAGCACTGCAATGACCCAGATCGGAACCTTCACGCGCAATGATGACGGCTTCTTCGGCAATCTCTCCACGCTAACAATCGAGGCGAAGATTGCCATTCTGCCTGCCGAGAAATCAAAAACCGAAAACGCGCCCGACTATCTGATCTATTGCGAAGGGATGGCGGTCGGTGCGGCTTGGGACCGCGCCGGAGACAAGGCGGGGGATTACCTCTCCGTCTCAATTGACGACCCGTCCTTTACGCAGCCGATCCGCGCCAAGCTGTTCCGGTCCGATGCAGAGAACAGCGTCTGGAGCCTGCACTGGAACCGATCCTCGAAGCGCGACGGGCGAGGCTGAACAGATGCTTCTGGAGCCCTTCGACGAATCTTTCTCGCCAACCCTTTTGATCCATTGCGTGCCGGTCAAACCCTTCGACCCGATCGCCCGCGACGCAGCCCAGAGGGGGCCGGACACTTGCCTGTGGCTCCGGACACCGATCTCATCACAGTTTTGGCAAAGCCGGTTCGATCGGCGAGCCCCTGCCCTTAACGGAAGCGAACACCGTCGCAGGCTGGCGGTGCACCGGTTCTGCGGTCTGCGGGATGCAGTCCACAGAGGCATGACGACGTTTGCCGCATGTGTCATGCTCGGCTTCGTGGCGCCCGAAACTGGTGCAGCGGCTTCCTCCGGTGAACGGCCGGCGCACTCCGAGTCGACGATCTTGTCGGCTTGCCCGTGGTCGCGGCATATCCGGGAAGCGTCAAAACGCTTCGCGATTCCAGAGCGGTTGCTGCGCGGCGTCATGCATGTTGAGAGCGTCGGCGATGTTCGTGCGCTTTCAAGCAAGGGCGCAATGGGCTTGATGCAGATCATGCCGGCGACGTGGGAAGAACTGCGCATCAAATACCGTCTCGGTGACGATCCCTATCGACCGCGTGACAACATTCTTGCAGGTGCAGCATATCTTCGCGAAATGCTCGACAGCTTCGGGCGCAGCGGCTTTCTTGCCGCTTACAATGCCGGTCCTGGTCGGTACACGGAACATCTCTCGACCGGCCGTCCGCTCCCACGCGAGACGGTCGACTACGTTAGGAAACTCGCGCCGCTGCTCGATGGTGCAGTTCTCAGTCCGCGGCGCCCGCGGCAAAGAAGGGGCAGAGCCAGCTCACTCCGTGCAACGATCTTTGCGCATCCCCATGACATTCGGAACGCCGCTGTATCGGATGGCAATGGTTATGCCGAGACGATCTTTGCGGCGATTCATTCGTCAGCGATGCAGTCGCCAATGGGCCATCCTGTTGCGGACCTGACCGCGATCGAGCCACGGCGGAGTGAAACCGATTTCCAATCGAACCACGCTGTTTCCGGCCTATTCGCTCAGCCCTCTTTAGCCATATCGCGCTGATCGCCACGTTCCTCCTCAATTCCATTCCGGCCTGTTCCGTCGCGGAAATTGCGGCGGAAGGGTTGGCCGCAGATAAGGACAGAGAGAGTGGCAGGATAAAGGGCCGCGAGGTGCGGCTCGGTTCGGCCGATTGTTTTCCTTACAATTTTCGACTCATTTCGCGATGTGCTGCCACAATCAGCGATGTGCGCTATCCCCATTTTTTCAGTCTTTCAATGGAAACCGCACCTCGTGGCCGCCTAGCATGAAGCGTGACGATACCTTTCGCGTCCGCCCCGGTCGTATCCGCTCCCGCGCCGGCCAGCGCGCACGACCCTTCATCTTCCAGGCTCTTGCGGCCACACAGCGCGCCGGCGGTCACCTTACGTGCGAGGGTCGGATCACCTCCCCGCGAGCTTCAACGTTTGGCCGCGGCAGGTCAGCGAGCATCCGCGCCAGTCGCCTCATCTCTGACCGCTCACGCGGCGCCGTCGTCAAGACCCGTGTGGTGCGGCAGTTCAGAGGGTCTGCGCCACTCGCCACCCATCTCAAATATCTTCGCCGCGAAGGTGTTACACGTGATGGTGAGAAGGCCAGGATGTTCGGCCCTGAGACCAAAGAGGCAGATCATGACGCCTTCTGCGATCGCTGCAAGGACGATCGGCATCACTTCCGTTTCATCGTTTCACCGGACGACGCAATGGAGCTCGGCGACCTCAAGAACTTCACTCGTGACCTGATGGTCGACATCGAGCGCGACCTCGGCACGAGGCTCGACTGGATAGCCGTCGATCACTGGAACACCAAACATCCGCACGTTCATATCCTCGTTCGCGGCGTTGCCGACGATGGCGAGAGTCTTGTCATCTCGCGCGACTACATCCGCCAAGGCATGCGCGATCGGGCGAGCGACATTCTCACCCAGACGCTTGGGCTCCGCACCGACCTCGACATCCGCCAGGCCATCGAGCACCAAGTCGACAATGAGCGCTGGACGCAGCTCGATCGCCAGCTTGTTCGTGACGCCGACCGTCATGGTATCATTGATCTCGCGCCACACCCTGATCGCCATCCCGACCAGTTCCTTGGGCTCAAAGTCGGCCGGCTGCGGCAACTGGAGTGCCTGGGTCTCGCGAACGAGATCCGTCCCGGCCAATGGATGGTGGTCGAAGAGGCCGAGGCCACTTTGCGCGCCCTCGGTGAACGCGGCGACATCATCAAGCGCATGCACCGCAGTCTCACCGTGCGTGGGCTAGAAAAGGGGACAGTCGACTACGTGCTGGCCGCCGAAAAAATTGATGCGCCCGTGATCGGCCGACTGCTCGAACGCGGCCTTGATGACGAACGGCGCGGCGCGGCCTATGCCATCGTCGATGGCATCGATGGACGCACGCACCACATTCGCTTCCATGATCCTGATGCGGCAGGAGATTCCGACCCGGGCTCGGTCGTGGAGTTGTGTCGCCATGCGAGTGCAAATGGCGGTGGCCGGGTCACGCTCGCCGTCCGCTCCGACCTCTCAATCGAACAGCAGGTCCATGCTTCCGGCGCGACTTGGCTCGATCGCCAACTCGTTGCACGCGAGCCCGCCGAATTCGGTGACGGCGGCTTTGGCAAGGACGTAAGACAGGCACTGCAAGATCGGGTAGATCACCTTGTCAGCCGCGATCTGGCCAGGCGCGAGGGACAGCGCGTCATTCTTGCCCGCAATCTGATCGATACACTACACGATCATGAGGTGGAATCGCTTGGTGCCCGCATCGCCGCCGAGACGGGCCTGTCATTCACGAAGGCTGCCAACGGCAATCATGTGGCTGGGATTTACCGGCGGCGTTTCTTGCTGGCTTCAGGCCGGCTCGCAATGATCGATAATGGACTCGAATTCAAGCTGGTGCCCTGGTCGCCGTCGCTCGAAAAGCGATTGGGCAATCAAGTTACCGGGGTCGTGTGTTCAGATACGGGGGGCGTGGATTGGAGCCTGGGAAAGAAGCGCGGCATCGGCTTATGATGGTTACACGCGTATGCTCTATCCTGATGCTGGGACGCCGGCACGGTCCGTCGCCCATCCTCTGTTTGTACCTGCACGGTGAAGCGCCAATGGGCTCGTAAAAAACAGGGACGTTGCGAATCCTCAATCAGTCCGCGGTCAGCACGACCTTGACACTTTGAGCGCGGTCGGCGCCAAGTCGGAAGGCATCGGGGGCGGAGGAAAGCGTGCGCTCCGCCGTCACCAGCTTCAGGACGTCCACCTCCCGCGACACAATGAGGTCGACTGCGCGAGCAAACTCGCTGCCGAAGCGGAAGGTGCCTTTGAGGTCGATCTCTTTGGCCATCACCGCATTGGCGGGCAGCGGGATCTGGCCACCGGGAAGATTGCCGACCTGGACCACCGTGCCGCCGCGCCGGACGCTGGCGATTGCCGCGGCAAGGCCTGCGGCAGTGCCTGAAATCTCGAACGCCACATCAAGCGAACCGCCGGCCGCGAGCGACTGGATCTCGGCGTCCCCGCTGGCAAGGTCGATCGTCCTGTCGGCGCCCAACCTGCGGGCGAAGGCGAGCGGCGCGGCGGCGATATCGACGACGGTCAGTTCAGCGCAGCCGGCAAGCCTGGCCGCGAGCATGGTCAAGAGGCCAATGGGACCGGCACCGAACAGGACGACGTTGCGGCCCCTGATGTCGCCGGCCCGCGCAACGGCGTGCAGGCTGACCGCCAGCGGTTCGGCAAGTGCGGCCGCCTGGTAGGCCACATCAGATGGAACCTTGAAACATTGCGCGGGCGTGACGTCGAACAGACTGGCGAAGCCGCCCTGCATATGCGGCGTCTTCGACGCCGAGCCCATGAAGTAGATGTTTTCGCAGAGATTGGCGCGGCCTTCCAGGCATCGCGCGCAATGCCCGCACCAGCGTGACGGATTGACCGCGACGTGGTCGCCGACGCCCAGGCCGGGTGCCGCGCCGTTGATCTCGACGATTTCGCCGGAGATTTCATGGCCGAGGACAAGCGGCGAGGTCACAACGAAGTCGCCGGTGCGGGCATGGCGGAAATAATGCAGGTCGGAGCCGCAGATGCCCCCGGCCCCGAAGCGCACACGCACCATGCCTGGCGCCAGCGGTTCGAGCGGATGCTCCACGACGCGGAGGTCCTGCGGGCCGAACAGTGTCGCGGCGATCACCTGGCCACTCACCGGATCAAGCCCATCTCGGTCGGCAGCCAAAGCGTAATGGCGGGTATGAAGGTGATCAGAAGCAGCGCCACGATAAGCGGCACCAGCCACGGCAGGATCGCCATGGTGGTGCGCTCGACCGAGAGCTTGGCGACGCGTGACAGCACGAACAGCACCATGCCGAGCGGCGGGTGCAAAAGCCCGATCATCAGATTGAGCGTCATAATCAGCCCGAAATGTACCGGGTTGATGCCGTAGACGGCAGCGACCGGCAGCAGGATCGGCACCAGAATCGTGATCGCGGCGATCGTATCGAGGAAGCAGCCGACCACCAGCATCAGGATGTTGACCAGGATCAGGAAGACCCACTTGTTTTCGGTGAGCGCGAAAATGAAGTTCGAAAACAGCTGTGCCGCCTGGCTGACGGTAAGCAGCCAGGCGAAGATCGATGCGGCGGTAACGATGAACAGTACGGAGGCGGTCGTCTCGATCGTGTCGAAGCTGGCCTTGGCAAGCAAACGCAGCGTCATCGTGCGGTAGCGCACCAGCCCGAGGAAAAGCGACCAGATCACAGCCGCCATTGCCGCCTCGGTCGGCGTGAACCAGCCCATGGTCATGCCGCCGATCAGGATGACCGGCGTCATCAGCGCCATGACCGCGGAGAAATCGAAATACCAGTCCGCGGCGATCAGCAGCAGCAGCGCGATGCCGACCGCGACGTTGATCGACAGGCCAAGCTGCACAAGCACGTAACAGCCAATCGGAAAGGCAGCCACCACCAGCACCTCGCCCGCCGCTTCGGCGAGCCGCCGAAGCTCGAAAGGCGTGTCGGAGCCCCAGCCGCGATTGTAGGCAAAGATGGCAACCGTAATCATCATCAGCATGGTCATGACCACGCCGGGCAGGATGCCGGCCATGAACAGCGCGCCGATCGAGACATTGGCCATCATGCCGTAGATGACGAAGGGCAGCGAGGGCGGAAAGATCGGCCCGAGCGTGGCGGAAGCGGCGGTGACGCCAACCGCGGCGTCGATCGGATAGCCGTGGTCCTTCATCGCCTTGATCTCGATGGTGCCGATACCGGCGGCGTCGGCGAGCGCGGTACCCGACATGCCGGAAAAGATCACCGATCCGATGATGTTGACCTGCGCTAGGCCGCCCTTCATCCAGCCGACCAGGGCAAGGGCGAAGGAATAGATACGCCCGGTGACGCCGGCGATGTTCATGAGGTTGCCGGCCAGGATGAAGAAAGGCACGGCGAGCAGCGGAAAGCTCTCCACCCCGGCGATCATGCGCTGGGCTGCGATGATGTCGGGCGCCACGCCGTAGATGACGAGGTAAAGGATCGAGGCGGCCGCCATCGAAACAGCGACCGGCACGCCGATGAGCATCAGGACAAGAAAGCCCCCGACCAGAAGCAGCATCGCTCAGACCCCCGCCGTCTCGAACGCACCAGGACGCTCGAGCACCGAATAGCCGCGCCGGTAATTGCCGATAAAGACCTGGATCGAGCGCAGAAGCATCAGCACGAAGCCGGCCAGTACGGCGTAGAAGAACCAGCGCCGCGGCAGGTTGACGGTGACCATGCGCTCATGCGCCACGATCGTGACGTAGCGCCACATCAGCCAGGATCCGTAGGCGAAGAATGCGATGCGGATAATATCGACGGCGAGCGCCAGCCAGCGGCCGACACGCTCCGGCAGATAGTGGTAAAGCACGTCGACGTGGATATGGCGCGAAAGGCGCACGCACATGGCGGCGCCGAGAAAGACAACGACGACGAGCGCGTTGATGGCGATCTCCTCGGTCCACGCAAAGCTGTTGTTCAGCGCATAACGGGTGAAGAACTGCAGGAAGACACAGACGACCATGCCCCAGAACACGGCAAGCGTGACCCAGTCCTCGATACCGTGGTCCGACAGGTCGACGCGTATCGGCACCTCCTCGAAGGCGTGCGCAATCTCTTCGACGGTGATCTCGGTGTGGTGTTCCTCGGCCATTGGCGCGCACTCCCGAAGCTGGTGGATCGTCAAGGATTGGAAGGCCGTCCGGCGCAATTTGAAGCCGGACGGATAGGCAGGTTAAAGCGGCGAATCCGATTACCGCTCTATCCTCTTGATTGAGCATCCAGTTTCCGATGCTCTACTTGATAGCGCGGATCGCTTCCCAATCGGCCTTGTTGTACCCGAACTCGTCGAAGGTGACCTTCTCCAACACATTCTTCTCGAAGTCGGCACGGTCGACATCCGTTACGGTGATGCCGCGGTCCTTGAATACCTGCACCAGTTCCTTTTCGCGGGCGACGATCTTTGCAGTGGCGCGGGCGGCAGCCTCCTGCATCACCTCGGTGAAGATCTTCTTGTCCTCGTCGGACAGCGAGGCCCAGCGCGACGCCGATATGATGGTGTTGAGATGATCGACGATATGGCCAGTTAGCACGATATTCTTCTGCACCTCGTAGAATTTCTTCGCCTCGATGGTGGTCAGCGGATTCTCCTGGGCCTCGACCGTGCCGTTCTGCAGAGCCAGATAGACCTCGGCGAAGGCAATCGGCGCCGTGTTGGCCCCGCAGGCACGCGGCATGGCCAGATAGGCCGGCACGTCGGGAACGCGCATCTTCAAGCCCTGCATGTCGGAGCACTTGGCGATCGGCCGGTTCGAGGTGGTCTGCCGCGTCCCGTAATAGGTGGTGGCGACGATGTGATTGCCGGTCTTGTCCTCATAGCCCTTGGTCAGGGCCTTGTAGACGTCGCTCTTGGTGTATTTCAGCAGATGGTCGGCATCGCGGAAAGTGTACGGGAAATAGGTGACGCCGATCGGTGGATATTCGCGCGCCGCGAAGCTCGATCCGGAAATGATGATATCGACGGTGCCGAGCATCAGGCCCTGGTTGATGTCTGCTTCCTTGCCAAGCTGCGAGGCAGGATAGACGTCGATGGCATAGCGGCCCTGGGTGCGCTTCTTGATTTCGTCGGCAGCCCACACGGATTCGGTGTGGAAGGGCTCCGTCGTCTCGTAGACATGTGCCCATTTCAGGACCGTTTCCGCCGAGGCCGACGCCATGGGTATGGCAATTGCAGCGATCGCACCGAGCAGAACTGCGTATTTTCTCAGCATCTAATTCCTCCCTGGTTGAATTTGACGGCCGGATCTCCCCCCAGGCCAACTGCTATTCCGCAACCTCCTTGGCTGCGGCTCTCTCATCGAAATTGCGTGAGAATCTGATTTGCGACTGGCGCAGATGCTGCTGCATGGCGGCCTTGGCCCGCTCGGGGTCGCGCGCGGCAATTGCATCGCGCACGGCACGATGCTCCCTTGCCGCGACCTGCCAGGAATCGCTGGTCTCGAAATAGATCGACAGGCGTTCGAAGTACGGGTTCATGCGCTGATCGAAAAGCTCGCCGATGAAGCGCACCAGCACCGCGTTCTCGAGAATGCCGGCGACAGCGGTATGGAATTCCCGGTCGAGCGCAATGGTCATCTTGTTGGGGTGACGCATGGCCTCCATCCGGCGCAGCACGTCGTCGAGTCGTTCGATGTCTGCAGGCCGGACATGGAGGGCCGCTTCGGCGGCGATCGCGCCTTCGACGAATTCGCGCGCGCGCAACAGCTCGAACGGGCCTTCCTCGACTTCGGGTTCGGAGGCGGCGGCGTTCGGCGGATCGGTGACGTAGATGCCCGAGCCGACACGGATGCGTATGCGGCCTTCGACCTCCAACGCTATCAGCGCTTCACGGACCGTCGGGCGGGAAATTCCGAGCTGGTCGGCCAGATCCCGCTCGGTCGGCAGACGGTCGCCGACGGAAAACTCGCCGGCATCGATCAGCTGCCTGAGCTGATCGGCGACCTGTCGGTATAGCCGGCGAGGTTCAACAGCCTGGATCGGCATGCGCGTCTAATTCCCCTCCCCGGCCGCCCTGGTACATTGGTCTGACCCATTGACCGCAATCTAAACTGACGACCAAGAGAGTCAAGCTGGATAAACAGACAGAAGAAGAAGAAGGCGCCCTGCCCCATCTATCCGGTGCACCTATGTGGCGGGGGCCCGCGCAGCGGAAGGCGGCGCATTGCGAAGTATTGCATGCGTCAGCGTCGTCCTCCTCGAATGACCAGGACGTTTCCGGCGGCGACGAGGACGAGCCCGATGATCGCATACGCAGTCCAGGCATAGCCTTCCAGCGCCGTGGAGATCAAAAGCGCAAAGACGGGAAATATGACGGTCGCATAGCCGGCGCGGGCGCCGCCAATGCGTCCGAGCAGCGTCAGGTAGGCGGCGAAAGCCACGACCGTCGATATGACGGCGAGGAAGACCAGCGAGCCGATATAAGAGGCGGTCGTCGCGAACACGAACGGCTCACCGAGCAGGAAGGCCAGGAACGCCGACCACAAAGTGCCATAAAGCATGCCCCAGGCGCTCGTTGAAACGAGCGGCAGGTCGCGGCGCTGGTTTGCGACGGAGACGAGATTGCCGGCGCAGAAGCTCAGGGTGCCGCAGAGGCACAGAAGAAGGCCCACCAACGTGCCGCCGGAAAGCCCGTTGGCAGCGATTTCGGGGAAGAACATCAGCGCTATGCCGGCGAAGCCGATGATGCCGCCGGCGAGAATGCGCGGCGCAGGGCGCTCGCCGATGACCAAGGCACCGAGCAGCATGTTGATGACCGAGGCGAGCGAGAAGACGACCGAGAGCAAGCCGCTGACGAGATAGCCGGCGCCATAATAGAAAAACAGGAAGTTCGACGAGAAAATGAGGATGCCAAGCACAGCAAAGTGCAAATGATCGGTGATCGGAAAGCGGAGCCGCCGACCGGAAAAAGCCGCCCAGGCAAACATCAGCAGCGTGGCGATGGCGAAGCGCCAGACCAGATTGACCTCGTTCGACACGCCGCTGCCGACCTGAAGTTCGATCGCGAACCACGATGCGCTCCAGGCAATGACCGTCAGCGTGTAAAGCCCGTAGTCGACGGGTTCGAAGGGGCGGTCGCGCGTCGTCACGCGCATTTCCGCATTAGCCGGTTCCGCGGCGCCGTTTGGTTCTCTTGTTACTGACATGCTGGCGAGCCTCTTCCGCTCACAAGACGCTTACGGGCCGACTGTCCGCCTTCGCCGCTTCTGAACCCAGAAGACGAGACCGAGCAACAGCAGGGCTGGAATCGCGAACCAATAGCGCGACGGCCGCTCCGCGGGCACTAGCACCTGGTTGATTTCGTCGCCGGGCTGCAGGCCGAATTTGGCCGCCTGGCTGCCCAGTCGCACGACGCCGACCGTCACGCTGTCGCCGAGCACGCTGACGTCCAGCCCCACAGCCTTCAGGCGTTCGGCCGGTGAATTTGCGGGCCCGAGTTGTAGCCGGACCAGCTTCGATATCTCATCGCCGTTGAGGTTCAGCGTCGTCAGGCGCAGGCGAACCGCTCCGCCTTCGGCTGTCTCGTCGACGATACGGCTGAGTTCGGAGGCAGGCACTGCCCGATAAGGTTCGCTCACCTGATCGAGCAACAATCCCGGTCTGAACAAGATGAAACAGGCCAGAAGCAAGGCAATCGTCTCGTACCAGCGGTTGCGCACGAGCATCCAATTCTGCGTCGCTGCTACAAACGAGACCATGGCCAGCGTCGATGTGACCACCATCGCCACGAAGTCGAACGGCCCTTCGAGATCGATCATCAGCAGGCCGGTGTTAAAGATGAAGATGAACGGCAAGAGGCCGGTACGGATCTCGTACTTGAAGCCCTGAATCCCGGTCTTCACCGGATCGGCGCCTGAAATTGCCGCAGCAGCATAAGCCGCCAGCCCCACCGGCGGCGTCACGTCCGCCATCAGCCCGAAATAAAAAACGAACATGTGGACGGCGACCAGCGGCACGGCAAGATCGTTCTGCGCCGCCAAATCGACGATGACCGGCGCCATCAAGGTCGCGACGACGACATAGCTCGCAGTGGTCGGCATGCCCATGCCGAGAATGATGCAGATCACCGCGGTGAACAGAAGCATGACGATGAAGCTGCCGCCCGAGATGAATTCGACGAGCTCGGTCATCACCAGCCCGATGCCGGTGAGCAGAACCGTGCCGACGATGATGCCGGCCGTCGCAGTGGCAATGCCGACCGTCGTCATGTTGCGCGCAGCGGCGGACAGGCCACCGACCAGATCGTCGAAACCGTGAAGCCAATGCCGTGCCATCGCTCGGTCCTTGCGGAAAAAGGCGGTGAGCGGCCGTTGCGTGACGATCAACGCCATCAGAGCGACAACGCCCCAGAATGCCGAGAGGCCCGGCGAGAGCTCCTCCACCATCAGGCACCAGATCAGCAGGATCACCGGAAGCAGAAAATGCAATCCAGTGCGCGCCGTCTCGCCGAAGTGCGGAATCCTGACGATCTCGCCCTCCAGATCCTCGAGCGGCAGGTCGGGATAGCGCGCCCGGTAGGCGACAAGGCCGATGTAAACGGCGATCAGCGCGGCAGTGATCATCCAGGTCGCGGCCGCGCCGAAAACGATCTTCGTCCAGCCAATGCCGTAATAGACAAGCCCTGCGAGGACGATGAAGCCGCATATGCCCATTAGCCCGCGCAGCGCACCCTGAAATGCGGAGTGCGTGCGGCGTGACGGCAGGCCCTTCATCCCTGTCTTCATCGCCTCGATATCGACGATGTAGAACAACGATCCATAGGTCAGCAGCGCCGGATAGAAGGCGTGCTTGACTACCTCGGCATAGCAGATGCCGACGTATTCCGCGATCAGGAACGCGGCGGCGCCCATCACAGGAGGCATCAGCTGACCATTGACGCCGGCCGCGCATTCGATGGCGCCCGCCTTCACCGCAGAATATCCGACCCGTCGCATCAGCGGGATGGTGAAGGTTCCGGTGGTCACGACATTGGCGATCGAAGAGCCGGAAATCATGCCGGTCAGGCCGGAAGCCACGACACCGGCCTTGGCCGGACCGCCGCGGTATTTGCCGAGCAGCGAGAAGGCAAGCTGGATGAAAAAGCCGCCGGCGCCGGCGCGCTCCAGCAATGTTCCGAACAAAACGAACATGAAGACGACATTGGTGGACACACCGAGGGCGACACCGAACACCCCCTCGGACGTCAGCCACATCTGCGAGGCTGCGCGCGATAACGTCGCGCCCTTGTGGCCGAGCAGGCCAGGAAGGTGAGGCCCGGCGAAAATATAGATCAGCATGATCGCCGCGATGACAGTGATGGCAGGCCCGACGGCGCGACGGGCGGCCTCGAGCAGGATGAGGACGCCGGCGATCGATACGACCAGGTCAGCTGTAGTGGGAAGACCCGGCCGGTGGGCGATATCGCTATAAAAGACCAGCAGATAGAGGGCGGACGCCGCCCCGGCGATGCCTAGCACCCAGTCGGGTAGCGGCACCCGGCTGCGCGATGAGGTCTTGAAGGCCGGAAACGTCAGCATCGCCAGAAACAGGGCGAAGGCCAGATGGATGGAGCGGGCGATGCCGTCGCTGACAACGCCGAAATTGAGCATGAACGGAAGGGGCGAGGCATACCAGAGCTGGAACAGCGACCATGCAAGCGATACGCTGAGGATCAGCTTCGCGGTGCGGCCGGTCGGCTTGCGCCCACCGGTGTCGGCTTCCGCGACGATCTCGCTGAGCTTGTCGATGTCGATAACGGGTTGGTCAGGCGCTGCCGCCCGCTGGCTTTGATCTGTCATCGTTCCCCACAATTATTTGCGATGCGAGGCGCCCTTGGCGCCTCGCATTGAAGGCCTCAGAGCCAGCCCTTCTCCTTGTAGTAGCGCTCCGCGCCCGGATGCATTGGCGCCGACAGACCGGTCTTGATCATCTCCTTGGGATCGAGATTGGCGAAAGCCGGATGCAGTTTCTTGAAGTCGTCGAAATTTTCGAAGACCGACTTCACCAGCTCGTAGACCACCTCATCGGGCGTGCTGGCATTCGTCACCACGGTGGCGCGGACGCCGAATGTCTTCACGTCGTCCGGGTTGTTGGCGTACATGCCACCCTTGATGGTGGCGACTGAATAGTACGGATGAGCTGCCAACAGCGCGTCCACTGCCGGACCGGTCAGCGGGATGAGCTTGGCGCCGCAGGCCGTGGTCGGATCCTGGATCGCGGCGGAAGGATGACCAACGCCGTAGAAGAAGCCGTCGATCTTGTTGTCGCACAGCGCACTGCCCTGCTCGTCCGCCTTCAGCTCCGCGGCAAGCGAGAAATCGCCGAGCGTCCAGCCCATCTGCTTCAGCAACTCCTCCATCGACGAGCGGGTGCCTGACCCGGGGTTGCCGACGTTGAAGCGTTTGCCTTTGAGGTCCTCGAATTTGGTGACGCCGGCATCGGGCCGCGCCAGCACGGTAAACGGCTCGGGATGGACGGAGAAGACGGCTCGCAGATCCTTGAACGGCTTGCCGTCGAAATTTCCGGTCCCCTCATAGGCCTGGTACTGGACGTCCGATTGGGTCAAGCCGAAATCGAGGTCCCCTGTCTGGATGGAGTTGACGTTGAAGACCGAACCGCCGGTCGACTCCGTCGAGCATCGGATGCCGGTTTTCTGCCGGTCCTTGTTCATCAGCCGGCAAGTGGCGCCGCCGACAGCATAGTAGACGCCGGTGACCCCGCCGGTGCCGACCGTGACGAAGCGCTGCTCGGCTCCGACGGACGGCAGCGCCAGCAGCATGCAAGCCGCCGCGCCGATCAGGGTTTTCATCGAACTGTACATGGTTGCTACCTCTCTGGTGGATGTCCCGGCCCATCGCCGATGACGCGTTGGAACTGATTGAGGCGGTCCGCGTCGCGCGGGTCAGGCCGCTGAAGCGATCGCAGCGTCGATCGCCTCACCGAGCCGTTCGACGATCCGATCGATATCCTGTCTGGAAATGATGAAAGGCGGCGCCACAAGCACATGAACGCCCCGCACACCGTCAATCGTCCCGGCCATCGGATAAATCATCAGGCCGCGGGCCATTGCTTCGCGCTTGATGCGAGCGTTGAGTTCAAGTCTCTGGTCGAACGGTTCCTTGCTGGCGCGATCGACCACCAGCTCGATTCCCCTGAACAGACCTCGTCCGCGAATGTCGCCGACGTGATGGTGATTATCAAAGCGCTGGTGCAGGCGTTCGTCGAGCTGCGCGCCCATTGCGCTGACGTTGTCGAGCAGGCGGTCGCGCCGGATGACCTCCTGCACGGCAAGGCCGGCCGCCGCCCCCATTGGATGCCCCATATAGGTATGTCCATGCTGGAAGAAGCCCGAGCCCTGGGCAAAGGCGTCGAAGATATGCCGGCCAAGCAGCACCGCGCCGATCGGCTGGTAGCCTCCGCCGAGCCCCTTGGCGATGGTCAGCAGGTCGGGAGCGATGCCGTCCTGCTCGCACGCATGCAGCGTGCCGGTACGGCCCATGCCGCACATCACTTCGTCGAGAATGAGCAGCACGCCGTAACGGTCGCAGATCGCGCGAATGTGCTTGAAGTAATCGGCGACCGACGGCACGGCGCCGAGTGTCGCACCCACCACCGGCTCGGCGACAAAGGCGATGACCTCGTCCGGGCCGAGTTCAAGGATCTTGTCTTCGAGCTGCTGAGCGGCGCGCGCCGCATAGGCTTCGTCGCTTTCGCCATGCTTTTGATAGCGATAGGCGTAACAGGGGTCGATATGGTGGGTCTCGATCAGCAACGGCCTGAACTGGGCGCGCCGCCATTCGTTGCCGCCGGTGGCGAGAGCGCCGAGCGTATTGCCGTGATAGCTCTGCCGGCGTGCGATGAGATGGCGCCGTTGCGGCTCCCCTTTCTCGACGAAATATTGCCTGGCCATCTTGAGCGCGGCCTCGACCGCCTCCGAGCCGCCGCTGACCAGATAGACGTGGTCCAACCCTTTCGGCGCGTCCTCGACCAGCCGATCCGCCAAGCGCTCCGCCACCTCGGTGGTGAAGAAGCCGGTGTGTGCGTAGGCGATGCGGTCAAGCTGGGCGTGCAGCGCGGCGATCACGTCAGGATGACCGTGGCCGAGACAGGACACGGCGGCGCCGCCCGACGCGTCGATATAGGACTTGCCCTCGGCATCGAACAGTTCGATGCCTTGGCCGCGAGCGGCGACCGGCAGCGTCGAGTGGATGGTTCGATGAAGAATGTGTGTCATCGACGGTCCCTCATGGGCATTTTCTTCGGCGGACGCTGGTTCAGATGGGTCTTGAGGGCGGCGCCCTGCTCATCGAAACGTCGCAGCGACTCAACAGCGCCCTCGCCTGCCTGCCCTGCGACAAGAGCACCCAGGACCTCAGCAACGATGAAAGCTGGCGTCATGGTGTGGAAAAAGGACGGGCTGCCGGTCGGCACGACGACCAGGTGATCGGCAAGCAGCGCCAAGGGCGCTACCCCGCTGTCGGTGATCGCAATGACCGGTACGCCGCGGCCGGCAGCGTACTCGACAAGCTCGATGGTGAAGCGCGTGTAGGGCAGGACGCTGGCGGCGATCAGCACGTCGTCCCTGGTCGCATGGGCCAGGGCGTCGCCATCGGTTCCGCCGATGCCGTGTAGCAGCACCGATTTCTCGCCGATCAGCGACAGGATGTAATGCAGATGCCAGGCCACTGCGTGGCTCGAGCGCAGGCCGAGGCAATAGACGCGCCTTGCCGCACTCAGCGCCCTGGCCGTCTCGACCAGACGGTCGATCGACCTGCGTTCGGCGAGATGGGCAAGCTGGCTGGAAATCGAATCCAGAATATCGGCCGCCAGCGCGTGGTCGCCCTTGAGCTTTTGGCTGGCGACCTGAAGGCCCGCCTTGCCGGCGAAACCGATTTCGCCGTCCCGGATCGCGGCGGCGTAGATATCGCGTACCGCCTCGTAGCCATCAAGGCCGAGATGCTGGGCCAGCCGCGTCATCGTCGCCGGCTGCACTCCTGCGTGCCGGGCCTGCTCGCGCATGGACAACAGCGCGACATCATACGGCTTATCAAGGACATAGCGCGCGGCGGACCGAAGCTGCGCCGACATGCCGTCGAAGGCAGTGACGATCTGTCCAGCAAGCTCTTCCTGGTCCATGGATATTGCTAGCTCGCCAGGCCAGCGATTGCAACGTCTGTTTCAGTGTGATCAAAGATGATTCATATGAATCTTGTCGCTTACAGAACCTTCCCATGAAGCCGGCCCATGGTGTCGACCGCATCGCCATAGCCGTCGCCCCGAACGGGGGACGTCGCAGCAAGGCCGACCATCCGGCGATTCCGCTGACACCAGCCGAACTTGCGAGGACGGCCGCGGAATGCGCCGATGCCGGTGCGGCTATGATCCACGTTCATGTCCGCGACCGAAGCGGCAATCATCTGCTCGAAGCCGACGCCTACCGCCAGGCGATCGCCGCCATCCGCGGTGCTGCCGGCGACCGCTTGGTAATCCAGATCACCTCCGAAGCACTCGGTATCTATTCGCCGGCCCAACAGATGGCCGTCGTACAAGATGTGAAGCCGCAAGCTGTCTCCCTGGCGCTTCGCGAAATCGTTCCTGACGCCGGATCGGAACTCGCCTTCGTGCGCTTCATGGCCTGGCTGCACACCGAGGGGGTTGCGCCACAGATCATCCTCTATTCGCCCGAGGAGGCCGTCAGGCTTTCGGACATGCAGCAGCGCGGACTGATTCCCTGGGCAAGCATACCGGTTCTCTACGTGCTGGGCCGCTACACGCCGGGACAGACATCCGTTCCTGCCGATCTCTTGCCATTCCTCGCGGCGAACATGCCGCGCTTCGACCATTGGAGCGTCTGCGCCTTCGGCCGCAACGAAGCGGCGTGCGTGACCGCCGCCGCATTGCTTGGGGGCCATGTCCGGGTCGGCTTCGAAAACAATCTTTTCCTTCCGAACGGCAGCATCGCCTCCTCCAACGCCGAGGCGGTAGGGACGGTCGCACGCATACTCGCCGACTGCGGAGTCAAGCTCGCCTCGGCCGCCGAGTTGGCGGCTCAATGGAACGCGCCGTTTCGTTCCATATGACAAACCAAAGCCTATTTTCGGCGGCAAGCTCGCATAAGGCATAGAGAGGCGGCTGCAATGTCATCGCCACGGAAGAACGACATGTCCCCGCCCGCGGCGCGGCGATTGCAACAACAGTGCCGGTCGTTGTAACCATTCCGGCCGCTTGATTTTGGAGGAGACGCAGCATGGACCGATTCACCGGCGGGTGCCTGTGCGGCAACGTCCGAATTGTCGCGTCGGGACGCCCATACCGGGTCGGCCTTTGTCACTGTCTCGACTGCCGCAAGCATCATGGAGCCCTTTTTCACGCTTCCGCGATATTTCCTCAGGATGCGGTGACGATCGACGGCGAAACACGCGACTATGCCGGGCGGTTTTTCTGTCCCCGCTGCGGCTCGTCCATTTTCGGACGCACCGGCGACGAAATCGAAGTGAACCTGGGATCGCTGGACGCGCCTGACCAACTGATGCCAACCTACGAAAGCTGGATCATCCGTCGCGAGTCCTGGTTGCCGCCGTTTCCGCTCACGAGACGATACGAGCGCGATCGCGACGCCACGGGTCGCTTTGAGGAATAGGTCGCACGAACCGTGCGACGGCGCCGGCGCGTCACTCCGGAAGGCCGGCCTTACGGAAGCCGTCAACGAAATGCTCAAGCGTCGCAGCGTCGCGGAATGGCTCCGTCGCCGCCCAGTGGCGGGTTGTGAAATGCGGGTTGCCGACGAGAAACAGTTCGACCTCTGCGCGCGCCTCATCGAGCCGGCCGAGTTGGGCAAAGCTTGCCGCCAGGAAACGGCGTGAGCTTGTACGATAGGTCTCGTCCCTGCGCAGTGTCTCGACAGCGGCTTCGTATTCGCCGGCTGCATATTGCGCCTGGCCGAGCGCGAGATAATACCAACTTGCCGGGAACGGATTCAGCCGGAACGCCTTGCGAATGTGCTCAAGACCCTCCTCGACCCGTCCGGCCAGGACCGCGATGTCGGACAATGCCGCCCAGGCATCGGCCTCGTTCGGGTCGAGCTCGATCGCCTTGGCGAATTCCTCATCCGCCTCGGCGAAGCGGCGCTCGTAGGCAAGCAGGTAAGCCAAAACCCAGCGGCAGCCGGCATCGTTGGGGTCGATCGCCACGGCTTTGCGCGCGAGTTCCAAAGCAGCGCTACGGGATGTTTCGGTTGGTCCGCCGGAATGCACCCATCCCATCCAGTGGTTCATGGCAAGCCAGCGATAGGCCTCGGCATATTCCGGATCGAGCGAAACCGCGCGGGTCAGCATCAGATGCGCTTCCTGCGCCGTCTGCGGCGAATCATCCATCAGCTTGCGCGCCCGCACGCAGAGATCGTAGGCCTCGAGATTTTGGGGCCGATTGCGCGGCGGCGGTGCACGCAGCCGGCCGAGTAACGCCGCGACGATCTTGCCGGTGACCTCGTCCTGAACGGCAAAAATATCTTCCAGGCTGCGATCGAAGCGTTCCGCCCATAGATGATCGCCACTCACCGCATCGACCAGCTGTGCGTTGATGCGCACGTGCCCCGCGGCGCGCCTTGCGCTACCCTCCAGCAGGTAGCGCACGCCAAGGTCCTCAGCGATCCCGCGCACGTCCATCGCCTTTCCTTTGTAGGCAAAGGCCGAGTTGCGTGCGATGACGAACAGGCCGGAGACCCTCGACAGGTCGGTGATCAGGTCTTCGGTCAACCCGTCCGCGAAGGATTCCTGTTCGGGATCGTTGCTGACATTGACGAAGGGCAGCACGGCTATCGATGGTTTGTCGGGCAGCGGCAAAGGTTTTCGCTTCGCGCCGCCGAGCTGTTCGACGGCGCCCGTGAAGCGGTAGCCGACGCGCGGAACCGTGGCGATCCATTCACCGCCGTCGGCGGCCGGGCCAAGCAGCTTCCGCAGCACTGCGATCTGGACGGTGAGGTTGCCTTCCTCGACGGCTGTACCCGGCCACGCCGCGTCCATCAACTCAGCCTTTTCAAGGATTTCGCCGGACCGTCCGACGAGCGCCGCAAGCAGCTTTAGCCCGCGGTAGCTAACGGCAACGGGGACATCGTTCCGAAGGAGCGTTCCCACACCCGGATCAAGCACGAACGGACCAAAAGCAAAGCGCGGTCCCTGCATACGGCGCATCTATAGCCCGTTTGGAAGTTTTGAGAACTATTTGGGAGAGCTTAATTACGACGCCGGTCGTATCCTGCAGAATTCAGCCTCTTTCAGGTCGAGGGCCCCACACTCCCAAAATCGTATGGGCCCCTCAAACCACATGGAGGTTGCCATGAACGATATTCCCACCTTTGCCTCGGCCCCGCTTGAGGCAACGCGGCCGGCGGAAGCATCGCCTCGGCGCTACAGCCTGGCGACGCTGCGAAGCATTATCGCGGCTTGGCGCGAGCCGACACGCTCTCGCTGGGATCTCAAGCGATTGGCGCAGACCAATCCCCATCTGATCGACGATATCGGTCTGACGAGGCGACAGGCCGAGGAAGAGATCGCCAAGCTGCCCTTCTGGCAGCGATAGGCGGATGCTGCAACAACACCGGATCACCAACGACCAGCGGCTGATTGCAGATGAAGACGAAGCCGCCGCCCCGAAATGATGATCACAGGCTAGTGGTCGCGGCGACAATCAACCCGCCCAAGACGGCAACATTGGTGAAGCCGGTACGAAGCGCTTCGCGTTCATCGCCGCTGTAGGCCAGAAGTTGAGCGCCATGAACGACGCCGTAATGGTGAATACGGCCAGGGCTGCGGCGGGAAAGGGTCCACCAAGGCCCGTTGCGAGGCAAAAGCCGCCTGCGATCTCCAGCACCGATCCGGCCGCGAGAAGAGGCTTGGGAGCAGGAAGCCCCGCCCGGCCAGGGACGCTGCAATCGCCCGAAATCTGAGGACATGCTCGGCGCCCGCCCAAATCAAGACGCCGCCGAGCAAAACCAAACCCGAGGTGGGAGGAACGCGATCATTCATTGCTGCCGTCTTCGGTGTAAACCGCTAGCTCGTAACCGTCCGGGTCCGCGAAATGAAAGCGCCGGCCGCCGGGGAAGCCATAAATCGGCCTGACGATCTTGCCCCCCGCTTCCTCGACACGCTTGACCGTTCCCGGCAGATCATCGGCATAGAGAATGACGAGCGGGCCTCCTCCGGACCTCGCTGGGCCAGCAGCAAAGCCACCTGACAAGCGACCGTCGTTGAACTCGCAATATTGCGGGCCGTAGTCGGTGAAGGTCCAGCCGAACGCCTTTCCGTAGAAGTCGCGTGACCGCTGAATGTCTTTCACGTTGAATTCGACGTAGTCGATCCGTTGGTCGTTGTTGTTGCTCATGACGCATACCTCTCATGTGATGTACGACGCCGAAAGATAAGCACGCATCTCGCTTGCCTTATTGAACAGAACGGCCATTGACGTATGAGCCGCACACTGGCGATGCACGTCGCATCGCCCCCCACCTGCCCTCTTCGTTCCGGCCGGAAGAAAACAACCCATTCTTGCAACCGTTCTCGATTGGAAGACGTTGTCTCGAGCGACGGCCGGGCGCAGCCGCTGCGCCGTAGGTTCACCGCCGCTAATCCGAAGGGGAGCGAGATGAGCGATCCCGTCCCAGCGCAGGCAACGGGTTCATTTCAGCAACGTCCAGCGTCGGCGCGGCTTCGCGGGAGCTTTGCTTCGGTGTGGGTGCATCGAATGGACCCGGCGGGCTCACCGCCAATCGTCATCATGCCCGACACAACGATCGATTTGCAATGGATCGGGGGCAGCTTCCGAATTGCCGGCCCTGACAAGGAACCGCAGACCGAGGTTCTAGCGGCGGACGAGGTCGTGATCGGCTTGCGCTTCCATCCTGCCGCGGCGGCGGCATGGCTCGGCGTGCCGCAAATCGAGCTGGTCGGCAAGAGGCTGTCGCTCGAAGATCTGTGGGGCGCGCGAGCTCGCCGCCTCGCCAGCCGCGTGCGCGCCAGCGACAGTCTCGAGGATATGGCCTGCTCGCTCCAACAGGTCGTCGCCGAGGAGGTGCCCGCGCCCGCGACCGACGTTCCCATGCAGGCGGCATATCGTTTGATCGAGCGCGGGCCGCCACCCGACGCGCCGCTCGTCCCTTGGTTGATGCGCGCGCTCGAGATGAGCGAAAGGACGTTGCGCCGGCGCTTCGACACGAGCTTCGGCTATGGCCCCAAGACGCTTGACCGTATCCTCCGCTACCAGCGCTTTCTGCGGCTTTCGAGCCGCTCCAGCAGCTCCACCGCCATGCTGGCGGCCGAAGCGGGCTATTCCGACCAGGCGCATCTTGTCCGCGAGAGCCGCCGCCTGACGGGAAGCACCCCGCGACAGATTCATTATCTGCTGCACTGCCAGTGAATTCTCGGCGCGTTCTTCGACCAGAGGAGACTGCTATGAAACCGCACATTCGGTTTTGACTATCGCTGTCGCCGACCTTGGCGGCCAGCACAACCCCGAGGGGCTGACTATGTTGCTCTATCCAGATTCGCCTCGCCTGCATGACGCATCATGCGGCGAAAGCTCATTGAGATGTGCGCCCGCCTTATGTGCCCTATGGACTCCCAGTCACCGATCTCGGCGGCGGCAAGGACCTCTTCCATTTCGCGGCGGAACGCGGTGAACTCCTCGACAAGGCCCAATTGCGGCATCATCTTCAGGACGACGCGCGCGACCTGAAAATACAGGCGCTCGCTGATCTCGCGCAGCGGCTGGTTGCCGGTCATCGCCGTGAGCTCGTAGAAAAAATCCATGTTGAGGCGCAGGAAAGCGCGCTGGTCGGGATTGAGTATATCGGCATCGCAACGCGCGATGAGCGCCCGTATCCGGTCGAGATCGTCCGCCGTGCGCGGGATCGGCGAAAGCTTGCCGACGAGGAGCGCCAGCTCCAGGCGCAAATGATAGACCTGCTGCAATTCCTCGATATCGACATCGGTGACGATCGTGCCGACGCCGTGGACGGATTGAACCAGACCCTCGGATTCGAGACGCGCCAGGACACGCCGGACCGGCGTGCGGCTGATCTCGAATTCCTGGGCAAGTTCTTCCTCGGACAGATGGCTTCCCGGCGCATAATCGAGCAGGCAGATGCGGTCGCGCAGTATCCGGTAAATGCGTTCAAATCGCTCCCGGGCCGACAGCGGACGTGGCGGCGCGGCGGTCACGGCTGTGGGCGTGGCATCTGTCTCAAGCGTCATCCAGCCTCCAGGACAGCGTGCAGGAACTGCCGTGTCCGCTCGTTCTTGGGGGTGCCGAACAACTCGCCTGGCGGCCCTTGCTCGCAGATCTTGCCCGCGTGGAAAAAGCAGACACGATCGGAGAATTCCTTGGCAAATCCCATCTGGTGGGTGACCATCAGCATGGTGAGGTCATGCTCCCTACCAAGTTTTCGGATGACTTCAAGCACTTCGCCGACGAGTTCGGGGTCCAGGGCCGAGGTCACCTCGTCGAACAGCATGATCTTGGGCCGCATGGCGCAAGCGCGTGCGATGGCGACACGCTGCTGCTGACCACCCGAGAGCTGCGAGGGATAGTGGTCCTTCTTATCCGATAAGCCGACCATGTCGAGCAGTTCGGCGGCACGCGCCTCCGCATCGGCCCGCTTCATGCCTAGCACGGTTATCGGTGCCTCGATGCAGTTCTGCATCGCCGTCATGTGCGGGAACAGGTTGAACGACTGGAACACCATGCCGATCTTGGCGCGGATCTTGCGGATGTGGGCGAGATCGGCGGGAACAAGTTTGCCGTTCCTCTCCATATGGGTCAGCGGCTCGCCTTCAACCCAGATGACACCGTCATTGATCGTCTCCAGCGTCATCAGCATGCGCAGCACCGTCGTCTTGCCGGAGCCGGACGGGCCGATGATGGAGACCTTTTCGCCGCGTGCTATTTCCAGATTAAGCCCGTCGAGAACGGTTAACGTGCCGTAGCGTTTCGATACATTGTCGAAGCGAACCATCGGTTGTTCCGTCATCGCATGGTCCTCCGGTTGAGCAGGCCTTCGAGGGAGCGAATGAGCGCAGCAGAAACCAGGCTCATGGCAAGGAAGAACAGACCGACCAGCGTCATCGGCTCGGTGTAGCGGAAGGTTTCGGAGCCAATGATCTTGGCCGTCTGCATCAGCTCCAGCACGGCGATTGCGGAAAGCAATGGCGTCTCCTTGAACAAGGCAACCAGATAGTTGCCGAGCGCTGGAACGATCGGCGGAATCGCCTGCGGAATGATGATGTCGCGGAACGTTGTCCAGGCCGAAAGATTAAGTGCGATCGAGGCTTCCCACTGGCCGCGAGGGATGTTGTCGAAACCGGCGCGATAGACCTCGGAGCAATAGGCGGCATAGTGGATGCCGATGGCCAGCACCCCGGCGGTGAAGGCGTCGAGCACGACACCGAATTTCGGAAAGACGAAATAGAGAAAGAATATCTGGATAAGCAGCGGGGTCGAACGGATCAGTTCGACCAGCACCGAAATTGTCCAGCCGGTCCACGGCACGGCGATACGGACGACGGCCAGCACCAGGCCAAGCGAGGCGGCAAGTGCAAAGCCGATCAGCGTCGCCTCGATGGAGACGATGGCCGCGCGGGCAAGCACCGGCAGGATTTCAAAAGCAAATGCCCAGTCCCAAATCATGCTGCCTTCCCTCGCGCCAGTCCGATCGATGCCCGCCTTTCGAGAAGCCGCATGCCGATGGTGAGAACCAGCGACATTGCCAGGTACATCAAAAGGACAAGTGTGAAGATCGGAATGGTCTTGAACGTATTCTGGTTCATTTGCTGCGCCTTGAAGGCGAGGTCGGACAGCGTGATCAGCGACACAAGCGCTGTCGATTTCAGAAGCTCGATGAACAGATTGCCCCAAGGCGGGATCATCGCGACAAAGGCCTGTGGCAGGATGATCCGGCGCAACATCTGTGGCCGGCTCATGTTCAAGGCCGTACACGCCTCCCACTGGCCGCGAGCGACCGACAGGATCGCGCCACGCACGACCTCCGACCCGTAGGCACCGACGTTCAGGCCGAGTGCCAGGACTGCCACCACGAATGCGTTGATCGTGACGCCGAATTGCGGCAGCACGAAAAACAGCCAGAACAATTGTACCAATGCCGACGTTCCGCGGAAGATCTCGACATAGACCGTGGCCAGCCATCTGAGCGGCGCCGGGCCATACATCCGTGCAAGTGCTGCAAGCACGCCCATGACGATTGCGAGCAGGCTGCCGAGGACGGCGATCTCGATTGTCAGGACCGCGCCTTGCAGCAGCCCCGGCATGAACACTCGATAGCTTTCCTGTGTTGCCAAGGCGCCGATCACGACGAGCGCGATGACCAGCATGACAACGAGCGTACGGATACCCATGCGATTCCCCCGGGAAAAAAGGGCGGCGCTTTCGCGCCGCCAGCAGTTGGGAACCTACTTGCCCGCGCAAAGCTCCGCGGTGGTCTTGTTGGGGAGGTAGTCCTTGCCGAAGCCGAGCGGCTCGACCAGCGCAATATGCTCCGGCGAACCGATGAACTTCTTCAGCTCGGCGTTGAACGCCTGCTGCAGGTCGGTGTCCTCCTTGCGGAAGCCGAAGCCGCCATGACCTTTCACCGATTTGCCGGCAACCTCGCCGAAGGGCTTGGTCGATTCGACGCCGTCGGCTTTCTTGGCCATGTCGGCGATCGAAAGAGCGGTCAGCGCAGCAGCGTCGGCGCGGCCCGACTGGACGGCCGCGACCAGGCTGGACTGGTCGGGCAAGGCGACGATCTGCCCATCGGCGACGCCCGCGTCCTTGGCGTAACCGCCTTCGACCGCGCCGGCCATCACGGCGAGCTTGAGATCCGGATTTTCCTTGAAGCTGGAAAAGTCCTTCACGCCTTTCGGATTGCCTTTTGCGACCAGCATGGCCTGACCGATGCCGTAGGACGGCTCGGAGAAATTGATCTCGGCGCAGCGCTTCGGGTTGATGAACATGCCGGCGGCGATGATGTCGAAGCGGCCGGCCTTGAGACCCGGGATGAGCGAACCGAATTCGGTCAGCACACCGTCAACCTGCGGGATGCCCATCTTGGCGAGCACCGCCTTGGCGACTTCAGGAGCCTCGCCGGTCAGCTTGCCGTCAGGCGTGGCGTAACCGAACGGCGCCTCGTTGGCGAAACCGACGCGGATGTAGCCGTCCTTCTTGGCCCGTTCGAGGGTGGTTTCGGCGTGAGCGGATAGCGGCGTCAATGACGTCGCGGCGAGCGCGATGCAGGCAGCCGCTTTCACGACCATGCGGCGCGATATCGATGAATTGAGCATGCTTTTCTCCCATTGGACAACTGTGGATGGTTCCCAGGGCGCGGCCTTCTTCGAGGTCGACGCCTGCTTGATAAGACGTATACAACTGCCCTAGACATTTCGCAAGCAGAGATATAGAAACCATGAAAACTCGGCGATAATTCGTAGTTAGCCAACAAATTGACGTCGAGTTGTGCACAATTTGGCCTGTTTGCCCATGTTGATCAAAGGGCAAGCGGCGTACCTGGAAGGCAAGCATTTCGGTGGCGACCGCGGACGGGTTCGGGACATTCACGCAAGCGGAGTATGGGCAGCGCCTCGCCGGCGTGAAGACACGCATGCAAAAAGCCGGCTTCGATCTCATCGTCTGTCAGGATCCAGCCAACATGTGCTGGCTGACCGGCTATGACGGATGGTCGTTCTATGTTCCGCAGTGCGTCCTCGTCCATCTGGAGGAGGATCGGCCGATCTGGTTCGGCAGGGCGCAGGATGCCAAGAGCGCGCGCCTGACAACCGGCCTGCCGGAGACAAACATCGTGCCGTTCTCGGAGCGGCTGGTGCAGCAGCCCGTCGAACACCCCTATGACGAACTCGCCCGACTGATCCGGTCGCGCGGCTGGGAAAAGGCCCGTATCGGCGTCGAGATGGACGCGCATTATTACACTGCGCGCTGCCACGCCCACCTTGTCGAGGGACTGCCCGACGCGCACTTCGCCAACAACCACGATCTCGTCAACTGGGCGCGGCTGGTCAAATCCGAAGCCGAGCTGGTGCTGATCCGCGAGGCGGGTGCGATCTGCACGCATGCGATGAACCGCGCCATCGAGAAAATGCGGCCCGGCGTGCCGCAAAACCATGTCATTGCGGAAATCTATCACGCACAGATCATGGGCGTGCCCGGAGCGGGCGGCGACTATGCCGCGATCTGTCCGCTTATGCCCGTTGGCGAGGGCACCAGCACGCCGCATCTGACGTGGTCCGACGCGCCGCTGCCGGACAGCGGCCTCGCCATTCTGGAGATCGCCGGCGTGCGCCGCCGCTACCATGCGGCGCTGACCCGGACGGTACATTTCGGCAAGCCGCGGCAAGCCATCCTCGACATGGCCAAGGCGATCGTCGAGGGTGTCGACGCTGGCCTCGAGAAGGCGCGCCCCGGCAACACCGCCGAACAGGTGGAAGCCGCCTGGCAGGCAGTCCTGCGACGGAACGGGCTGAAGAAAGACAGCCGCGTCGGCTATCCGGTCGGGCTCGCATACCCGCCCGATTGGGGTGAACGCACCGCAAGCCTTCGTCCCGGGGATACTACCGAGATGCAGCCTGGGATGTGCTTCCATTTCATGGCCGGCGTCTGGCTCGACGATTTCGGCATCGCCATCTCGGAATCGTTCGTCGTCACGGAACGCGGCGGCGAACGCCTCTGCGATGTGGCGCGCGAACTCATCGTCATCGACTGACATGGCGGCCGGGAACCCGGCTGCCGAAAAGACCATGCCCGCCAGCAAGCCGGCAACAAGCACGAGGACGCCCGATGGACCGCAATCCTTTTTCCGAAGCCGAAATCGCCGGCCGCCTGGCAAAGGTCCGTACTGCACTGATTGAGCGTGAGCTCGACGCAGCGGTGTTTGCCTCGCCGGAGAACGTCTTCTATCTCACCGGGCTTGATCACTGGGGGTATTTTGCCCCTCACCTGCTGATTGTCCCGCGCCGGGGAAAACCTGTCCTGGTCACCCGCTCGATGGAGAAGGTGACGATCGAGAAGCAGGTGAAGGCAGCGGAATTCCGTGGCCATTCCGACAGCGAAACGGCGGCCGACCTTGCCGCGCGGGTGCTGGTAGAGCTCGGCCTATCCGGCAAGCGGATCGGCCTCGAATACTGGACAGCCGGCCTTAGCCATGGACTTGCCGTGGCACTCCAGATGAAAGCCGATGCAAAGTGGAGCGATGTCTCCGGTCTGATCGACAAAATGCGGCGGGTGAAAGGCGAAGAAGAACAGGCGCTGATGCGGCGGGCGGCACAAGTGACTGACGCCGCCGCCGGTGCCGCGATCGCGGCGATCTCCGATGGCGCTTCCGAACAGGAGGTCGCCGCCCAATGTGTTGCGGCAATGATCCGCGCCGGCGGTCATGCGCCGGGCTTCGGACCGTTCATCCGCCCGGCCGCGCGCCTGGGTGAAGAGCACACGACCTGGGGCGACGGGATCTACCGCAAGGGCGAGCCGGTCTTTGTCGAACTGTCCGGATGCATCTCGCGCTACCACGCCCCGCTCGGCCGGCTCGTTCGCATCGGCCACATCAGCGATGAAGACGCCACAATGGCGGAGGTGACCGCCAAGGCGTTCAACGCGGTCGTCGAGGCGCTACGGCCGGGCGCCAAGGCGCGCGATGTCTACGCCGCCTGGCAGGCCGTCGCCGACGAGGCCGGTCTTTCCCACTATCGCCGCCATCACTGCGGTTACCTTGTCGGCGCCGGCCAGCCGCCGTCATGGACCGGCGGCAATTCGGTGACCGGCTTGCGACACGATTCCGACCTCGAGATCGAAACCGGGATGAGCTTCCACATCCTGTCGTGGCTGATGGGCACTGGTCGCGGCAATGACTTCGTCTCCAACACGGTGCTGTTGACCGATGCGGGCGCCGAAGTGCTTACCCGCACGCCGGCCGGCCCGATCATTCGATAGGCCTGCACACATGGCGCGCTACTCGGCATTTTCGGTTTTCCGCAACGCGCTGTCAGGCCAGAAGAACTGGCAGCGAGCCTGGCGGGCCGCGGAGCCAAAATCGTCCTATGACGTGATCGTTATTGGCGGCGGAGGACACGGCCTCGCCACCGCCTTCTACCTCGCCGAGAACCACGGCATCCGTGACGTCGCGGTGCTCGAAAAGGGTTATGTCGGCGGCGGCAATGTCGGCCGCAACACCACCGTCATCCGCTCCAACTACCTGCTCGACGGCAACACCCAGTTCTACGAATTCTCGATGAAGCTTTGGGAGGACATGTCTCAAGCGCTGAATTTCAACGTGATGTTCTCCCAGCGCGGTCAACTCGTCACGGCGCATTCGGCCGATCAGCTCGACGGTTTCAGCCACCGCGCCAACGTCATGCGGCTGAACGGCATCGACGCCGACATCCTCGACCGCGAAGACGTGCGCCGGCTGGTGCCCTATCTCGATTTTTCCGACACCGCCCGCTTCCCGATCCATGGCGCGATCTTTCAGGGCCGCGCGGGCACGGCACGCCACGACGCCGTCGCCTGGGGCTATGCGCGTGCCGCCGACAGCCATGGCGTGGACATCATCCAGAACTGCGAGGTGACAGGCTTTGTCCGTGACGGCGACAGGATCGTCGGCGTCGAAACGACGAAAGGCCGGATTGGCGCCGGCAAGGTCGGCCTCGCGGTCGCTGGCCACACGTCCGTGCTCGGCGCCAAGGCTGGGCTTGAACTGCCGATCGAAAGCCATGTGCTTCAAGCTTTCGTCACCGAGCCGCTGAAGCCGCTGGTAGATCACGTCGTGGCCTATGGCGCCGACCATTTCTACGTCAGCCAGTCCGACAAGGGCGGATTGGTCTTCGGCGGCAATCTCGACGGCTACAATTCATACGCCCAGCGCGGCAATCTCGGCGTCGTGCGCGAAGTGGCGGAGGCAGCGATTGCGCTGATGCCATGCATTTCGCGCGTCCGTCTGCTTCGCCATTGGGGCGGCGTCATGGACATGACCCCCGATGCCAGCCCGATCATCTGCCCGACGCCGATCGAGGGACTCTATCTCAACGGCGGCTGGTGCTATGGCGGCTTCAAGGCGACGCCGGCTTCCGGCTGGTGCTTCGGCCACACGATCGCCACCGGCAAGCCGCATCCTTTGATCGCGGCCTACGGGCTCGATCGTTTCCGCACCGGCCACACGCTCGATGAGGCCGGTGTCGGCCCTTCCGCCTGGCTGCAATAGGAGGCGGGACAAAATGCTGCGCATCGAATGCCCCTGCTGCGGCCCGCGTGACCATGACGAGTTCCGCTATGGCGGCGATGCCTCGGTCAAGCGTCCGGCCCATGACGATCCCGATCCGGAGGCCTGGTACCGTTATGTCTATGTCAGGACAAACCCGGCCGGCCCGCACCGTGAATTCTGGCAGCACGTGACCGGTTGCCGGCAATGGCTGGTGGTCGAACGCGACACCCGCAACCATGCCATCGCAGCCGTCGACTTCGCCAGAAAATTGTGGGCCAGGAAATCAACTCTCAGGAAGTCACCGGCATGAGTTCAAACCGCAAACGGCTGTCGGTGGGTGCCCGCATCATTCGCGAGCAGCCGGTCGAGTTTACCTTCGACGGCCGCAAGCTGGCTGGATATCGCGGCGACACGCTTGCCTCCGCGCTGCTCGCCAATGGCGTCACGCTGGTCGGGCGTAGCTTCAAATATCATCGCCCGCGCGGCATTTTTTCCGCCGGCCCCGAAGAGCCGAATGCGCTGGTTACGCTCGGGACCGCCGGCAGGCGCGAGCCGAACCTGCCGGCGACCACACTGGAACTCGCCGACGGTATGGTCGTGGAGAGTCAGAACCGCTGGCCATCGCTTGCCTTCGACATGCAAAGCGTCAACGGGCTGTTGGCACCGTTTCTGTCAGCCGGCTTCTACTACAAGACCTTCATGGGCCCGACGCGCCGCGCCTGGATGTTCTACGAGCACTTTATCCGCAAGGCTGCCGGTCTGGGCAGAGCCGGCACCGGCGCGGATCCCGACCACTACGAGGTTCGTCATGCCTTCGCCGATGTCGCCATCGTCGGCGGCGGCCCGGCGGGATTGTCGGCGGCGCGGGCGGCCGCCGCGGCCGGCGCGCGGGTCGCGCTGATCGAGCAGGATTTCCTGCTTGGCGGCCAGCTTCTGGCGGAACCGTCCGACAGCGCAGCGGCCGCATGGCTGCGGCAGGCCGAGGCCGAGTTGGGGGGCTTCGAAACCATCAGGGTGATGAAGCGGACCACCGCTTTCGGCAGCTATGACGGCAATGTCCTGGGACTGGTCGAACAGCGCGATCCAACCAATCCGCAGCCGAATGGCCAGACACGGCAAACGGTCACCATGCTGCGCGCCCGCTCGATCGTTTTCGCCACCGGCGCCATCGAGCGGCCGATGGTGTTCTCGAACAACGACCGGCCCGGCGTCATGCTTGCCTCGGCCGCCCGGACCTATCTCAACCGTTTCGCCGTCCTGCCGGGCAAGAAAATCGTCGTCGCCACCGCCAATGACGGTGCCTGGCGCACCGCCTTCGACTATGCCGCAGCCGGCGCGGAGGTGACGGTTGCCGATCTGCGCCCCGTCCCGCCCGCAGCACTTGCCGCAGAAGCCGGACGGCTCGGCGTGGTGGTGCGGGCCGCAACGCGCATCGTCGACCTGCATGGCGGCCATGCCGTCAGGCGCGTAACGCTCAATGGTCCGGAGGGACAATCTTCGGCCGCCTGCGACCTGGTCTGCATCTCCGGCGGCTGGTCGCCAACCGTGCATCTCACCTCACACCTCGGTGTCAAACCTGTGTATCGCGACGACATTGACGGCTTCGTGCCGGGCGTCTTTTCAGCCAGCCAGTTCGGCGCCGGCGCAATGATAGGGGCCTATGCGACAGTCGCTGCCGTCGAGGACGGCCATCGCGCCGGCATCGAAGCGGCAGCCTCCTGCGGCAAGTCGGCACCAGTGTCCGCTCCATCGAAACTCGATCTCGGTGAGACCGGCTCGAGCGTCCTTCGCGAAGCCCTGCCCGCTGGACGTGGAAAGGCCTTCGTCGATTTCCAGATGGACGTGACGACCGGGGATATCGAGCTCGCCCATCGCGAGGGTTATGAATCGGTCGAGCACCTGAAGCGCTACACCACGCTCGGCATGGGCACCGACCAGGGCAAGACCAGCAATTTTCCCGCACTTGCCGCCATGGCAGCGCTGCGCAACGCAACGATTCGTGGGACCGGCACCACGACCTTCCGCCCGCCCTATACGCCGGTTGCCATCGGTGCGCTCGCCGGGCGCGCCATCGGCCATCATTTCAAGCCGATCCGCCGCACGCCGATGCACGATTGGCACATGGCGAACGGCGCCGAGATGCTCGAGGTCGGGCTCTGGATGCGGCCCTATTTCTACCGGCAGTCGGGACGTGGCGTGAACGACGCGTATGTCGCCGAAATGCGGAATGTGCGCCGGGCCGCGGGGCTGATGGACATCTCCACGCTCGGCAAGATCGATGTCCGGGGCCCGGATGCGGCAATCTTCCTCGATCGCGTCTACGCCAACGGCTTTGCCAAACTGGCGGTAGGCCGCGCCCGCTACGGCATCATGCTGCGCGACGACGGTATCGTCTTCGACGACGGCACCACGACGCGGCTGGCGGAAAACCGGTTCTTCATGACGACCTCGACCGCCAAGGCCGCCGATGTGCTGTCGCGTCTCGAATTCCTGCTCGACACGGCCTGGCCGGATTTGCGTGTGGCCGTCACCTCGGTCAGCGATGAATGGGCGGCAATGTCGGTTGCCGGGCCTAACAGCAGCGCAATCCTCGGTGCCGCTTTTCCTGCCCTTGACGTTTCCGATGAGGCACTTCCGCACATGGGACTACTCGAAAGCGAGTGGGAGGGCCGTGGGCTCCGCATCTTGCGTCTCAGTTATTCCGGCGAGCGCGCTTACGAAATCTATGTCGGCGCCACTGCCGGTGAACAGCTCTGGAGCCGTCTGCTCGAAGCCGGCAGACTGCTCGAGCTGAAGCCCTACGGCGTCGAGGCGCTTGGCGCGCTGCGGGTCGAAAAGGGCCATGTCGCCGGACCTGAGATCGACGGGCGCACGACGCTCGACGATCTCGGCCTCGGCCGCATGGCCGGCAAGCGCAGCGGCTTCGTCGGCGACGTCCTGCGACGGCGCCCTGCCCTCCAGGCCCCCAACCGACAGCGCCTGGTCGGACTGGAATGCATTGAGGACGGAAAACGCCTGCGCGGCGGCGCCATCCTGTTCCTGCCGGATGAGAAACCCCATGGCCATGGGCGCGGTCGCGTCACCTCCGTCACTTTCAGCCCCGAACGCGGCCATTATGTCGGGCTGGCCCTGCTTGCCGGTGATGTCGCGGCAGAAGGAAGCGAGGTCGTAGCAGTTTATCCGATGAAGGCCGAAACGGTTCGCGCCCGCGTTGTCTCGCCGGTATTCGTCGATCCACAGGGAGAACGGCTGCGTGGCTAGCTTTCGGGATTTCAGCCTGTCCGTGGCAGATTGTCCGCTTATCCAGATCGAGGGCTGGGACGCGACATTGACGCACTTCGAAGAGAGCGTCTCGGCGCCGCTGGGCAAGAAACTTCCCGCTTCGGTCGGAGAGACGGTTCGCCACAAGGGGCTTCTAATTATCCGCGTTGCACCTCGCCGCCTCTGGCTGGCTCTCGACGAAGGCACGCAAGCGCCTGCGCTTGCCGTCGACCCCAATCTCGGCTGTTCCGTTCCCCTCGCGGAAGGTCGTGTTCGTTTGAAAATGGCCGGCCCTGGTATCGCAAGGCTTCTGTCCGGCTGCATTGCCGTCGACTGGCACGCGCCGGCCGCCGCTCCGGGCCGCGCCGTGCTGACATCCTTCCATCACGTGTCCGTGCTCTTCCTGCGCACCGGCGAGACCGCGTGCGAACTTATCGTGCCGCGAAGTTTTGCCCGCAGCCTCTCGGATTGGATCGCCGACGGCTAGCCCTGGCCGAGATCCGCCAATTCGAGGGCGCAGCTGAGGTCCGCCTAACTGACGGCAAAGCTGCAACGGGCTGCCAGGCCCTCGCCAGGCCCAAGCACCGACAGTCCATTCCATTTGTCGATCGAACCACGATTGTGAGCATCGACAGCATGACTGACCGGTTCAAAACAGAAGAAGTCGCTCTCGTCCGATGGCGAATAGATCAGGTAGAAATTCAAGGGCGATGAAGCTTCAATCCGCAGGCTGCAACTGTGCTCCGGCCACGATATGGTGGCGACGCCGCTCCAACCGGCAAACAGATTGTTTATCCATCCACTCGGCAATACGACTGGGGCGCCGAAATTCCAATCGGCATGGGTTTTGACATCCACAAATCGTTCGGGGAGATGGTTGGGCAGTTCGAGACAAACCTGCGAGGCCGGCGCATCAAGCGCGGTTCGTGCCGTTCTCGGGAACCATGGATGGATGCCAAGCCCGAACGGCAATCTGATCGATGCCTGATTGACGATGCGAAGCTTCAACTCGAGCCCCTGTCCGAACAGCGCGTAGCTCACCTCGGCGCGATATCGGTATGGGCCGGGCCCGTTGCTGATGAGGGACAGCTTCGCGTTGTCTTGCGCTACGCTGTCGACGTCCCACTCGCTGGAAAATCCATTGCCGTGGATGGGAAATGGCTCGCCTGCAACATTGGCAGGCAGTTCGTGGAATTTGGAGTCGAATGTGAACCCGCCGCCTGAGATGCGATTCGACCACGGCAAAAGCAGGTTGCAGGCAAGGTCGAACGGTTTGCTGCTCCCGCCGTTTGGCCAAGGCCTGAAGAGCGGCACGCGCCCATGGTCCAGTCGCGCAAGACCGGCCCCAAGCGATGGGACGATTTCAGCAGACAGGTCTCCGCTTCTGATCTTGACCGTCCCGACCATCCGCTTCAGAGGATATCGGCCTTGGCAGCGGCGATCGGCTGTTGGCGGCGGCCTTTGCGAGCCACTGCAAGAAGGTCGTTCGACGCGATCCCGATGAGCGCCTTCATCTGATCGTGAGCGTCGTCCGCCCTGCGCATCCTAATTGCCTCCAGCACGTCGCCATGGGCGCTGAGCGTCTGCTGGTAATTGGCGGTGGCCGATGTGGTCAAGCGGAAGGAGAAGCTGAGAGCGGCCGCAAGCATATTGCCGAGATTGGCGAACACCGGGTTGCGGCTGGCACGAAGAATGGCGGTATGAAACCTGACGTCGGCATCGAGACACGCAGCGAGATCGTCCTGCGGAGCAATGCGCATGGCTTCATAGGCCGCTTCGATGACTGCGAGATCGCCTGACGTCGCCATCTTGGCGGCAAGTTGGGCGGCAGCGGGTTCAATGACCAGTCGCGCTTCGATCAATCCGCGGACGAAATCGAGGTCGGGCTCGATATCGCGCATCCATTCCAGAACCTGTGCATCCAGCCTGTTCCATTCGCTCGACGCGCGTACACGCGTCCCGGCCCGCTTGCGTGCCTCTATCAATCCTTTCGCCGAAAGCGTCAGAAGAGCATCGCGAAGTGCAGTGCGGCTCGCCCCGTAGATGACGCAAAGTTCGGCTTCCGTTGGCAGCACGGAATGCTGCGCGTAGGAACCGGCGAGGATGCGCTGTCCTAGATCGCGTGCGATGCGATCCTTGAGCGATGACGTGGTGCCATCCGCGGCAGGAATGTCCTGCTTGCCCTGGCCAGTCGAAGCGATCGCCGCGTCCATCGTCATGTCCTGTTCAAGTGGTACTCGGCAATTACCACGGCAAGTATCAGCAGCGAGCCCTTGGCAAGCAACTGATAGAAGGTTGGCACGGACGTCAGTATCATCCCGTTGTTGAGGACGCCAATGATGGCGACGCCCAGCAGCGCGCCGATGATCGTACCCTTCCCGCCCTGCAAGGCGCAGCCACCCAGCACGGCCGCTGTGATGGCCTCGAGTTCCAGACCTTGGGATCCGGATACGGGCTGCCCCGAGCCTGTACGGGCAGCCAACAGAATCCCGGCCAATCCGGCCGCCACGCCACTCATGATGTAGATGCCGACGCGGTAGCGGTTGATGTTGATGCCGGAGAAGCGCGCTACAACGGGATTGCCGCCCAGGGCATAGATGTTACGCCCAACGATCGACCGGGCAAGGAAGAGATGGAACACGATCGCGGTCAGCAGGAGAATCCAGATCAGCAGAGGCAGGCCGAGGATTCGTCCGATCCCGATGAAGCGGAACGTGTCGCTGAAGATCGCGATCGATTGCCCATCGGACATGATGAATGCGATGCCGCGGAAGATCGCCATCGTACCGAGAGTCGCGATGACTGCGTTGACCCGCCCATAGGTGATGATGATGCCGTTCACGAGACCGGCAAGACCGCCCAGGACCAGGCCGGCAACGATGCCCACCGCGGGCGAGCCCGTCGACTGGATGGCCATTGCCGTCGATACAGTGGTCAGACCGACAATTGCGCCGACGGCGATATCAAGTCCGCCCGCGACAATGACCACGGTCTGGCTCATCGCCAGAACACCCAGGATGGTGATGCCCAGGCCAATGTTCAGCAGGTTTCGGCTTGAGAAGAACACGTCGCCTCTCAGGGTGCCGAAAATGAGCACGAGGATGGCGAGAGCAACCAAAAGGCTTATATTGTGAATGCCGATGCGCTCCGCGATGCGCAAGGGGGCGCGCCTTTTGTCGGTTTGTGCTGTTGCTGTCCTGAGCTCAAGGCTATTCACTGAATTTGTCCTCCGAGCGATGGTACAGATTGCGGCATTGCGTGTTTCAGGATCGTCGCCTCGTCGATGTCGGGGCGGGAAAGTTCGGCGGTGATCCGGCCTCCAGCCATGACGAGCACCCTGTCGGCGAGCCCGATCAGTTCCGGCATTTCCGAGGAAATCAGGATTACGCCGATGCCGCTGGCGGCGAGTTCATCGATCAGGCGATAGATTTCCGCCTTGGCGCCGATGTCGATGCCGCGGGTCGGTTCGTCGAGGATGAGAAGCATAGGCTGCCGCGCAAGCCAGCGCGCGAGAACGACCTTCTGTTGATTGCCGCCCGACAGTTTCGAAACCTGTTCGTCGAGGTTAGGCGCCTTGATCGACATCTTTGCTGCGAGCGGTGAGACAATCTCCAGCGCCTTGCGCCGGTTGAAGAAGCCGAAGGTCGACGTCCTGTCGGGCACGCAAAGCGAAGCGTTGTCAAGAATACTGCGGAACAGCAGCAGGGCTTCGTGCTTGCGGTCTTCCGGGGCGAAGCCGATGCCCGCCACGATCGCTGCATGTGGGCTGTTAGAGTCAACGGGCACGCCATTCATCGTTATGGTTCCGCCGAGGCGCCGATCATAGCCGACGATCGCCTTCGCCAGTTCGGATCTGCCCGCCCCCATAAGGCCGGCGATGCCGAGCACCTCACCGCGGCGGACCTTGAGGCTCACATCGGTGACGTGGTCGGTGGTCAGGCCCGTCACCTCCAGCAACGGTTGCCCCGATTGCCACGTCTCGCGCGTAAACAGATCGGCGATGTCGCGGCCCACCATGAGCTTGGCTATGGTCTGCTCGCTGGCACCGGCAGCGGGGCAATCGTCGACCAGCCGGCCGTCCCGCAAAACGACAATGCGGTCTGCTAGGTCGATGATCTCGTTCAGCCGGTGAGAGATGTAGACGATCGAAGTGCCCTCTTCGCGCAGCCGGCGGATTACTGAAAACAGACGGCGCGCTTCGTCGTCGGTCAGTGACGAGGTCGGCTCGTCGAATGCGATCAACTGGCCGCCGGCACGTATTGCGCGCATGATTTCGATCATCTGACGCTGCGCCGGACCAAGCGTGCTGCAGAGTTGCCGCGGCCGCATATCCTGTTGCATGCCGAAGGTCGCAAGCACCCGGTCGGTCTGCTCCTCCAGCCTGTGCCAGTCGAGCAGGACGCCCGCCAGCCGCGGCAGTTCCCCAACGAAAATGTTCTCGGCCACGGTCAGGTTCGGAACGATCTCCGGCTCCTGATGGATGACGCGTATTCCGGCTCTGTGGCTGTCGCGCGGTTCGCCGAAAACGATCGGCGTGGAACCGTGCCGCACAGTGCCGCTGTCGGGCTCGAACACGCCCTCGAGAATTCGCATCATCGTCGATTTGCCGGCCCCATTCTCGCCAACCAGGGCGAGCACCTCTCCCGGCCGAAAGGCAATCGAGACGTTGTCGAGCGCCTGCACGACGCCGAAGCGTTTGGATATCCTATCGAGCGAGAAGAAATCCGATTGCATCAAAGCTCACTCCCGAGGATCGATCCCGTGTCGGTGGCGTGTGCGCGCTGACAACCTGCCGGCCCAAAGAGCGTCACGCGCCCTGCGGCGCATGACGCGTAGCCGGCTCAGTGGCAGAGCTTGGCTTTGTAGTCCGACGCAAAATTGTCGGCGGTGATGTATTCCGGGTCGGTGAAGGATTGAACCGGCAGCTTCGTTCCATCCTTGATCGAGGCCAAGAGAATCTTCACCGCAAGCGCGCCGTGATTTTCCGAATTGAGCCACATCGTGCCACGGAATGCCGATGGCTTTCCTGATCCGAAGGCGTCGCAGGCGCGGCTCCCGTCGATGCCTATCCCCATGCCCTGGTCTGCGGTGTAGCCGGCATTCTCCAGTGCTCGCGCACCACCCAGTACGCCGTCATCGTTGCATGAGTAGAATATCCAGTTCGTGACGCTGGGATTGGCCGTCAATGTGGTGGTCATCACGTCGATGGCGTTGACCATCGTGTTGTCGTAGGGGACGCGCACGATATTCCCAGGCTTAAAATCGGGCACCGCCTTCAAGAACGCTTCTTCCGCGCCCTTGTTGCGCTGCATGCAGGTGTCGGCCTTGCGATCCTCGATCGAGGCGATGCGCACCTCTTTCCCCGCCCAGCCGTCGGCCTTGTAGAGCTTGGCGAGCTCTTCGCCCACCCGCGCACCGATGTTGTAGGCATTCATGCCGACATAGGGGACCTGGGTGCCATCCTGGTAGTAGATATCGTCGTCGACCGCCACCAAGGGAATTTTTGCGGCCTTTGCTTTCTCCGCGATGACTGGTCCCAGCGCCTTGTCGGGGACGACGATGGCGATGCCTTTCACACCATCGCCGACCATCGTATCGAAGGTCGTGATCGTCAAATTGGCGTCGAACTGGACGTCCTGCGACACGAACGCGGCCCCTGCCGCCTCAGCCGCTTTCCTGGCACCACCAACTTCGGCGACAAACCATGGATGGTCACCCATCTTGTTGATGTAGCCGATCTTGATTTCGTCTGCGCTTGCTGTGCCACCCATCAGTCCGGCAGCCAGTACCGCAAATGTCGCCAAAGCCTTTGTTGTGGTTTTCATGAAGATCCTCCCTGAGAGCTCTTTGGTGGTTGCTAGTCGTGGTAGAGAACCGAGCGCCCACCATCGATGGTGATCGTCTCGGCATTTATGAACGGCGCTTCGTCCGAAGCGAGGAAAACCGCCGTCATTGCAACCTCGTCCGGCCGACCGATGCGCTTGGGCGGATGGAGGTCGTAGGCTCGCCGCTTCTCCTCGGCAGGGTTCGGGAATGTGTTCCAGTAGGCGTCCGCGATCGGCGTCTCGATATAGCCGGGGGCGATCGCGTTCACGCGGATACCGCGTGCGGCGTATTCGATGGCGAGCGAACGGGTCAGGCCCAAAAGTGCATGCTTGGCGACCGGATACGGGAACGTATGGGGAATGATCTGGAAGGCGTGACAGCTCGCTATGTTGACGATGGACCCCGAGCCCTTCGCCAACATCGTCGGCAAAACCGCCTTGGCGCAGAACCACGCGGCCTGGAGGTCGAGCTTGAGGCAGCGCTCCCATTCCTCATCCGGCATCATCAATGGTTCGTAGAAGACGTTGGCACCGGCATTGTTGACCAGAATGTCGACGCCGCCATAGGCCGTGATCGTCCGCGCGACCATGTCCGCGACTGCGGATGCGTCGGTGACGTCAGTCTCGACGAACAAAGCGTCCGCGCCTTGTGCCAGCAGTTCGTCGGCGATCGCTTTCCCGCTTGCCGCATTCAGTTCGGCAATAACGGTCTTTGCCCCATGCATCGCAAAGGCGCGGGCCGTGGCGGCACCAATGCCCTGGCCCGCTCCCGTGACGATTGCGATCTTTCCTTGCAGCCGGCCTGCCATCGCATTCACCAGTCGACCACGGTGCCGTCCGGCATGACGGCGTTACGGGCATGCAGCACTTCCTGCTTGAAGGGGTGGCGCGCGATCACGTCCTCATTGACGGTGACGCCAAGGCCCGGCAGTTCGGGCAGATCCCAGCGGCCGGGTTTACGCTGAATTGGCCAGGTGACGACGTCGTCGTACCAGGCGACGGCACCGGACATCTCTTCCTGAATGACAACGTTCGGCGTCGATATGCCGAAATGAAGAGCAGCCACACCGGCGATCGGACCAAGCGGGTTGTGCGGCGCAAGGCCGATGCCTGCGGTTTCCGCCATGGCCGCGATCTTCTTGGTCTCGAGCAGACCGCCAGTGTGGCAAATATCAGGCTGGGCAATGTTGAAGGCGCGGGCTGCGATCGAGTGCGTGAATTCGCGGCGCCCGATCAGCCGCTCGCCGGAAGCGATCGGCACGGCCGATCGCGCCGTGATATGCGCCAGTCCGGCAACATCTTCGGGTGGAACGGGCTCTTCCGCGAACATGATGCGGGCCGGCTCGATTGCCTTGAGGTAATCCATTGCCGCGCTAACCGATGCAGGGCGTCCGTGGAAATCGACCATGATGTCGATATCCGGGCCTACCGCCTCGCGAAGTGAGCCAACCATGTTGGCAACGGAATCGACTGCCTTGGCGGGCGATACGTAGTGGGTGTAGGGAACGCAGACGACCTTGACCGCGTCATAGCCTGCTTGCGTCACGATGCGTCCGCGTTCCACGATCGCATCCGCGGATCCGGTCTCATAGACCGCCTTCATGTCCCCGAGGCCAAGATGCGTGTAGGTGCGCAGATAATCGCGGACCTGACCGCCCAGAAGGCGCCAGACGGGGACGCCCAATGACTTGCCCAGGATGTCCCAGAGCGCGATCTCGATGCCGCTGACGGCAGACATTCCCTCGACGCCAAGACGCCAAAAGCCGTGGCGCGTAAGTATCTGGTAGCACTGCTCCACGTTGCGCGGATCTTGCCCGACGAGCAGGGCCTCAAGATCCTGAAGCGCCCCAACGACGGCTCGGGTCTTCCATTCCAGCGTCGCCTCACCCCAGCCAAACAGCCCGGGCTCGTCGGTTTCGACGCGAACGAAGACCCAGTTGCGCATTTCCGCATTGCAGACGCGCGCCTTGATGGCCGTGATTTTCATCGGTCCTCCCAGACCTGCCGTCTTTTTTGAAGGCAATATGTATGATTTATTACCAATAATATGGACGAGTCAAGCGCAACGTCGATGTGGGACCAGGGCCGCGCCTCGATGTTCAGCTCGCAAACATCATGTCCTCGCCGCCCATCCAGCGCAGGTATCGGCAGCTCACTCAGCTTGCCTGATCGTGGCGGCGAACGTCATTGCTGTCGCACCGACAATGCGCCGGCGGCGATGATCGACCGTGTCGGGAGCCTTACTCGCATTCATGATGAAGCTCTATGATGACCAACAACGGGAACGACGAGACCCGCCCGCCTCATCGGCCGACAGGAAATATTGCGCTTATTTCGACGGTGACTGCGGCAAATCCAGTATTGCAACCACTCGGCCAGGGGGCAGTGCGGCGAGCTCTGACGGAATGTCAGTAAGGTCCAGCGTTTCCTCGATTTCCCTTCGGAGAAATTCGAGATGTAGGCCGTCCCCGCGCTTGGAAGCGGCAGGATGTAGCATCCGCAGAAACGGCAACATGAGAATGACTCCTGATCTTCTGTGGGGGCGAGAGGGATATGTTGCGTCTGATCTTATGCTCGCGGCCACCCTCGGCTTTAGACGAGGCCCTCACGATCCATTGCGACGCGCACAGCCGGTCGGGCAGCCATTCGGGCGCGGAGCGCTTGCAAAGGCGCGGGAACAGGGACGTGGAAGCCGGCCGCCCAAAGCAGCATTACGAAAAGATAAAAATCCGCGACGCTGGGTTTGTCGCCGAACAGATAGTCGGTCTTGAGCCCGTCTGCGAAGAACTCGAGTTGGCTCGTAATCGTCGCGCTCGCCTTGGCCTTTTCAGCATCGCTGCTTTGGTGCCACATCGGCTTGAAGCTTCGATGTATTTCAGTCGAGACATAGGTCAGCGCTTCGAGAACGCGCGTACGGCCCAAAGGCCCTTCCACTCCCAGTGCCGGGTATCGCGACGCGAGCCAATCGAGGACGGCGATGTTTTCCGTCAGCGTTTCGCCGCTATCCAGCACGAGGGCTGGAACATACCCCTTGCGCGTCACGGTGGTGAAATCATCCCCGGACGCCGTCCGCTTGGTTTTGAGATTGACGGTTTCGCGCTCGAAGGATGCACCAGCTTCCTCCAGCGCGATGTGGTCGGCCAGGCTGCACGCGAGAGGGCTGTAGTAGAGTTTCACCGCTTTTCCCTTTTCTGAACCCGATTGAATCGCGCTGGTCGTCGTCGGGCGGAAAACCTGCCACGCGAGACAACCGCTCCAAGAACTCGCATTTGGCGGGGACGACGACTACGACACCGACAGCTAGACGTGCCTATGCCGAGGTATGGTCGGGCTGAAGTTTGGGATCGCCGTGCGCAATGCCGGGGCATATCCCAGCTCAGTGGCCAACGGTTATTGGGAGGAATCCAGAACCTTCCATGATGGCATCATCGCCAGCCCGGCCAGTCCTTCGCTCAGGAAATCCTAAACGAAAGTATTGGACGCGCGCGCCGTTGGCACGATGGCTCACACCCGGCCACGGCCGGCATATTTCGGGCGATATGAGCAGACTGGAAAGGCGAAAGCCGTGGCCTGCTTTTGCTCGATTGCCACCAACGCGATGACGCAGCTTCCAGCAATAGGAGTCGCCACCATGGCCGACCTTTCCGAAACCTCCACAGCCGAGCACACATTGCGCGTCGAAGCGCCCGCCGCGATCGAGGTCGACGTCTCATCGCTGACGCCGGGAACGTCGCTGATCGTCGACTGGCATGGCAAGCCGGTGGTCGTACGCAACCGCACCGAAAAAGAGATGAAGGACGGCCAGGCAGTCAGTCTCGCCGAGCTCAAGGATCCAATCGCCCGCAATGCCAACCTGCCGGCCGATGCGCCGGCAACCGACGCCAACCGAACTGTGCCGGGCAAGGAAGCCTGGGTAGTGATGATCCAGGTCTGCACCCATCTCGGCTGCATCCCGCATGGTCAGGAAGGCGATTTCGGCGGCTGGTTCTGCTCCTGCCATGGTTCGCAATACGACACCGCCGGCCGCATCCGGAAGGGGCCGGCGCCGGAGAACATGGCGGTACCGGTGTTCCAATTCGTTTCCGACACCAAGATCCGTATCGGCTGAGGCAGGGGCTTTCGATGAGCGGCGACAAATACTCGACCTATACGCCCAAAACCAGAATCGAACGTTGGCTCGACGCCCGCCTGCCGCTGCCGCGGCTGGTCTATGACAGCTTCATCGTCTATCCCGTCCCGCGCAACCTGAACTACGCCTATACGTTCGGCGGCATTCTCACGATCATGTTGGTTTCACAGATCCTGACCGGCATCGTGCTGGCGATGCATTACGCTCCTGATACGGGGCTGGCCTTCAATTCGGTCGAGAAAATCATGCGCGACGTGAATTCGGGCTGGCTGCTGCGCTATCTCCATTCCAACGGCGCGTCGTTCTTCTTCGTCGCCGTCTACATCCATATCTGCCGCGGGCTGTACTATGGTTCGTACAAGGCGCCGCGTGAGCTGTTGTGGGTGCTCGGTTGCACCAACCTCCTGCTGATGATGGCGACGGCCTTCATGGGCTACGTGCTGCCTTGGGGACAGATGTCGTTCTGGGGCGCTACTGTCATCACCAACTTCTTCACGGCCGTCCCACTAGTTGGCGACTGGCTCCAGCAGCTTTTGCTCGGCGGCTTCGCGGTCGATAATCCGACGCTGAACCGCTTCTTTGCGCTGCATTACCTGCTGCCATTTGTGCTTGCGGGCGTGGTGACCTTGCATATCTGGGCGCTTCATGTCGTCGGCCAGAACAATCCGACCGGCATCGAGGTCAAATCGAAAACCGATGTCGTGGACTTCACGCCCTATGCCACCGTCAAAGATGCCTTCGGCATCCTCGTGTTCCTGTTCGTCTTCGCCTACTTCGTCTTCTACTTGCCGAACTATCTCGGCCATCCCGACAACAACAGCATCGCCAATCCTCTGACGACGCCGGCCCACATCGTGCCGGAATGGTACTTCCTGCCGTTTTACGCGATCCTGCGCGCCATCACCTTCAATATCGGGCCGATCGACTCCAAGCTCGGCGGCGTGCTCGCGATGTTCGGCTCGATCGCGGTGCTGTTCCTGGTGCCGTGGCTCGACACCTCGAAGGTGCGCTCGGCGGTCTATCGCCCCTGGTACAGGGTGCTCTTCTGGCTGTTCGTTGCGAATGCCCTCTTTCTCGGCTGGCTCGGCTCCCGGCCGGCGGAAGGCGCATACGTCGTCATGTCCCAACTCGCGACGCTTTACTATTTTGCGTTCTTCCTCATCGCCATGCCGGTGCTCGGGCTGATCGAAAAGCCGCGACGGCTGCCGAATTCGATCACCGAAGCAGTGCTCGAAAAAGACAAGGCCAGCGGCAGAGGCCCGATCGCCGGGCCGGAGACCAAACATTGAACTGGGCATTGCGGTGATCGTTCATGAACTGGTGGAACTCTCCTCTGGTCTACATCGTGTTGCTCGGCCTCGCCGGGATCGTCGTTTGGTCTCTCATCCCCAGACGCTTCGCCAATGCGAAGCTGGCCGTCCAACTCGCCTTTTTCCTCGCGATGTCGGCCATGGTTCTCCACCTGCGCGTCGTGCCGTACGAGGCCGCAGGGAACAACGAAACAACCGGGGGAGCGATCCTCATCGGCTCGGTCAAGCTGCTCTGGTGGGTTCACCTTGCCTGGGCGCTGATCGGATTTGTCCGCATCTATCTCGTCTTTGAGCGAAAGCCGCGCGAGGCACGTCTCCTGCAGGACGTCGTGGTCGGAATCGTCTATGCTGGAATGTTCCTGTCGATCCTGGCGTTCGTCTTTGCAGTGCCGGTCGGAACGCTCATTGCCACGTCGGGCGTGTTTGCCGTCATGCTGGGACTGGCGCTCCAGAATACGCTTGGTGACGTATTTTCTGGGATCGCGCTTAACCTCGGCCGCCCTTACGTGCTTGGAAACTGGATCATTCTGGGCGACGGAACCGAGGGCCGCGTTGTCGAGACCAACTGGCGGTCGACTCAACTCCTCACCCCGACCCACAATGTCGTCGCGCTGCCAAACAGCCCTCTCGCCAAGATCGGGGTAACAAATTTAAGCGGTCCGGACGAGAGCCATGGACTTGCCGTCACCGTCAAGGTGGCGCCAACGAAGACGCCGGCGATCATCGTAGATCTCATGCGCACTGTCTTGCTGAGCTGCAATTCAATCCTCCAGGACCCTTCGCCTTCGGTTACCATCAGAAGCCTGGATGCTGCAGCTATCGAGATCGAGTTGTCGTTTCGCGTCGCAAGTATTGACCAGCGAAGTGCCGCTCGGAACGACATCTTCGATCTCATTTATCGCCATTCAAAGTCGACCGGCCTGCTGCTGGCGCAGCCACTTTCGGGCTCGATTGCCATGACCGACCGGCCGAGCGACGAGACGGCAGCCTCGCAAGGCTTCACCCCGATCGAGCTTATCAATTCCATACCGGTATTCTCGGCACTGACGGGTACCGAGCAGGAGTCGCTCGCCAAAGCGGCCTCAGTTCACACCTACCATAAGGGCGAGATCATCGCACGACAGGGAGAGATGCTGCCGTCGCTCATGATCGTACGGACGGGCGTCATCGTCCGGCAAATTGGCGAGGACGACGATCAACTGCAGGAGATCGGCCGGCTTGCACCTGGCGATTTCTTCGGCGAGACCGGCCTGCTCGCCGGCATTGGCGAGATGTCGAGTTTGCGGGCAATGACCCCTGTCACGGTTTACGAGATAGACCAGGAAAGCTTTGCACCGCTGCTGCACGACCGGCCCGAAATGGCCGAAGATCTTGCCGCGATCCTGTCGATGAGGGTGTCGGCTTCTAATGAAAGCGGCATCGCGGGAGAGCATCACACGAGCTCCAAATTCGCCCTCCTCAAAGCCATTCAGACGGTCTTTCGAGCCGCTCCGTTCAAGCGCGTTCGAGCACCTGGCTGACAAAGCATGCAGAAGGACAGAGATCCATGACCATCCGCCAAAGCGATATCACAGGCATCGATCCAGCCGGCTATCCTTGATTTTGCGGACGGACTGAAGGTAGGGCGCGTATTGCCCTCCCCGAATCGCCTCATGATCGGGCCCTTCGTCCTGTTCGACCATTTCGGCCCCGCTATATTCGACGCAGGTCACGGTTTCGAAATGGCACCGCATGATAAGGCAGCGGATGGTGACCTCTGCGCCGCGACAGCTTTACGCCGCTGGCACGAGCAGACCACTACGACATCAAGTAGAGATCGTTCATCGTTTCCTCGTCGAGCAAACCGTCGAACCAGACGTCGAAGATTGTCTCGAGCAGGAACTCCTCGTTGCTTGCTTCGGAAAACAGCGTGAGGGACGCGTGCAACTTCTTCGCATCAACGTCACCGAAGACAGCGCGAGCGCTCAGGCCCGAGAGCCGTTGCAGGGTGCCAACGCATTCCCGATAACGGCCTCCGAGGATCGGAAATGAGAGATAGGCGCTGGCTTCGTCGAGCGATGTGATTGCATATGGCTCAGGCGCTGCACCAGTTCGCCTTATGGCCAACCTTGGGAAGATGAACTCCATGTAGGGAGTGCACATCATCCCTCGACGTAGAATGGCCAGCGCGTCGTCGTAGACCGGATCCTGTGCGCTGACGAACCTCTGCAGATCATACTCGTCAGGCATTTGGATAGATCCTTGGGAAACCCTCAACATTCGTCCCCATGACTAGCCGCCGACGACATCTGCATAGTCCGGGTGCTTGGCGAAAAAGCGGCTCATGAAGGGACATTTCAAGATCGCTTTACGGCCGGTTTTGCGGAGCAGTTCGAAGGTCCCGTGGGCCAATTGCGACGCGATCCCTTGTCCGGAAAATTCCGACGGGACTTCGGTGTGTATCAGCGCAACCTTCCCGCCCTCGAGCCGATAATAGGCCGCCGCAAACATATCGCCGGCGATCGGCAGCTCGAAACGGTGCTGTTGGACGTTTTCGACGACTTGTGCATCCATCTTTATCTCTCGATTGTATGTCACGTTTGTCACCGGAGGCAGATTGGCGGGCCGCTATCGCATCGCAGGCAACCGCAGAGTGACGGTCGTGCCTGCTCCAAGTGTGCTCTGAATATCGATGCTTCCGCCTGATTGCTCGGCAAAGTGCTTCACCATCGGCAAACCGACGCCGCCGAGGCCTTCGCTTTTGGTGGTGAAGAACGGATCCAAGGCGCAGACCATCGTCTCGCTGGTCATCCCGATACCGTTGTCCGCGACACGGATATCTACCTGACTGGCGGCGGAGGTTTCAGAGGCCAAGCCGGCATCGATCGAGATGAAACCGCCGTCAGGCATTGCATCGCGTGCGTTGAACAGAAGATTCAGAACGGCATTTTGCAACCCAAAGCGATCGCATCGCACCAAAAGCAGGTCGGACCCGACCCGAAGCTCAAGACCGAAATTGGCGTCCAAGGCGCTCCGTACGAGGGTCTCGATCTCAGCCAGGCAAGCACCTACGTTTGTGTATTCGATTTCAGCGTGGCTCTCTCGGGCCAGGCTGATGGTTTGCCGGACAAGGCCCCCGGCCCGTTCCAAAGCCGTTTTGGCGCCGGCTATTACAGGCCTGAGCGCCGGAGCCGCTTGGATGCTCGGATCGCGGGCCAGGTGGTTCAACGCCGACGAGGCGACCTGAATGAGATTTCCCAGGTCATGGACGATGCCGGCCGTCGACATTTGCACGGACATACCACTTCCAGGGCCATCGGGCGGGCCGTCGAAGACATCTTCTTTTATGTCCGGACGAAACATTTCATTCCCCGCTGGTTAAGTCGTCACCTATTTGCTTCAATACGCTATAATTTGCGACCTTTATTTTCTACTATATCTAAGAAGACGCCGATTCATACTTCCGTATATTCAATCGCGAGACCATGCTCTATTGGTAGCCGATCCCGCTGATGTAGTTGGCAAGCAGCCGTTCCTGCAGTTCCTCTTGTTTAAAGAGCGCCTTCATCGCATCACGGATATCTAGGACGCCTAGCGGTTTCGAGTCAGCCCCGAGCACCGGCACATTCTGCAGGCCTTGCGCGGCCATGGTCTGCCAGACTGAATGAAGATCATCATCGAGACCACAGGACGCGATGGACCGGCTCATCAATGCCGCAATCGGCGCTTCTGTTGGCCCTGAATTGGCCAGATGGCGGACAAGGTCGGACTTGCTCAGCACGCCTGCCGCCTCCCCACTGCCGTGGCACACCACGACCAGGCCTATTGCAGGCCTGGAAAGTGAGAGTGCCGCACTGCGGAGTGGAGCGTCGACATCGACCACCATAAGACGGGCCGATATTACTGGATGCAGACTGTCAATGCGCATGACGCCCTCCTGAGAGCGCCTCGCGGCCGCGGCCGGGAGGCTGAGATCGGTTCCAGTGTTGGTCGCCGAGCTCGGCGACTTTGCCCGGCCGCTCAGAATGGCTCACAAACAAGCGCCATTCTGACCCATTCCAAAGATTAGCTCAGTGCTGCTTTGCTCAGGCCAAACTTCGCATCGCCTGAGCCCGGGACGGGTTTGAAGCCGATGTTCAGACGGTTCCAAGAGTTGACCGCCATGACAACGAAGGTCAGATCGGAGATTTCCTTCTCGGAAAGCTGCGACCTGACCCGATCGTAGATCTCGTCCGGGACACCCTGCTCGGGCAACTTCGTCAAGACTTCCGTCCATGCCAAGGCTGCACGCTCGCGAGGAACGAACAAGGTCGAATCCCGCCAGGCTGCCAGGTGGTAAAGGCGCAGTTCGCGCTCGCCATGAATCTTTGCCTGTTTGACGTGCATATCGAGGCAGAAGGTGCACCCGTCAGCTGCGCGGCTCGGACGGCAACAAGATCCCGGATTGGCTCTTCGATCGACCCCTCTCGCGTCGCACCAAGAAATTCAATAAATTTCTTCAGAAGTTCGGGCGACTGCTCAGCATAACTCGCGCGTTGGGCGGCGGCTTTTCCTTTCGGAGCGACCGGTGACGCTGCAATATTCATTACTTTATCTCCTTGAGGTGTTTGCAATCCATTGCAGCGTAAGGATGACCGGCGAGCCAAATTGTTGCTATCGTGCCCGATGATATGTATGCCCTTCAATAGGTCGGCGCGCCTAAACCGAAGTATAGGAAGCGGTGGAACGCTGCCCTCGGCAATTCGCTTTGCCGCAGGCATGCGACAGGCGCACAGCGTTTTGGGTCATATGAAGGGGTCGGCTGAGCTGGCCGGCGTCGATCGGGAGACCTGGATCGAAACTGCGTTCACTCTTCGAAGGGAGCGTTCATCACAAGATCAACTGCTGAAGTCGCCTTGTAGCCTGAAACGAAGCGCTCGCCGAAGTCCCGGGCAAAGTTGTCGTAGGTGGTTTCGGGCCTGATCTCGGCGATATGGCAAAAGCATCGCGTCATCCGCCGCTTCATCCCGAGGCGCGGAAACTCACCGATGATCTTTGCAATCTCGGCTGACGAAATGAGGCTGTATTGCAAGCCGACGACATCGAGACAGATGCCGGCTGTGCAAAGCGCCACCTCAGCCTCCTTGTAGAGGCCGATCGACGGCGTCGAGTTGAGGGCGACGCTGTCCCAGATCAATTGGGCGCGCCGCTCGTCGAAGCCACCTTCCCGAACGAAGGTGCGGGCAAGATCGGCGCCTTCCACTTCGAAACGGCGCGGCCCGGCGAAGTCCTCATTGAGCGTGATGTCATGCAACAGGGTTGCAACGGCAACAACCTCCGCGTCGTGCTGGATATTCTGAATCTGTCCGATCCGGGCCGCGAAAAGCCAGGATCGGACCACGTGGTTGAACAGGTAGGGTTCACATCGCTGGCGGGCATGTTCGATCGCTCGGCCAACAAGCGGTGTATCGGGGACCAAAATCCCCGCAAGTGTGCGGCTGGCGATCGAATTCATGTCACTGACCGTCCTTTCGCATACGCCCCGATGGTCCCGGGGGCTACGATTTCATTTCGCGTTCGTCGTCAGTTCCGTCTCGCTGGTGTCGACGACGAAAACAGCAAGCAGACGAGCGCCTTCCGTCTTGCTGGCGTTTTCGCTGACGGCATGACGGTCGCCCGGGAATTCGGAGAAACTCTCGCCGGCGCGATAAGTCTTCACCGGCCCATCGTTGACCTGGCTTCGGATCGCCCCCTCCAGAACCGTGGCATAGATGAACGCGGATTTGGGATGGGTATGGGCCGGCGACGTACCCCCCGGCGCGTACTCGACGAGCACGGCCTTCATGCTCTTGCCGGGCACGTTTGGAAGGGCCTGGTCGTAGACAAGCTTCACGCTGGCGGCGTCATTGGCCATTGCTGCGGTGACGGAAGTGGCGGTGAGCGCGGCACAGAGAAGTGTTTTGATCATGTCTGGTCTCCTTGTTGTGAGAATGGCCTATCCGATGATTGCTTATTTCGGTGGCGTGTATCGGCTGAGCCAATCATCGAAACGCACGGCGCCGATGCGCGCATTCTCGCCGGGCACCAGCGTTCGGTCGTCGATTGCCACTTGGCCGTAGTAGAGCGCGCCGGGATCCGGGACGACTTTGCGCGGGTCGTTGGTGGCCTTCAGGAAGCGCTCGACAAGTTCGCTCATGCGAACACGCTCCGGGCCGGCAATTTCGATCATGCCGTTCAACGGCGCGGCAAGCGCGACGTCGGCCATCGCATCGGCAACATTATCAGCCGCCATGGGTTGGAAGTAGGCCGGCGACATATGAATGGTATCCCCGACGGCGCCCGTGTTTGCGATGGCGGCGGTGAATTCGAAGAACTGGGTGGCGTGAACGATGGTGTAAGGAATTCCGGACTCCCTGATCAGCTTTTCCTGAAGCAACTTGCCGCGGAAATAGCCCATGCCCTGCAGCCGGTCGGTACCGACGACCGACAGCGCCACGTGATGACGGACGCCGGCGGCCGTTTCGGCGGCAAAAAGATTACGCCCGGATGCCCCGAAGAACTCCAGGGCAGCCTTTTCCTCGAACGACGGCGAGTTCGCCAGGTCGACGACGACCTGCGCACCGGCAAGCGCGGCCGCCAGACCCTCTCCCGTAACGGTGTTGACGCCCGAATTCGGCGACGCCGCCAGCACGTCGTGTCCTTTGTTTCGCAGCCTCTCCACGGTCTTTGAACCGATCAGCCCGGTTCCGCCGATGACGACGATCTTCATGTCTAGTCTCCTGGTGTTGCGTGTCTATTTTCGTTGCTCGATCGGATGCAGGCGCTTCCAGCCTGCTACTGACTGACCGATGCAGCAGCATCCTCGATGAGTGACGTGACCTCGTCGGGATGCGAAACCATGAGCGCATGGGACGCACCCTCGATGACGACGGTCTTTACCGCGTGCGCACGCTTGGCCATGAAGCTCATGACGGCTGCCGGGATGTTGCGGTCATCCGAGCCGTAGATCATGTAGGACGGCAGCGTCTTCCATGAGGCGACGCCCGAGGTTTCAGCCAGAGCCGCCTGAGTAACGGGACGTTGAGTGGCAGCCATCAGCAAAGTCTGCTCTTGCGGAACGTCGGCGGCGAACTGGGCGCGGAACTTGGCCGGCTCGATGAAGAGGTCTTGCCCGCCGTCCGGCAACGCTACCGGAGCAAGCGCGCTCCCCAAGGTGCTGCCGGGAAACATGCTGGACAACGTAAGGCTCGATTCGCCGGTATCCGGCGCGAAACCCGCCACGTAGACCAACGCCTTTACATTGGGATTGCCATTGGCGGCCTCGGTGATGACAGGCCCGCCGTAGGAATGCCCCACCAGCACGACCGGCCCGGAAACCGACCGGACGATGGCTGAGACTGCTTTCGCATCGCTGGCAACGCCGCGGAGCGGATTAGCTGCGGCTATCGCTACATAACCGTCTTTGCTGAGCTTGGTGATGACTGCGTCCCAGCTCGACGATTCCGCGAAGGCACCGTGCACCAGTACGATCGTCGGCTTGGGCTGAGAATTGGCGGCCTGCGCCATCCCGCCGCTCGACGCGGCCAGCGCTGCGGTGAGCGCCAGGGCTCGAGTTATGTTTCGCATTTGCTTTCTCCCATGTGGCCTGTGGTGACCAATGCTCAGGAGAATGCGCCGACGCAGCCCGCCAACCTATTGTGCGGAAGGGTCTGTCATACAATGCCAAGGTGCAGGGTAGGTCACCGGGGAGATCAGGTGCCTGCAGCATAATTGAGGTCTCTGTGCCGGGTGTGCATTGTCGGCGGACGCCGGAACAGACACTGAGGGCGCGCGGCCGGAGCGCTGAGTTTGCAAGACGCCGCTGCCGCCGTGGCGAGACCTGGCGATCCGACTTCTCTTGCGCGTCGATCCCTGCAATGCGACTTGCTATTTACGTGGCTCAATTTGCGCCACGTCGACAAAACGTGTCGCCTCCGACCTATTTGGCGCGACTCGTGCGGCAGCTTCCCAAAAAATTTTCGTGAGGAAGACCGATTGCTCAGCCGATAACCGGCGGTCTATTGGCGCGATCTCGCAGTTATGGCTCAGAGCACTGCCATCCCGCCATCCACCCGCAGATTGATACCCGTGACGAAACTGCTCGCGTCCGAGGCAAGGAACAGAGCGGCTTTTGCCAGCTCGTCCGGGTGCCCCATCCGGCCCAGGGGTATTGCCTCCGCCATCGCCTTTTCAAACAGCCCGCGCTGCTCAAACGGTATGCCTAGCTTATCGAGAATAGCCGTATCCACCGGACCTGGGCTGAGCACGTTGACCCGGATGCCGCGAGACTTCAGTTCGATCGCCCAAGCGCGCGCAAAGGCATTTATGGCCGCCTTCGAGCCCGCGTAAACAGCATGACCGTCCAGAACCTTCTCGCTGGCGAGCGAGCCTGTGAGGATGATTGCGCCGCCGTTCCGCATGATCGGAATCAGCTTCTGGACGCCGAAGAAGACGCCTCGCGTGTTAACGGCAAATTGCGCATCATATTCTGCCTCGGAGACGTCGGCCGAGTGCGTGATGGTGTTTATGCCGGCGTTCGCCATATAGATGTCGAGCGCCCCAAACCTCTGGCGGATCTGCTGCGCTACCTCGTCATGGTGCGACACGTCGGCCACATTTCCCTGAATGCCCAGCGCGCCTGGTCCGATCTGTGCGACCGCCTCCTCGACCGCCTGCCGCCGGCGGCCGGTAATGACGACTTGCGCGCCCTCGGCCGCAAAGATTTTTGCAGCCGATAGTCCGATCCCGCTGTTTCCGCCGGTGACCACCGCGATCTTACCTGAGAGTGCGCCCATGTCGTTCCTGCCTTCGAAAAATTGTGCCGGTGCTGCTGCGATGGTCGCAACTGCTGGCCAAGAAAATTTCACGCCGAATTGAGACCGCCAAAATGAGCGGCAATCGCAAACGGCAAACTCCCGCCGATTAGCCAGTTCGACGTCCTCGAGGGCGCTTTGGCCTTCAAGGCGCGGCGGCGACCCCGGCGATCGCCTCCGCGCTGCACAGGCGCAGTTGCCCGAATGGCAGCGCTGTCGCGGCATATGTTTGCCGCCTTTGCCAGCGCTCCAACTCGATGGCGCAGTGGTTCGGTTCCACAATCCGGGACATGAGCCGACAGAACCGGCATTCAGGCCACCGCTCGGCTATGCGAGCGCACAAGGTTTGACCTGGCGCGCCACCTGAAATGCTGTTCAGGGCGCGCGAAATATTGCCAAAGGTGGTCATCGGCGGCTCCAAGGAAGTGCGGACAACATGCGGTCGTGTCTGAGGGCGTACTATCCTTTGATGAAGGCGAGCAGGTCAGCATTGACCTGATCCTGGTGCGTGGCCGTGATCCCGTGGGGCGCGCCGGGGTAGTAGATATCCTTTGCGCCTTTGATCAGTCGGGCCGACTTGACTGCCGAGTCCTTGACGGGGACGATCTGGTCGTCCTCGCCATGCAGGACCAGGGTTGGTACGTCGAACTTTTTGAGGTCCTCGGTAAAATCGGTCTCGGAGAACGCCTTGACGCTTTCGTACGCGTTGACGAGACCCGCCTGCATGCTCCAGAGCCAGAACTGATCCAGAGTCCCCTGGGAAACCTTAGCGCCCGGCCTGTTCGCGCCATAAAACAACGGTGCGAGGTCCCGGTAGTACTGCGAACGATCCTTGACGAGGCCAGCCCTTATGCCGTTGAATACCTCGATCGGCAGGCCTTCCGGATTGGCCGGCGTCTTCACCATGATCGGCGGAACAGCGGCGATAAGAACAGCCTTGGCCACCCGCTTCGTCCCGTGCCGTCCGATATAGCGAGCAACCTCGCCTCCTCCGGTGGAATGGCCGACCAGCGTGGCGTCCTGGAGATCCAGTGCCTCGATCACTGCTGCAAGATCGTCCGCATAGCCGTTCATGTCGTTGCCGGACGTCGCCTGGCTCGAGCGGCCATGGCCGCGCCGGTCATGCGCAACGACGCGAAAGCCGTTATGGGCAAGAAACAGCATCTGGCCGTCCCAGGCGTCGGAATTCAGCGGCCAGCCGTGCGAAAATGTGACGACAGGACCCTTGCCCCAATCCTTGTAGTAGATTTCGGTGCCGTCCTTGGTCGTGATGGTGCTCATCGTCTTGGTTCCTTTGATGGAGGGGAAGAGGAAAGCTTTTGTTTTCGGCTCGCGGCCGAAGCAGCGCGGGGCAGTCCGGCGGCTACCGTAGAGATCAGGCCTGCCAACAAGACATCGCGGCGAGATCCGCCGACGGAGAAAAGTCCGTCTTTGTTCATCATGTCCATCCATGTGCTTTGAACATCCTGCTCACCATCACGACCGTCGAGTCGGCCTGTGCGGTCGCGTTCGGGGAGGAGCGAGCGAGGAGCGGTAGAAACGCGACGGTCGTGATGGCTTGCGAGGAACAGGATGCACCGATCCGGGCCGCGAACCTATTCTACCGAAGCATCTGTCATACGATGCCAAGGTGCAGGGCAGGCACGCCGAGGATAGGGGCGGGCTAAGGCAAGCTCTTATAGACACACGTCAATTTAGGCTTGGGTAGCGGCGCGGGGACCGATGCGGCATGGCCGGCGTCAGTTGTTGCATGGAATGTTGCGAGTTTGTCGGTCAGGCTGGGGCCGCCAAGGAGCGCCGCTCAATGGTAACCGATGTTGGCGCGGGCCTTGCCGCGAAACACCCAACAGGACCACCGATGTACATCAGGATCACCCGCATCAGCACGAGCGTACCGACAGCAGGAAGGCCTGGGGCGCGCAGAGGAAGCAATTTCCCGCAGCCTGAAGCAGCCGGGCGCGCCGGGCGATCCTATTGGATGGGGCACGGATCGGCTTGTGCCAAATTCTAGGCCTGGCGCATCGGCGCGGGCAGCGTTTCCCATGTCCTGATCAGCTCGCCGATGGAAGCGGCCTCCATCTTGCGCATGACATTGCCGCGATGCAGCTTGACCGTCACTTCACTGATGCCGAGGTCGAAGGCGATCTGCTTGTTGAGGCGTCCGCGCGCCACTTCTCGCAGAACCTCGCGCTCGCGCGGCGTCAGCGTCTCGACCCGCTCTACATTGCGCTTGACGATCACCGCATCCGCCCGCCGCTTGGCGTCCACCGCAATGCCCGTGATCACGGCGTCAAGCAGCGTTTGATCCCGCACCGGCTTGGTGAGAAAGTCCACGGCGCCGGCCTTCATCGCTTGGACAGTCATCGGGATGTCGCCATGCCCGGTCAGGAAGATGATGGGTTTGGGGTTGCCGTTTTTCGCAAGATGGTGCTGCAGATCGAGACCGCTCGTCCCCGGCATGCGCACGTCGAGGATCAAGCAGCCGGGACTTTCCAACACATCGGCGTCAAGCAATTCGCGGGTCGAGGTAAAGCTGACCGGCAGGAAACCCGCCGACAGGATCAATTCCGACAGCGCCTCCCGAACAGAGGCATCATCATCAACAATAATGACAAGCGGCTGCTCGGCTTCAGCCCTCCGCTGCTGTGATGACGGCGTCGATCTCCGTAATGGCAATTGGTCAACTGTCATGTTTAGGCTCCGTTTTTGGGTTGCGTAAAGCATCGCCGATCGCCGCAAGCAGGGCCTGGCCATCGAAGGGCTTGCAGAAAAGCCCGCCAATGCCCTTGGCGCGGTGCTGATCCACTATCTCGTGGCGACCGGTGATCAGGAACACAGGCAGGTCCGGACGCGCCTTCTTGACCAGGTCACGAAGTTCAAAGCCGTCCATGCCGGGCATCCCGATGTCGGTGATGAGCATGTCCAATCCAGACAGGCCGCTGACCAGCAATGCCCCCGGCGACGAGAAGCTGCGGGCCACATAGCCGGCGGACTCCAAGAGGTCCTCCAGCGACTCGAGCAGTCTTGGGTCATCGTCGACAATCGCAACGACAGGCCTCCGCTTGCTCACCCTCAGCTCCCCCCTGCCCGGCGCGAGTGCGTGATCGGTATTCCCAATCGCTCGGCGATGCGCACTAGGTCGGCGAGCGACGCCGCGATCATCTTCTGCATGACGTTCCTTCTATGAATTTCCAGCGTAACTTCGCTGATCCCTAGTTCAGCGGCGGCCTGCTTGTTGAGCAGGCCGCTGACCACCAGCGGCAGCACCTCACGTTCGCGCGGCGTCAGCTCAAGATAACGTTGCTTCAACACGCCCAGCTCGGCGCGCTCCGATCGCTGTACCCGATCCTGGGCAATCGCCGCATGGATTGCGGCCATGAGGTCTGCATCGCTGAAGGGCTTGGTCAGGAAATCCACGGCGCCGTGCTTGATCGCACGCACCGAGGACGGGATATCGCCATGTCCTGTCAGGAAAACGATCGGCGGATGATCGCCCTCGGCAATCTGCCGCTGCAGATCGAGGCCGTTAATATCCGGCAACTCGATATCGAGGATGAGGCAGGCAGGGACGTCCGGCTTGTCAGCGCGGATATAATCGCCCGCCGATCCGAACGCTGCGGCGCGCATGCCATGTGCGGCCAGCAGCTCACTGAGCGCCTCGCGGATGCGTTCATCGTCATCTACGATGAAGACAATTTGGCCGTCCGTCGTCATGACGCCGCTTCCATTTCAACCGGCAACGTGAAGATAAACGTCGCTCCACGTGGTTCGTTCTTCTCGACCCATAGACGCCCGCTGTGGGACTCGATGATCGAACGGCAGATCGCCAGTCCCATGCCCATCCCTTGCTCTTTCGTGGTAAAGAACGCTTCGAATATCCGGTCGGGAAACTCGACGCCCCGGCCGCGATCTCTGACTTCGGTCTGGACAACATCCCCGATATGGCGCACGCGGATGCTGATAACTCCGTCATCCGCACCAGAGTCCATCGCCTCCATGCCGTTGCGAACGAGATTGACCAGAACCTGCTGGATCTGGACGCGATCGAGCGCGACTAGCGGAATGTCGCTTTCGACATCAACGCTGATGCGAACGCCCCGCCGCATCGCTTCCTCGGTCACGAGGTCGCGTGCTTCTGCGATGACACTGCTGAGCGCCGCATTGGTCCTCGTCTCGGTGGATTGCTTGAACAGCGCGCGGATGCGGCCGACGACGTCCGCCGCCGAATTGGCGTCCCGGATAATGCGCTCGGCCGTAATCTTCGCACGTTCGACGTTCGGCGGGACGGCGCCCAGCCAACGGTGGCATGCATGGGAATTGGCGACGATCGCGGCCAGCGGCTGATTCACCTCGTGCGCGATCGAAGCGGAAAGCTCGGCGAGACTTGCAGCCTGAGTGGCTTGCGCGAGTTTGTCGGAGGCTTGTCGCAGCGCTTCCCGCGCGCGCACCTCTTCGTCGATGTCGAGGGAAACCCCGTACCATTGCACAACCGCCCCGTCTTCATCACGCCGCGGCTCGACCCTGCACTCCGCCCAGCGATAGCCATCTTTTTCGCGCCAGCGAAACCGCATCGCGGAACCGCCGCCTGTTTCGAAACAGGTCAGCAACGTGCGCAGCACCTCGGGAGCATCTTCGGGATGAACCAGTTCTTGCAGCAATTCCTCGATGCGCGGCTCTCCGAGTGTTTCGACATTGGCGATGACGGCGCGGAAATGGTCTTGGTATCGCTTGTTGAAGTAGACCGGCCCGCCGGTCGGCACCGCGCTCCAAATGCGGACCGGCACAGCGTCGATCATCTGCTGAAGCTGCAATTCGCTCCGCCGCAGCGCCTCTTCGGCTTGCATCTGATCGTCTATGTCGTGACAGAGGCCGTACCACTGCACGATCAGGCCAGCGTGATCGCGCATCGGCTCTGCCCGACTCGACATCCAGTGATAGACGCCATCGGCGCGGCGCAGGCGATACCTCATGGAGAAGCGCTCGCCGGTAGCAAGGCAGTGACTGAGCGTGTCGCCGAATGCTGCTGCGTCGTCCGGATGGACGGTGGCCGCTATCATCGCCGCCAGCCGGCCGATGCCCTGTTTGTCCAAATCCGTTACGTCAAGGCCGAGAAAGTCGACCATTCGCTTGTTGAAAAAGGTCGGCTCGCCGTCCGGCGTCAGGCGCCAAACGTGGCTCGGAACCATGTCGACAAGCTGCGAGAGCTCCCGCTCCCGGTCGCGCAATGCCTCCTGCGCGCGCACCTCATCGTCGATGTCGATGCTGGCCGTGTACCATTGGACGATCGCTCCACTCTGGTTCCGCAGCGGCTCGGCGCGGCCTTCCCTCCAGCGGTAGACACCGTCAGCGCGACGCAGGCGATACCGTATGGGACAGGGTTCGCCGGTGGCGAGGGAGCGGCTGAGCCATTCTCTCATCCTGGGTCCATCGTCGGGATGGACGGCTGCCGCGACTACGGTCGCCAGGCGGCTCGTGCCCGGCTTGTCCCAGCCCGCGATGTCGTTGAGGCCGATATAGTCTGTCGTGCGCTTGCTGAAGAAGGTTGGTTCGCCGTTGGGCGCCATGCGGGCGATGTGAGCGGGGATCATTTCGACCAGCAACGAGAGTTCTCGCTCCCGCTCCCGCAAGGTCTCCACACTTTGGCGCAAAGTGAGCACCGCCGCCTGATGCTGCCTGGAAATGGCGGCCACGACGAGCGCCGAAAATGCAGAGATGCCCAGAAAAAGCTGCAGCATGATCTGGTTGTGCTTCTGGGACTCGGGATCGCCGGCAAATTGGCTGGCGCCGGATATCGTGAATACCGCCGTGATCAGAGCGAGAACGGTCAATGCTACGGCGGCGCCTCGGAACTCAAAGCGCACCGCGGCCCAAAGAAGAGGCGGCATGATGATGTAGGCGAACGGCAGATAGCCGCTCAAGGAAAGGGCGGCGATCCCAAGAAAGATCAGCCCTAGGACGCAAGCTTCCATCCACCGCGCTGCCGAGAGCTGCGCCTTGCCGCGCCAGTTCTGGAACACGACCAGCGCCAGTGGCGCTACGATCAGGACTCCCGTCGCGTCTCCGATCCACCACAGCGGCCAAGCCGTCGCAAAGCTTTGCGATTGTATGCCAAACCACGCAAGCGCCGCACTTCCGACCGTGGCGCTTGCAACCGGCGCAACTCCAGCGGCCAGTACGACGAATGCGAGGACGTCCCGCAACGTTTCCAGCCGAACTGGGCGCTTGCAGGTCTGGTTCACAAGCCATGCCCCGGTCACCGCTTCAAGAGCATTGCCGGCAAAGATCAGGAAGGCCGCGGGCAGCGGAGTGTGGAACCACAAGAAGTTGCTGAACAGTTCTGCCACACAGGCCCCCAGCACCCACCACGGCCAGCTATACCTGGAGGCGAAGACAAGCGTAGCGATGAAAAGCCCGCTCGGAGGCCAAATGGAAATCCCTGTTCCAGGTATGATTGCGAGCGACTGGGCGAAGCCGCAGCCCAGGACATAGGCCGTAATAAAAAGCCCCAGATGCGAGAATTGAGGACGGTGCGACCAGACGCGCGACAACCTGCCTCTTTCAAGATCGCTGATCATGTTGCCGCGAATCAGGCCCGGTTCATTCGTCGCGAAAGGTCGGCCACTTCCCGGTCCGGATCGGTCCAACTCATGCGTTAACGCGAGCGTTGCGTTGGAATCGGTCTCGCCAAGTGAGTTGGGCGCTATCGTCATCGGGTGCCCCTGACGGACAAACAAAGTCTGGAGATTGTCGGCGCTTCGTGTAGCACTTGTTCTTGATAGCTGGACTGGGCTGACGGACTCACGTCGCCACCCTAATCCCGCCACGCCCCAACCGCACCTCATGGAAATCCATGCATTGCACAGGGCGGCGGCGCCCCTTCACCGAGAGCCGAAAAACCAAGCCTTACTGAGCGCCGCCGGTGGCCGAGGTGTCGCCCGACTTATTGCGCAGCTTTCGCTTCAACCGGGAGGGTGAAGATGAATGTCGCCCCACGCGGCACGCTATTTTCCACCCAAAGGCGGCCGCCGTGAGACTCGATGATCGAACGGGAGATCGCGAGCCCCATGCCCATCCCGTTCCCTTTCGTTGTAAAGAACGGCTCGAATATCTTGTTAGGACGTTCGATACCCGGGCCTCGGTCGCTGACCTCGGTCTGGATCGTGTCCTCTATCCGGTGCACGCGCATCCCAAGAACCTTGTCGCCCGCGGTGGTGTCCATCGCCTCCATGCCGTTGCGAATGAGGTTGACCAGGACCTGCTGGATCTGGACGCGATCGAACGCAACCAGCGGAAGGTTGCTTTCGACGTCGATGTCCATGCGAACGCGACGCCGCATGGCTTCCTCGGCCATAAGGTCACGGGCTTCCGCAACGACGCTGGGGATCGGCGTGCTGGTTCTCATTTCAAGCGAAGGTCTGAACAAGGCACGGATGCGGCTGACGACATCCGCCGCCGAGTTGGCGTCGCGGATGATGCGCTCGGCCGTGATCTTCGCGCGCTCGACGTTCGGGGGCTCGGCGGACAGCCAACGGTGGCATGCGTTCGAGTTGGCGACGATGGCGGCCAGCGGCTGGTTCACCTCATGAGCGATGGATGCGGAGAGTTCGGCAAGGCTCGCCGCCTGACTCGCACGCGCAAGTCTCTCTTGTGCCAGTCGAAGCTCCTCTTGTGTCCGCACCTCATTTTCGATGTCGAGGCAGATAACGTTCCACTGCACTATGGCGCCTTCAGCATTGCGCATCGGCGCGGCACGCGTCTCGACCCAGCGATATTCACCATCGAAGCGCCGCAGACGGTGCCGTCGCGCATACGGCTCGCCTGTGGCCAGACAATGGGCATATCTTTCTTTGACACCTGTCAGGTCGTCCGGATGAACACCGGCGTCGAGTGTGCCAGCCAGCCGCGACTTTCCCGCTTCGTCCAATTCCTCAAGATTGTATCCGAGGAATTCGCGGAGCTGCTGGCTGCGATATATCGGTTCGCCATCCGGCGCGGCGCAATCGATCATTGCCGGCAGCGTTTCAACGAGCTGCCAGAGAGCGCGTTCTCTCTCGCGCAGCGCCGCTTCGACGCGCAGCTGATCGTCGATGTCGTGCGTAAGACCGTACCACTGGACAATGCGTCCGCCGTGATCCCGCAGCGGCTCCGCGCGGCCCTCCATCCAACGATAAACGCTATCGGCACGGCGCAGGCGATACCTCATGAAGAAGCGCTCGCCGGTGGCAAAGCAGCTGTCGAGTGCTTCCTTCAGGCTGGCTGCATCGTCGGGATGGACGACGGTGGCAATGAAGGCCGCCAGCAGGCTCATGTCCGGCTTTTCCGCGTCCGCTATGTCCAGGCCGAGAAAATCTATCAGGCGCTTGTTGAAGAAGGTCGGCTCACCGTTGGGAGACAGCCGCCAGAGGTAGCTCGGAACCATGTTGACGAGTTGCGAGAGCTCTCGTTCCCGGTCGTGCAACGCCGCTTGCGTGGTCACCAGGTCATGGATGTCGACGCTCACACCGTACCATTGGAGAATGCTGCCATCTTCGTCGCGCAGCGGCTCGGCGCGAGTCTCGGTCCAGCGATAGCCGCCGTCGGCCCGCCGTTGGCGATATCTCTGAACGTAAGGCACGCCCGTTGCGAATGAATGGCGGATCGCCTGCCGTGCGGTGTCGATATCGTCTGGATGGATGACGCTCAGCGACGGCGAGCCGTCCGGGGCCGTGATGTCATGGAGCGTGGCCCCGGTTACATCGGTGAACCGCTTGTTGACGTAGGATGGCGTCCCTTCCGGTGTCGTACTCCAGATCAAAGCGGGCACGGTGTCGATAAGCTGCTGAAGGCGCCGCTCACTTTTGCGCAACGCCGCCTGCGCGCGCACCTCATCGTCGATGTCGAGAGAAACCCCGTACCACTGCACGACCGTTCCGTCGTCATCGCGCCGCGGCTCGACCCTGCACTCAGCCCAGCGATAGGTGCCGTCTTTTTCGCGCCAGCGAAACCGCATCGCGGAGCCGCCGCCAGTTTCGAAACACCTCAGCAACGTGCGCTGCACCTCGGGAGCATCTTCGGGATGAATCACCTCGTGCAGCAACGTTTCGATTCCCGGCTCGCCGAGCGCGTCAAAGTTCGCGATAACGGAGCGGAAATGGTCCTGGTATCGCTTGTTGAAGTAGACCGGCCCGCCGGTCGGCATCACGCTCCAGATACGGACCGGCACGGCGTCGATCATGTGCCGAAGTTGTTGCTCGCTCTGCCGCAACGCCGCTTCGGCGTGCATCTGATCGTCTATATCGTGACAGAGGCCGTACCACTGGACGATGCGGCCGGCGTCATCGCGCATCGGCTCCGCCCGGCTCGACATCCAGCGATAGACGCCATCGGCACGGCGCAGGCGATAGCGCATGGCGAAGCTCGCACCGGTAGCGAAGCAACCACGGAGTGCATCGCCGAATGCTGCCGCGTCGTCCGGATGAACGGCGGCCTGTATCATCGCCGCCAGCCGGCTCATGCCCGGTCGGTCCAGATCCGCTACGTCGAGGCCAAGAAAGTCAACCATGCGCCCATTGAAGAAGATCGGCTCGCCGTCGGGATCGAGCCGCCAGATGTGACTCGGGACCATATCCACGAGCTGCGAGAGTTCCCGCTCCCGGTCGCGCAATGCTGACTCGGCCCGCTTCTGATCCTCAATGTCTATTGTCGTGCCGTACCATTGAATGATGCGCCCCTGGCTATCGCGAAAAGGTCGTCCTGAGCTTCGAAACCAGCGATAGACGCCATCGGCGCGCCGCAGACGATGCTCGGTATCATAGGGATCGCCGGTTTCGAGGCAATGCCGCCATCTGGCGGCTACAGGATCATAATCGTCGGGATGGACAGCTCGACGCCAGCCGAACTCATCGTCGTCTTCGGAAGTGTTGAGATCCTCATGCGCGTTGCCGAGGAACGCCAGGGTGTTTGGGCTGACATAGGTGAATCTTCCGGCGGCATCGGCTGCCCACGCGTGGCCGGGCATGCTCTCGATGATTTGCAGCGCGAGCGTTGCTTCGGGGTCGATTTCGCCAAGTGAGTTGGACGCTGCTGTCATTGGCTTCTCCTGTCGGACAAAAAAGCCTGGGGAGGGTCAGCGCTTGATATAGCACTTGTTTTCAATATCTGGACAGGCGAACTCACCGCCTAAATCTAGTTCCGCCATGCCTCGGCTGCATCTCATGGAAATCCATGTATTGCGCGGAGATATCGCCGCTACGAGGCCCTAACGATGGCCTCGCGCGAGGCTAACGCGGTGGAACGCGCAGCCCGGCGGCATCGAAGAGATGCATGCGCTCCGGCGGCAGAGCGAGGTTGATCGGCGGCCCTTGCGTTTCAACGCCCTGCTGCTTGAGAACGGCGATCAGTTTGCTGTCGCCGGCAATGGTGGCGTGGACAACGGTTTCCGGTCCCAACGCCTCGGCCAGCGTTACCCGCGCTTCCACCGATCCCTTGCTGCCATTCGAAAGTTGGATGTCGTGTGGCCGGATGCCAAGCGTCGCGTCGTCTCCCGGTTTCAGCGCGACCCCATCGGCCGCGATCGAGGCTGAGAGCCCGCCTGGACCTTCGACACGCACCTCGGCGCCGCTTGCCGAACGCACCTTCACCGGCAGCAGGTTCATCCGCGGCGCACCGATGAAGCCGGCGACGAACAGGTTGGCCGGAGCGTTGTAGAGATCGAGCGGCCGGCCGACCTGTTCGATCCGCCCCGAGCGCATGACCACGATGCGGTCCGCCAGCGTCATCGCCTCGATCTGGTCATGGGTGACGTAGATCATCGTGGTTGCCAGCCGCCGGTGCAGGCCCGCCAGTTCAGCGCGCATGGTGATACGCAGTTCGGCATCGAGGTTGGACAGCGGTTCATCGAGTAGAAAGGCGGTCGGATTGCGCACCACCGCACGGCCGATTGCCACGCGCTGCTTCTGGCCGCCCGACAGTTGACCGGGCCGGCGGTCGAGATAGGGAGCGATTTCCAGCATGCGCGTCGCTTCCGTGATCCGCGCGTCGATCTCGGCTTTGGGCATACGGATGTTTTCGAGGCCGAAGGCGAGGTTCTGGCGCACGCTCATGTGCGGATAGAGCGCGTAAGACTGAAACACCATTGCCAGACCGCGCTGCGCGGCCGAAACGTTGGTGACGTCGACCCCGTCGATCTCGATCTTGCCGTCGGTCGGTCGATCGAGCCCGGCAATCAGCCGCAGCAACGTGGACTTGCCGCAACCCGACGGGCCGACGAGGACCAGCATCTCGCCGTCACCGACGTCGAGGTTGATGCCGTGCAAGATCTTCATCTTGCCGTAAGCGCGATCGATGTTGGTCAGCGTTATCCGTCCCATGACATCCTCACTTCAGCCCGGTGCCGGCAATGCCGGAAGTGATGTAACGCTGCAGGAAGACGAAGACGAGGACGACGGGGATCATCGTCACCACGGTCATCGCCAAGATGTAGTGCCACTGCACGTTTAGCTGGCCGGCATAGGTGTTGAGGCCGACCTGGAGTGTGTAGAGTTCCTTGCGCGACAGCACCACCAGCGGCCACAGAAAGTCGTTCCAGCGCCAGACGACCGAGAAGATCGCCAGCACGGCGAGCGCCGGTGCTGCAAGCGGCAATACGATGCGCCAGTAGATCTGCCATTCGGAAGCGTTGTCCATGCGCGCCGCATCGAGCAGCTCGTCGGGGATGGTCAGCATATATTGGCGCAGCAGGAAGACGCCGGTTGGCGTCGCCACGGTCGGCAAGATCACGCCCCACAGCGAATCGAGCAGCCCAACGGCACCCACCACCGAATAGAGCGGCACCAGGATGACCGACAGCGGCACCATCAGCGTACCGACGATAACAAGCATCGTCAGATCGCGGCCGCGGAACTTGTATTTCGACAAGGCGAAGGCGGCCATCGAATTGGTGAGCAGCGTGATCAGCGTCGCCATTGCCGTCACAAAAATCGAATTGCGCAGATAGCGCAGGAAGTCGAAATGGACGAAGGGCTCGGTGTAGTTCTCCGTCGCGAAGCCGATTTCGCGCACCGGCTGCCGGTCGGCGATGTTGATCTTCACGACATCGTTCGGCGCCTGCGGGTCCACCATCTGCGCCATGATGCCGATGCGCCGCACCTCGGCCAGCACCTTGGTCGAACCATCCGGTAGCTTCACCTTGTAGAGGGTCAGCGGTTTGTCGTAGCCTTCGACCCTCGCCTGTTGGCTGACATAAGGCATTATGGTCGGCGGGAACTCGGCGAGCTGTGCCGGCGTCTTGAATGACGAACCCACCAGCCAGATGGCCGGACCGAACATGATGACAACGCCGCCGAGCAGCCACAGCCAGCTCACGATATCCGTCCAGTGCCAGCCGCGACCGCCGCGCCGGCGGGTCAGGAATGTCACGACCCGGCTCATTCGCGGGCTCCTTTCCGCTCACCCCGGCGTCCGACCTGCAGCTGAACCAGGGTGAGTACGACCAGCACCAACCCCATCAGGATCGAAGCCGCCGAAGCCAGCCCCGGATTGCGCAACAGGGAGGCGAAGCCGATCTCATAGATATACTGCGTGATATAGAGGGTCGAACTTCCCGGCCCTCCACCCGTCAGCACATAGACTTCGTCGAAGATCTGCACGGCGCGGATCAGCGTCAGTACGATGACGACAAGCAGATTCGGCATCAGCAGCGGCAGCGTGATGCGCCAGAACACCCGCGCCGGCTTCGTGCCGTCCATCTCGGCCGCTTCGTAAAGGTCGCGCGGGATCGCCTGCAATCCGGCAAGCAGGATGAGCGTGTAAAAGCCCATATGTGCCCAGACCGAAACGCTGACGGCGGCGGTGAAGGCCCAGAAACGGTCCGTCAGCCAGTTGTGCGGCTCGCCGCCCAGATCATGGACGATCAGGTTGAGCAGGCCTTGGCGCTGGAGGATCCAACGCCAGATCAGGCCGGTGACGACGGGCGACAGCAGCACCGGAAAGAAGAACACCGCGCGCCAGAAGCTGCGCCCGACGATCTCGCGGTTGAGAATCAGCGCTGTCGCCATCGACACGACCGTCATCAGCGCCACCTGCACGACGACGAACAGGCCCGTATTGTGCACGGCCTTCCAGAAGAGATCCTCATGGCAAGTGGCAGTGTCCAGGTAGTTGCCGCAATCGAGCAGCCGCTGGTATTGCTCGAGCCCCACATAGGTTCGGTCCTGCAGGAAGTAGGCCGTTCCCGACGTGGCCGAATAGAAGAAGTTGATGATCATCGGCACCAGGACGAAAATGCCGAAGATCGCCATGTTTGGGGCGAGGAAGAACGCGGCCATGCCACCGGTGCCCGTCGCGCGCTGCCAGAACTTCAGCGGCACGTTGACGATCGATGCCAGCCAGACGACCGGCGCCGCGAGCGCGGCGCCAGTCCATGCCTTCAGTGTCGCGGCGGCGGTCACTTCGCCTCGGCAACCTTGTCGGCGATATCCTGGTCGATCCTGCCCCAGGCATCGTCGAGGCTGAGTTCGCCGGCCATCACTTGGCTGACGCGCGTCACCAGCGCGGCGAAGTAAGCGTTGGCCCACTTCCACGGCGGCAGCGCATCGGCCGCCGGCAGGGTTTCACCCGCCGCCTTGACGAACTTGTCGAGCGCCGGACCGACGTTCTTGTCGGCCGAGACCCATTTCAGCCCGCCCTTGTCTACGACGCCCTTGTGCGCGGGCAGAAACAGCGTGCGCTCGCTGAATTCTTTCACCGCGTCTTCACGGGCCAGATAATCCATGACCTTGGCGACGTCCTTGGGATTCTTGGTGTATTTGATGGCAACCAGCGCCGCGCCGCCCTTCACGCCCGAACATCCTGCGGTACCGCAGGGCGAGCCGGTTGCCACCCAGTCGAAACTATCGCCGATCTTGGTCGACAGATTGGCGACCTGCCAGCTGCCCGAATAGTAGAATGGGATCTGGGCGTTGATGAAGTCGTCGGCGGCCGCGCGATAGGTCGAGCCTGCCGCCGACACCCAGGTATCCTTCAGCATCAGGCCCTTGGCGGTCCAGTCGACGAGCTTGCCGACGAACGCCTTGGTGCCGTCGTCCACTTTCGCCGGCATGCCATCGGGGCCGATATAGTTCGCTCCGAAGGAGACATTCGGACCCGAAATGCGGTGACCGGAACGGTCGATGGCGAAGGCAGCCGGAAGCTGCTGGCTCTTCGCCACCTCGGCGGCGGCGGCGATCCAGTCGTCCCAGGTCGCCTTGTCACCGGGCAGCGGCACGCCGGCCTGTTCGAACAGCGTCTTGTTGGCGAAGCCGCCAGTGAGCGTGAGCTGGGTCATGAAACCCGGGATGGCGTTGGAGCCATCGGGGCGCATCCAGTCCAGCGTGTCAGCGAAATTGGCCTCCCAATATTTCGGATCGGCCACCAGTGGCCTGAGATCGAGCCAGTGCTGGGCAAGCTCCTTGATGTTCGTGACGCGGGCGATGTCCGGCCCCTGGCCGGCTTCGAGCTGGATGGGCAGCTGCTCCTGGATCACCTTGTAGGCGACGTTGTCGAGCGTGACGTGGATGTCGGGATTGTCCTTCATGAAGCGGTTCAGAATGTCCTGGATGACATCGCCCTCGACACCGTCCGAATACCACATGATGCGCACGTCGCCGGCAAACGCGCTGGTCGATGCGAGCAGGCTGACCGATAGCGCGGCCAGCAAAGTGCGGGTCTTATTCATGCTTCGTCTCCTCCTTTACCAGGGCGGCGCCCCGATGGTTCAAGCCGCCACGCCCTCTCCTCTTGAGCGTCGCAGCCGATTTCCTCCCTACTCTCTGTGCTTCATGCGCATCGCCTCGCCGCGCACGGTCCAGTTGGTCGGATCGAGTGTACGTCCTTCAGCCACGATCCTTGCGTCGGCCAGGAAATGCACCGTGCCGTACTCCGGATCCTCGACGGTCAACTCGCCGTCGGGACCCGACCGCACCGACAGGCCGGCAAAGGCGCCCGCCCAGGCGTCGAGCGCCGGCAGATTGGCATTCCGATCACCGAGGCGGACGATCCATGTCGTCCTGCGTCCCGCCGCCCGCAACTCGTTGCCGGCGGTCGGGCCGGCCACGACCTGTGTGAGCGGAACATCCGTCTTCAGCATAACGAAGGCGTCGCCAGATTGTGCGAACGCCCGATCGCCACCAACTTGCACGGCATCGAAGGCACTTGCGGGGAACCAGGCGTGTGTAAAGTCGGGCTGTTCATCCGAGCAGGAGAAGCTGACTATGGCGAGGTCGCGGTATTGATGAAGTCGGGGCAAAGTGCCTGAGCCGCCCCAATATGATGGTCTGCCATATCCCGACTGCAGCACTTCGCCGGGGTGGTTGATCCAGATCTGCGCATCCGGATTCTTGCCCAGCCGGGCGTGAATGACGGTTTCCTGATAGCCCCATTGGTTCCAGCGGTAGCCAGCGGCGCTGCCCATCGCATGGTCGCGCGTCTTGTAGTGGTAGAGCCGCGCGAAGCGGTCTTGTCCCTGCGCAAAAGTCCATTCCCACGCCGTATCGTCGGTGAGGGAAGCAATTGCAGCCAACCCGTCCGGAACGCTCAAATCGTGATCCCGCAGGCAGAGTGCCAGCTGCGGCAGCGCGTGAAAGCGCATGCCGTAATTGCCCTTGCCCCAAAGCATGCGGCAGATGCCGGACAATTCCAGGGAACGCGCGGCGCGCAGCGTGTGCTCATAGGAGCGGCCCTGCGCCCCGGTGAGGATGCCGCGGTGCGCCGAGCGCGCGACGACTTCAAGCAGGCGTATGATTGCCTTGCCGGCAAGTTCGGCGATGTCCTTGTCCGGGGCCAGCGCGTAGAGCGCGCACAGGCCCTTGAGGTCGATCGGGAAGTAGGGCGCCGAGTTGAACTCGGCCATCTCCCATGCCTCGAAATGGTCGAGCCAGGCGCGTACACGCGCGGCTCCAGCCGCGGACTGTTCGCGGCCAAGGCGGCCCGACCGCACGAACCGCACATCAGGCAACACGCCCCCAGCAATATAGGCGGCGGTGTGGAAGAGCAGCGCGTGGTTCTCGGAGAAGTACCACTGTACATCATTGCCGGGCTCGTCCATCCAGTAGCGATAGCCGAGGATGGCGTTGTCGACGCGCGCACGCAGGCTCGCTTCCAGCCGATCGCCATAGGCCGTGCGGCACCACAGCAGCGGTACCAGGATGAAGTCGGCGCAATCGTGAGAATCCTCGATCGCCGGCAGCGTGCCGGCGATCATGGCGTCGGTCTCGGCGCCCTGCTGTCCGATCGCCAGGCGCGCCAGCGCGCGCACGGTGTCGGCCTCGGCGTGACCGGCGACCTCGCGCAGGGCTTCATCTATACGCGCGGTAAGCGTTTCTGGCGCATCGCCCTGACGGCGCGCGTGGCATATCTCGACGCCGAAGACACGCGATACGGCATGGTCGGCGACCCTCAGCGTCACCTTGAAATGGCGAAAGTCGGCCGGCAGCTGCTCGGTATCGGCGATCGGCAGCCGCGCCTGGCCCGCCGGCAGATCGAAGGCGAAGCGCACCGGCGCCTCGATCGACATGAAATCGCCTTCGATCTCGACCTCGACTTGCGCGTCGCGCGGCAGGGCCACGCCGGTGACGAGCGCCACCTCGCCGCCGTCATAGGCGGGACGCTCGAAATGCATGTCGTCGAGGGCTGCTTCCATCGCATCGGCAACGCCGCTCTCGACTTCGATCGGCAGTGCCACCGAAGCAGCCGGACCGGATAGATAGTCGAGCTGGAAATAGTAGCGGGCGTCGCGCTCGGCGAGATCGTCGAACCACACGCGAATGTCGTTACGGCCGGCCTTCAGCGCGATCTTGAAATGCGCGGCACTTTCCAGATTGCGGCCGTAGGGCGCCATCCAGCCGGCTTCCCCACCGTTGGCAAAGAGTATGGCGCCGCCGCATGTGCGCAGCCGCACCAGCGCCTCGCCAGTCGAGGCCGCCTCGATGGTGGTCTCGGCCCAGGTTCCAAGCACCGTCGGCCGAAACCAGAAGCCCGACAGGTCGATGCGTGGTGAGGCGAAGGGCAGCCAGGTGCGCTCGGCGCCGAATTCGGCGCTGACCTGTGGTCGCTTGCCGCGGCGTTCCGCTGCGAACTGCGTACGGCACGGATATTCATGCGGAATGAAATTCTTGTGCTTGGTCAGGAAGAAGAAGGGATCCATCTCGCCTTGCATGGGCTGGTCGGCCACGTCGTAGCGCTGCCCGGCGATGGACCCGAGCCGCCAATAGACGATAGGCTGCCCCGCCGTGAGCGGCCGGCGCAGCGTAAAGTCCGTCCGAACGCCTTGCGCGGCCTCGCTCATCGCAAATCCTTCACGGCAACTGGATCGACATCGGTATAGGCCTGGTTCTCGCCGGTCATGCCCCAGACGAAAGCATAGGGGCCGGTGCCGGCACCCATATGGATAGACCAGGCAGGCGACAGGACGACGTCGCCGTCGGCGACCATCAGGTGGCGCGTCTCGTCAGGCCGGCCCATCAGATGGACCACACGGTCGGCCTCGGCGAGGTCGAAGTAGCAATAAGCTTCCATGCGCCGCTCATGCAGATGCGGCGGCATGGTGTTCCACACACTGCCCGGCGCGAGGTCGGTGATCCCCATCAGCAAGAGGCAGGACGGGGCCACTTCGGGATGGATGTACATACGCAGCGTGCGCCTGTTCGCACGGGCCTCATCGCCGAGCACAAGCGGCTTGGCTTCGCTGCTGACGATAAGCCGATGCGCAATATCGGCGCCGGCTGGCACCGAGTTCATGTAGAAGCGTGCCGGCCTCTCCGGATCGTCGCTCTCCAGCGTCACCTCACGCGCTCCGCGTCCGACATAGACGATGTCGCGGTTAGCCACCTGAAAGCGCCGGCCGTCCACCGCGACCGCGCCATTGCCGCCGAGATTGGCGATGCCCATCTCGCGCGCGTCAAAGAAGAGCGGCGTGCCGACTTCGGCCCCGTTGCCGAATGCCAGCCGGTTGGCCAGCGGCACCGCGCCACCGACGATCATGCGGTCGACATGGGTGTAGACGAATTCGATCGCGCCAGGCCGGAACAAGCCGTCGACGAGGAACTCGGCCCTCAGCCGGTCCGTGTCCATGCCGGCAATATCGGCCGGCGACGCGCCATAGAGCGTCCGCATCACGCCGCCTCCACCTTCGACTGCAGATGCCGCGCGCCTTCGGTCAGGCACAGAATGGCCAGCGCCTGCCCGTAGCCCGTCGGATGGATGGGTATATCGCGATAGAATTGCAGGTCGGCGCCCATGCGTGTGCCATAGGACACGTTCGCAACCACACCTTTGTCATCGATGTTGGCCACCACGGCTTCCAAGGCGCGGAGGCCGGCGGCACGGCACTCTGTCGAGCCGATTCCGAACCGCGCGGCTTTCATTAAGCCGTAGCCGAAGCCGGCCGTGGCAGAAATCTCCTCGTAAGACGTCGGGTCGTCGAGCAGAGTGTGCCAGGCGCCCGAACCCGCCTGCACCTCGAGTAGGGCGTTGATCTGCGTCTCCAGCACGCCGAGCAGATAGGCCCGAACCGAAGGCGCAACTTCGGCGAACTCCACCAGTTCCAGGATACCGACGGTAATCCAGGCATTGCCTCTCGCCCAAAGCGCGCGGGCGAAATTGTGCCGGCCCGCGAACGTCCAGCCGTGGAACCACAGCCCTGATGCCGGATCGGCAAGATAACGGGCGTGAACCAGGAATTGCCGTTCCGCTTCCTCGACGAAGCGGCGCTGGCCGGCAGCCTGGCCGTAGGATGCGAGGAACAGCGCCACCATGAACAGCGTGTCGTCCCACAATTCGTCATCGTTGACCCGGTCGGAAACATCATGCTGGAAACCGCCTTCGGGCGTCCGCGGCAAGGCGGTGACTACCTGCTCGGCCCATTCGCGCAGGACCGGCTCGAAGCGCGGCTGGCGCCGGCGTCGCCACAATTCGCTTAGCGCCAGCAGAGGCGCGGTGGTGTTGACGTTCATCGCCGGGAGACCGACCGCGATGCGTCGATCGTACCAGGCCTCGATCGTCTGCAGCAGCCGATCGTCGCCGGTCTGCGCCCACAGCCGAACCAGCCCGTAGAGCCCGACGCCTTGCGGCCATTCCCAGCTGTCGAAGCTGACATAGTCGCCCGGAGTGCCGTCGAGATTCGGCTCATGGAAGCGCCCGTCATGACGCAAGCCGGTCATGCCGGCCACGAGGCTGGCAAGTTTGGAATTCAGGCGTTCGGCCGATAGCGGCATCACTCCTCCCGTTTCTTCCGCTTCATCAGAACTGTTTCACAGCCATTTTTCTTGCGCAATCTGAAAATTTTTTGCATTAATCAGATGACTTTGCCGGAGGTGACGGAACGGATGAATATCCAGGGCAAGCGTGGCCGCCCCAGCCGCCGCATTCGACTTGAGGAGATCGCGGCGCGTTGCGGCGTGTCGGTCAGCACCGCCTCCCGTGCGCTGAGCGGTGTCGGCGGCGTGAGGGATGAGCTTCGCACCAGGATCATCGAAATAGCGAAGTCGATGAACTACGCCATTCCCGCCTCGGTTGCCGGGCGCAAGGTCATCCTGGCCGCAAGCAGCGTGGCAATGGTGGACAGTGCCCGCAATCAGTTCACCTACCATGTCCTTGATGGACTGAACGAGCGTGCCCGGTTGCTGGGCGTCGAACTGGTGACCCGGCCGGTTTCGGCGCCCGAGGACGAAATCGCGCTGCTGCGTGAATCCGAGCGCGACGACAGCGTCGCCGGCTGCCTGTTTCTGACGCTGGACGATGACGATGTGCTGACGCTGACAGCCGGCTTCGCCAAGCCGATCGTGCTCGTCAACGGTGACGATCCCTCGATGCGCCATTCGAGCGTGACGCCCTGCAATCGCTCTGCCGCCATGCTTGCCGCGCAGCATCTGATCGGCCTTGGCCACCGCCGCATCCTGTTCCTGATGCGGCGTGGCCGGCGCACAATCGAGCGACGCTATGAAGGTTGGCGCGACGCGCTGATCACGGCCGGCATTGCCGGCTTCGACGACTTCGTGGTCGAGGTGCAGGACTGGCTGCCGGAACTTGCGAGCAGAGCCGTGACCGAGCGCATCGCGGCCCGCGGCCTCGATTTCACCGCCGTGCTGACGGCCGGCGACAGCCTGGCGTTTGGTGCCATCGCCGGCCTCCAGGAGGCCGGATATTCGGTGCCTGGCGATGTGTCCGTGGTCGGTATGGACGACTTGCCGCTCGCTGCCTTCTGCAACCCGCCGCTGACGGCGATGCACATTCCCATGCGCGAGATCGGATCGGCAGCACTTAGCCTGCTGCTCGACGACATGGCCCATTCGGGGTCGCCGCCGCGCCGCGTCGAGCTTGCCTGCAATCTCGTGGTGCGCCAGTCGACGGCACCAGCCCGGAGCGGCGCCGGCGGTCATCAACTGGCCTCTTGAGCGCGCGACTTGCCGCCAGCAAAGAGCAGCGGCAAACCCTCTTGCGTCTCCAGTTCAAGGACACGTCCAAGCAGGATCATATGGTCGCCAGCCGGGAAACGGTCGGCGACGCTGCATTCGAACCGCGCCAGCGCGCGCGGCAGCAATGGCACGCCGTGCTCGCTCCACGACAGGTCAAGATCGGCAAAGTCCGTCCCCGACTTCGAAAAACGCCAGCACAGATCGATTTGATCTTCCGCCAGCACGTGAATGGCGTAGTGCGCGGAATTAGCGAACGCTTCGAACCGGCGCGAGTGGCGGCCGATCGACCAGAGCACCAGCGGCGGGTCGAGCGACACGGATGAAAAGCTGTTGGCAGTGATTGCGACCGGACCGTCGGCCGTGCCGGTGGTGACGACCGTGACGCCGGTGGCGAAGCGCCCGAAGGCATTGCGCAAAAGGCGTGGATTGCACACGACATGCTCCATCAGCGGCGCTCCCCCGTTCCCAGTGGTGTCGCCGGGATCCGTTCCGGCACCCGGCCATAGGCGTGCGGGAGCGAGCATGTCTTGAGCTGGGGCAGCACCTTGGTGCCGAAATGGCGCGCCTCGTCGAGATGCGGGTAGCCGGAAAAGATGAAGGCGCGGATCCCCATCTTCATATACGCCTCGATTTCCGACAGAACCTGATCGGTCGAGCCCACCAACGCCGCGCCGCAGCCGGAGCGCGCTCGCCCGACGCCCGTCCACAGATGCGGCTCGACATAGCCTTCGGCATCGGCGATCTGGCGGTTCCTGGCCTGGTGCGATACGCCGAGCGATCGGGCGTCGAGCGCGCGCTCGCGGATCGCCCTGCCCTGCTCGTCGTCCAGCTTCGAAACCAGCTCCCGGGCATATTCCTTTGCCTCGGCCTCGGTGTCGCGCACGATCATGTGGACGCGCAGGCCGTAGTCGAGCGTCCGCCCATGGCGCTCGGCGCGTTCGTGGACGGCTTTCATGCGGCCGGCAAGTTCCACCCTGGTTTCAGGCCACATCAGGTAGACGTCGCACTGTTCGGCGCAAAGCTCGAGTGCGTCGGGCGAATAACCGCCGAAATAGAGCAGCGGACCGCCATTTTGCTGATAGGGCTTCGCCGGTGCCGTCGAGAGCCCCTTGAAACGATAGACCTCGCCCTCGAAATCGATGCTGTCCCTGGTCCAGGCCTGGCGCAGTATCTGCACCACCTCGCGGGAACGCTGATAGCGGTAGGCGCTGTCGGCCGTCTCGCCCGGAAAGTCCGACGAAATGATGTTTACCGTCAGCCGGCCTTCCAGCATGTGATCCAGCGTCGCAATCGTGCGCGCCAGCATGATTGGCTGCATCTCGCCGCAGCGCACAGCGGCGAGCAGATTGATCTTCGAGGTGATCGGCGCGCAACCGGCTACGAAGCTCAGCGTGTCCTGGCCGACCTGATAGGACGACGGACACAAGATGTTGCGGAAACCGAGTTCCTCGGACGTCTTCACGATCTCGGAGCAATGCGCCCAGCTCGAGCGCAGCGCGCCGTCCGACACACCGAGATAGCGATAGTCGTCCGAGCAGAGTGCGGCGAACCACGAGACTTCGGCTGCATCGAGATCCGGCGAGGTGATTGGGACGATGCTCATTGCCACTCTTCAGAACAAAGACGTCCGGGCCACTCTTCCATGACCTCCGGAGCTGCGAATGGGGCTTGCGTAGCATTCGTTTTGGTGTAGATCAATACTGTATCAATTTTGGAGCCAAACCCTAAACCAGGATGCGATTGGAACACCGGATGCATTTGACAAGGGCGGACCCCGGCCACCGATCCAGCCAGATGCGCGGCCCCCTGCCTGTGCACTTGCAGACCAGCGAAATGCTGATCCGCGAAATCGCGGCCGGACGGCTGGCCGACGGGGCGCGGCTGCCGCCCGAGCGCGCGATGGCCGCGAGCCTCGGGATTGCCGTCGGCACGCTCAGGCGGGCGCTGGCAGATTTGACCGAAAAGGGCCTTCTCGACCGCATCCAGGGCTCGGGTAACTATGTGCGGGCGCGCGGCGACTTGCTCGGGATCTATGCTTTCTTTCGCCTGGAGCGTATCGGTGGCGGCGGCCTGCCGAGCGCCGACGTGCTATCCGTCGAGCGACTGCCCAAGCCAGCCGACCTGCCGCAATTCGGCAGCGCCGGCGAAGCCCATCGGATACGCCGGCTGCGGCGGCTCGACGGAGAGCCTGCCGCGGTCGAGGAGATCTGGCTGGACGTCAGCCGCGCCGAGCGGCTCAAGCGCGAGGACCTGTCTGAATCCCTCTATCTCCACTACCGGCTCGCGCTCGGCTTTTCGATCGTTCGCGCCGAAGACCATGTCGCCGTCGCGCCTGTGCCGGACTGGGCCCCGCTCGAGTTCAGGCCACCGCCGGGGACGGTCGTGGGTTTCATAGAACGTATCGCCTGGGCTGGCGACGGCGCCAGCGCGGAATATTCCCGCAGTTGGTTCGATCCGGGCGCGGCGCGGTACGTCACACGTTTCAGATAGGCCGGAGCAAGAGGCAGCGTGACCAGATCATCGATCGGCTACGGCATCATCGGCTGCGGCATGATGGGCCGCGAGCATATCCGCAACATCGCTCTGTTGCCCGACGCGCATGTGGCCGCGATCTTCGAGCCGGACCCCGGCATGTTGGCGGCGTCACTGGCGGCGGCGTCGGGCGCGCGATCGGCGGCATCGATCGCCGAGCTGCTGGCGATGGACGAGGTGGACTGCATCTTGATTGCCAGCCCCAACCACCATCACCTCAGTCAGATGGAGGAGATCGCCGCACTTCGACCACTGCCGGTGCTGGTGGAAAAGCCGCTCTTCACCGCGGCCGCCGACGAGGGGCGAATCGCGGCGTTGAAAGCACGGCTTCCGCTCGTCTGGGTGGCCATGGAATACCGCTATATGCCGCCCGTCGCCGCATTCGTCGAGCAGGCGCGCCATGCCACCGGCGGCATCCGCATGCTGACGGTCCGCGAGCACCGCTTCCCGTTTCTGGCCAAAGTCGGCGACTGGAACCGCTTCAACCGCAACACCGGCGGCACGTTCGTCGAGAAATGCTGCCACTTCTTCGACCTGATGCGGCTGATCCTCGAATCCGACCCCGTCCGCGTGATGGCGAGCGCTGGACAGGCCGTAAACCACCTCGACGAACGCTATGGCGGTGAGAGGCCGGATATCCTTGACCACGGCTATGTGCTGGTTGATTTCGCGAGCGGCGCGCGCGCCATGCTGGAACTGTGCATGTTTGCCGAGGGCAGCCGCTACCAGGAGGAACTCTGCGCTGTCGGCGGCGAGGGAAAGATCGAATGTCTGGTGCCCGGACCAGGCCGTTTCTGGCCGACCCACCTTGGCCCTGCGCCAGTGCCCCAGTTGATCGTCAGTCCGCGCATTCCGCCTGGACCACGACTGCTGGAGATTCCCGTCGACCCGCGGCTGCTCGAGGCAGGCGACCATAACGGTTCGACCTATTTCGAGCACGCCCGCTTCACCGCTGCGGTGCGCGGACAAGGCAAAGTGGAAGTGACCTTGCAAGACGGCTGGTGGGCCGTCGTCATGGGTCTTGCCGCCGAGAGATCGGCCCGCGAAGGCCGCGCCATCGAACTCGCCGGTGAATTCGCATTGCCGACCTAAGGCCAACCACGCATTCACCAAACCATCGGGTCAGATGCGCCGACCGGTTGCTGCGTCGAACAGATGCGCACATGCACGGTCGATTTCGATCCGCACCCCTTCGCCTTGCTTGAGCGCAAGCCTTTCTCGGAAGAGGCAGGAGATTTCTTCACCGGAGCAGTCGACCCTGGCGAAGATTTCCGAGCCGGTCGCCTCGAGAAGCGTGATCGTGCCCGGCACGCCCTGCCCGGTCGCCCGGATATGTTCCGGTCGAATGCCGTAGACGAGTTCGCGTCCTGCGGCATCCGCCGGCTGGGCGCCTTCCGGCAACGGCAGGATCAACCCGCCGGCGCTGCGGAACGCGCCCTCCTCGATGCGGCCGGCAATGAAGTTCATGGCGGGCGAGCCGATGAAACCGGCAACGAAGAGGTTGGCCGGATGGTCGTAGAGGTCCAGCGGCGCGCCGATCTGCTCGACCAGGCCGTCATGCAGCACGACGATCTTGTCGGCCATGGTCATGGCCTCGATCTGGTCGTGCGTGACATAGATCGTCGTAGTACCCAGCCGCTGGTGCAGGGCCTTGATCTCGCCGCGCATCTGGACGCGCAATTTGGCATCGAGGTTGGAGAGCGGCTCGTCGAACAGGAAGACCTGTGGGTCGCGCACGATCGCGCGGCCCATGGCAACGCGCTGACGCTGGCCGCCAGAAAGCTGGCGCGGATAGCGGTCAAGCAACTTTTCCAGGCCAAGAATGCCGGCTGCTTTCCGGACCCGGCCAGCGGTGTCGGCCGGATCGGCTTTCTTGATCTTGAGGGCAAAGCCCATATTGTCGGCAACAGTCATATGCGGATAGAGCGCATAATTCTGGAACACCATGGCGATGTTCCGGTCCCGCGCGCGCAGATTGTTGACCATACGTTCGCCGATGGCGATCTTTCCGCCGGAGATCGTTTCAAGGCCTGCGATCATGCGCAGCAGCGTCGATTTTCCGCATCCCGACGGACCGACCAGGATGACGAATTCGCCGTCGGCGATGTCGACGCTGACGTCGTGAATGATCTTGGTGGCCCCGAAGGCCTTCTGCACGTTGTTGATTGTTACCGATGCCATTGGATCTTTCCTGGAAAAGAGTGATGTCGGGACGCGCGCTCAGCCGCCCTTGACGGCGCCGGCGGTCAGCCCCGCGACGATCTGCCTTTGCGCGAACATGGTCAGGATCAGCACCGGCAGCGTCACCACCAGCGCCGCCGCGGCGAGCGGCCCCCAACTGACCTGCTCGTAGGACAGCATGTTGTAGACGGCGACCGGGAGTGTGCGCGTCTCACGGCTGGCGAGCACCACGCCGAAAACGAAATTGTTCCACGAGAAGATAACGGACAGGATGAAGGCGACGACGATGCCCGGCTTGGCGATGGGCAGGGCAACCAGCCGGAAAACCTGCCAGGAGCTGGCGCCGTCGATGTTGGCCGCCTCCTCCAGTTCCATCGGCGTGGTCTCGAAATAGCCGATCATCACCCAGACCACGATCGGCACCGTCACCACCAGATGGATGATGATCTGCGGCCAGAGCGTGCCGAGGATCCCGATCCATTGAAACAGCAGAAACAGCGGGATGAGATAGGATAGTCCGGGCGTCATGCGGGCGATCATGATGACGACCGCCGATCGTTCAGCCTTGAGCCGTGCGATACCATAGCCGGCCGGTACGCCGATCAACAGCGCCAGCAAGGTCGCCGTGCCGGTCACCAGAACCGAATTCCAGAGATACAGCAGGAAATTGTTCTCCTCGAACACTTTCACATAGTTCGACCAGGCGAAACGTTCGGGGATCAGGATCGGCGGATAGGCACCGTTATCGATTTCGAATTTCAGCGACAACGAGATCATCCAGAGGAAGAACAGGATCGCCGGCGAGACGAAAACCAGGGCAGCGAAAAACAGACCGATCTGGTTGAGCAGCCGTGAACTCATCTATTTGCCCTCCGTATCGATCCACTGCGAGCGTTGGCGCAGCATCAGCAGGACAAAAGACAGGGCCACGATGACAATGAAGAACACCACGGCCATGGCCGAGCCGTAGCCGATATCGTAGTAGGAGAAGGCGGTGTTGTAGAGATAGATGTTGATGGTCTCCGACGCCGTGCCCGGGCCGCCCTGGGTCATCGCGTAGATGATGTCGAAGCTCTTCAACGCATCGATGGTCCGGATGATGACCGCGATCATCAGGAACGGCGCGATCATCGGCAGAGTGAGATAGCGGAATTGCTGCCAGGCATTGGCGCCGTCGATCTCGGCGCTTTCGAAGGGCTCGCGCGGCACCGAGGCCAGCCCGCCAAGCACGATCAGCATGACCAGCGGCGTCCACTGCCAGGTCTCGACCGCAACCAGCGACGGGATGACCGTGTTGGCGTTGAATATCCATTCCTGAGCCGGGATGCCGACCAGCGACAGCAGGTAGTTGAGCACGCCAAGCTGAGGATGGAACATCATTGTCCAAACCAGTGCCACGGCAACGGGTGTCGCCATCATCGGCATGACGAAGACGCCGCGCAGCAAGCCGCGCAGCGGAAACCTGGCGTCGAAAATCAGCGCGGCCAGAGTGCCCAGCAGCATCGGCGCTGCAACCGAGAGGAAGGTGTAGGTCAACGTATGAACAAGGGATTCCCAGAAACGTGGGTCGCTTGCCAGGCGGAGATAGTTTTCCATCCCGGCAAAGCTCCGCGATTGGCCGAGCGTCCAGCGGTTGACGCTCATCCACAGGGTGAAAGCCCAGGGGAAGACGATGACGGCGCCGACGACGACGAGTGCGGGGACAACGAAAGGCCAGTAGTTGGGAGCCAGCCGGATGGTCTGGCTCCCGTCGATAACTGGCATCGTCACCCCGGTCTGTTCTGGGGTGGTGGCCGACATCAGCCCTGCTCGCTCCTGTCGAGAACCGGCTGGAACTGCTCGGTGGCCTTCTTCAGCTCCGCGGCGGGATCGGCGCCGGCAATCATGTTGGTCAGCGCCACGCCATAGATGTCGCGGAATTCGGTGACGGGGATGATGACCGGCAGCGCCAGCCGGCTGATATTGCCCGAGCCGACCACGGCATCGAGCCAGCTTGCCGGCATGGTTACGCCTTCGCGCACCTTGGGATCCTCCAGCACGGATTTGCGGAACGGAACACCGGCGCCGGCCTGCAACAGCCGTGCACCCATGGCTGGCGATACCGCCCACTGGCAGAACAGATAGGCAGCCTCCTTCTTCTCGCTGGCCGCGGTAACGCCAATCCCGTCGCCGAAGGTGCCCGAGGCATGCGCCTTGGGACCCTTGGGCATGACGCCATAACCGACTTTGCCGACCACCCGCGACTTTTCCGGGTTTTCCATCGGCGGGGCAAAACCCACACCGTCGAACCACATGCCGATCTTGCCCTGCAGGAAGGCAGACTGAGCTTCGGCCCAATTGAACCCCGTGACGCCCGGAGGGGCGGACTTGGTCATCAATCTTTGATAGAGCGCGGCAGCCTCGACCGCCTCGGGAGCCTCGGTGCGCAGCTTGCCCTTGTCATCGAGCGGCGTCATGTCGTAGCCGAGCATCAGCGACGTCCATACCGGCGTGTTTGCGTTCTTGAGCCCGCGGGCGACGAAGCCGTATGTATTGGTCGAGGGGTCGGTCAGCGCTTCGGCGGCGGCCACCAGTTGCTCGAAGGTCTCGGGGTATTTGAGGCCCTTGGCCTCGAACAGCTCCTTGTTCCAGTAGAGGATCCAGTAGTCCACCGAGAAGGGTAGCGAGCGCAGCACGCCCTGGCCGTCCTTGGCAAACAGCATGCCGGCTTCGGCGAAGTCGCTTTCGACCAGCGCCGGATCGGTGAGCGACGGGTCGGCGAGATAGCCGGCGATGTCGGCCAGCCAGCCGCCCTTCTCGAACTGGCGCTTCTGCACGTGGTAGCTCAGATGCACGACATCGAAGCTCGGCTTGCCCGAGCTCAACTCGATCACCGTCTTCTGGCGCTGCTGCTGCTCGGGCGTTGCCTCGGCATTGACCTTGATGCCGGTCAGTTCCTCGAACTCGGCGAGATATTTCAGGATGGTGTCGCTGCGCGGGCTTTTCACCAGATTGACGTCAAGCGTCGTTCCGGCAAAGCGTTTCCAGTCGACGCCGGCGGCAAAGCCGGGGCGAATCCCCACAAGGCCGGCAGCGGTGAGCGCCGCGGTTCCGGCAAGGAGTTGCCTCCTGGTTGGGTTGAACAGATTGGACGACATTTTCTTCCTCCCGGTTGCTGTCGTTGTGGATGCGCCGCGAACCGCGGCGCGGCTATATTTCCTCAGATCTGGAGCGCCAGCCGGCGCGCATTGTCGATATGCAGACTGATCGCTTCAACCGCCTTTTGCGGATTGCGGCTCTCCATGGCTTCGATGACGGCCAAATGTTCGCGCATCACCGGCACCACACGTCCGTCGATGCGGAAACGCTCCTGGTGGATCAACCGGATTTTCACCGAGTTGACCAGGTAGGCCTTGGCGATAATCTCGTTGCCGAGCGCATTGATGAAGGTGTCGTGCATGGCCCAGTCGATGTTCTGGGCCTTGGCCTCCATTTCCGGCGTCGGCGCCTGTCCCAGAGCTTGAGCCAGCATCTCCTCATGTTCGCGCCGCATGCGGGCAAGTTCGGCATCAGAAGCGCTGGTCGTGAATAGCGCCACTGCCTCGCGTTCCATGAACAACCGAAACTGAAACGCCTCACGGATCAGATTGATGTCGATGTGCGCGATCTGCATGCCGCGCTGCGGGATGGTGGTCAGCAGTCCCTCAGCCTCGAGACGCGGGACGATCTCGCGAATGGCACCCAGCGGCAGTCCGGTGAAAGCGACCAGTTCGCGCTGTGACACGAACTGCCCCGGCCGCAGATCACGGGCCAGCAAATGCCGCGTGAAGCTGGCATAGGCTTTCTCCCGGAGAGTGATCGGTTCGCTGCCGTCTTCCACTTCAGCTCGCTTCCTTGTCGGTCAGCCAGGTCTTGTCGGTCAGGCCGCCTCTGTCGCAAACAGCCTGTCGTATGCAGCAGCAAGCTGCCGCTGTCCTTGCGGGCCGATCGCCTCCAGGGGCGGGCGAACCGCCAGCCAGCGCTCGTCGCCGATCTTGCGCGCGACCATGACCTTCACCGCCGGCGTGACCGGGTATTTGAGCAATTCGAGCACGAAGTCCTCGACGCGTGAGTCGTCGCGGCCCTCTTCGACCATTGCGCGGATTTCGCCGGTAACAAAATTAGCCATGCCGGAAATCGCACCCTGTCCGCCGCGGCGCACGCTTCTCGCCAGATGCCGTTCGTCGCCGATGAGGATCACCAGATCGCCGTGCGCTTCAAGCAGCGCCTCACTGTAGCTCCAGTCCCCACCGGAATCCTTCACCCCGGCCACCGCGGCGGGAAAAGCGGTGCGCAGCCGGCCGATCAGCCCAAGCGGGAGTGGCACCATGGTGACTGAGGGGATGTTATAGAGGAGCACGTCGCGCGCCAGCGGACCGAGTGCGGCGAAGACGGCGGAAAACCATCCGAACAGCCCGTCCTCGCCGACATTCTTGAAGTAGCTCGGCGGAGCCAGCAGAATGTTGCGAACGCCGCGCTGCAAAGCGTGCCGGGCCTGATCGGCGGCATCTTCTGCTGCATCGACCAGCACGCCGGTAACGAGCTGATGTGCCGGAATACCGGCCGCCAGCATGGCCTCGATCACGATCCGCCGCTCGTCGGTGCCGACCGAGGCTCCTTCGCCGGTGGTGCCGAACAGCGTCACACTGCTGCAGCCGGCGCCAAGGCAGGCTCGGGCATGGGCGATTATCGGCGCGAGCGCTATCTGCCCCGACGGGTCGAAGGGTGTGGTTAGGGCAACCGAAAGACCAAAGCGGGAAGCCAATACGAACTCCGTTGAAATCAATGTGCACGTGGCGTTAGCACACTAACATGTCAGATGTAAACTGGCGATCGGCATCGCCGACTGGCGCTGCCGCGGCAGCGCCATCGCCGATCATTTCCCGCGTCTGAGCATCACATAGGCTGCTGTCCCCGAGCCTCTGCGGATTGGCTGGACGAGGTAGCCTAAGCTCGCTCAAGTGGCGACGAGGTGGCCGTCGCCAACATCTTCAAGCTTGAGCTTCCGGGGCTCGTCACCGATGCGCCGCACAGCGCTTGGAATTTCGCTGTCCAAGCGGGCGAACCGGGCGCGCCGGCGGCCTGGATCGGGAACCGGAACGGCTTCGATCAGCCGCTTTGTGTAAGGATGGCACGGGTTGGAGAAGATCTGGTCGCGGGTGCCCATCTCGACGATCTGCCCCAGATACATTACCGCCACGCGATCCGAGATGTTTTCTACCACCGCCATGTCGTGCGAGATGAAGAGATATGCGACGCCAAATTCGCGCTGCAGTTCCTTCAGCAATCTTAACACGCGCGCTTGCACCGACACGTCGAGAGCAGAGACGCTCTCGTCGGCAATGATCAGCTTTGGTCGCAGCGCCAGCGCCCTTGCAATACAGATTCGCTGGCGCTGCCCGCCGGAGAATTCGTGGGGATAGCGCTCCATCTGGTCAGCGGAGAGGCCCACGCGTTCGAACAGGGCGGAGATCTGGGCACGCCGTTGCTCTCTGTCGCCAAGGCCGTGGATCAGCAGAGGCTCGGCGACGAGATCGCCTACTCGCATGCGCGGGTCGAGGGACGCGAAGGGATCCTGAAAGATCATCTGCACATTGCGGCGGACAGCCTTGCGCTCCTTTCGGCTGAGTGCCGACAAGTCCTGGCCGCCGATTGAAATGCTGCCGATGTAGGGCACCAGCCCGGCGATCGCCTTGGCCGTCGTCGACTTGCCGCAGCCCGACTCGCCGACCAGCGACAGGGTTTCGTGCGGCGCGATCGAGAAACTGACGCCTTCGACCGCGTGCACCCTGCGGTCGACGCGGCCGAAGAAGCCGCCACGCAGGTCGAAGCGGACGTGAAGATCGCCGACATGTACAAGCTCGGCCGGCATGTTGGCGGCATCTTGTCGGTCTTCGGCCATCCGTCCGCCGCCGATACGCGGCACGGCGGCCAGAAGCTCGCGCGTATAGTCGGCCTGCGGGCGATTGAAGATGTCAGCCGCCCTGCCCTGCTCGACCATCCGGCCGTCGCGCATGATGACGACGCGGTCCGCCATCTCGGCGACGACGCCCATGTCGTGCGTGATCAGGATAACGCTGGTGCCGTGCTGGCGCTGCAGGTCGCGCAGCAGCTCCAGCACCTCGCCCTGAACCGTGACATCGAGGGCGGTCGTCGGCTCATCGGCGATCAGCACATCCGGGTTCAGGGCCAGAGCCATGGCAATCATCACGCGCTGACGCATGCCGCCTGAGAGTTCGTGCGGATAGTGCTCGAGCCGCCGTTCGGCATCCGGAACTCGGACTGCCTTCAGCGCCTCGAGCGCCCTCAGCCGCGAGTCGGAGCGCGACAGCGAGGCGTGTGCCTCGATCGCCTCCGTGAGCTGACGGCCGATGGACAGAACCGGATTGAGCGATGTCATCGGTTCCTGAAAGATCATTGCGATACGGTTGCCGCGGATGCGGCGCATGCCGCTCTCGCTGAGAGCCGCGAGATCCTGATCGCCGAGCCGGATGGAGCCTGATCTGATGCGTGCCGCCGGCTGCGGCAGCAAGCCCATGATGGCCAGCGCCGTCATCGACTTGCCGGAACCGGACTCGCCGGCAATGCAAAGCGTTTCGCCGCGCATCAGGCCGAATGTCAGGTCGGAAACGACGTCGCGCTCGCCCTCCTCGCCACGCACGGCGACGCTCAGACCTGAGACGCTGAGTACCGGCCTAATGGAGCCACTCTCCGCGGCGGCCTGCCCGGATCGTTTGATGTCCTCCACGTTCATTCAAAGACGCAGCGGGGGAAGTAGAACGAAACCACCCAGTTGGGCATGTCGACGATCTCGCTGATGCGCAGGTCACCGCAAACCGAGACGAGCATATAGGCATCTACCGGATCCATGCCGTAGCGGCCGGAGAGCAGGTCGATCATCTGGGAGACGGCGCTCCTGGCGCCATCCATCAGATCCGGCCCGATACCGGTTGTCACCTCATAGCCCTTGGCGTCGAGATGCCGCGACACCGGACCGGGCGTTGTGAAACGCGGCGTCCGCAGCCGGGCATCCTTGACCAGATCGAGCGTCAGCACGGCATTCATGGGGCTCTCGATTGCCGTGCCGCAGACCTCGCCGTCGCCTTGGGCGGCGTGCGTGTCGCCGACCGAGAACAACGCTCCCGCCACCTCTACGGGCAGGTAGAGCACCGTGCCGGCAGCGAGATCGCGTATGTCCAGATTGCCGCCCACGCGCCGCGGCGGGACCACCGAATGCAGACCCGGCTCAGCCGGGGCATTGCCGATGGTGCCGGCGAAGGGCTTGAGCGGCACCCGGCCGCTCTTGCCGAACAGCGCCGGTTCGAGCGAGGCGGCGTCGTACTTCCAGATATTCAGTGCCGGTTGAGTGAAGTCATCCGCCAACAGACCGAATCCCGGGATATTTGCCGTCCACCCGAAGCCGGACGGCTTAAAGGACTCGATAGTGATTTTCAGGGCGTCGCCCGGCTCCGCCCCGTCGACATAGATCGGCCCAGTGACCGGGTTCACCTTGGCAAAATCGAGCACAGCAACGTCGTCGACGGTGCTCTCCATCGTCAGCTGCCCGCCGGACGAGTCCAGGCACTGGAACTCGATCGTCGACCCTGGCGCCACTCGTTCGGCCGGGACAAAGGAATTGTCCCAGCCGAAATGATGGTGGCGCCCGTGGATGGTGTAGTCGCAGTTATTGCACATCGGTCACATACACATTGTCGTAGTTGATCGGGATGTGGACCGGGTCGACATAGAGGTTGTCGGCGCCACCCATGCGGGCTGATTTCATGGTGAAACGCTGCTCGTTGAACACCGGTGCCCAGGGCGCGTCTTCCATGATCTTGCCGTAGATCTCGCTCCACATCTTGGCGCGTTCGCCAGCCTTGGCCGGGTCGACGATGGAGTCGGCTTCGGCTGCCTTGGCGTCGAGCTCCTTGTTGCAATACCACGACCAGTTCCAGCCGCCCGGGACGGCACCAGCGCAGCCGAGGATCGGTCCGTAGAAGTTCGACGGATCGGGGAAGTCGGCGATCCAGGCCATGCCGCCGGACCAGATCATCGGCGCACCGGCCTTGTCGCCGCCGGCGGCGATGACGTTGGCCTGCGCGAGCGACTGGATACTGGCCTTGATGCCGACCGCCGCCAGATCCTGCTGAATGGCCTGCGCGATGCGCGGGTTGGGATCGGTGTTCATGGCAAACAACTGCGTGTCAAATCCGTCGGGATGCCCGGCCTCGGCAAGCAAAGCCTTGGCCTTGCTCACGTCATAGGGATAGCCCTTGAATTCCTTGTCGTAGCCAGGCATCGACGGCGGCAACGGCTGATTGGCCGGCACCGCACGGTTGTTGATCAGCTGGACGATGCGGTCCTTGTTGATCGCCATGTTGACCGCCTGCCGTACCTTCACATTGTCGAAGGGCGCCATGGTGGTATTCATGGTGATATAGCCGGTGTGCAGCTGGCCGCCCTCGACGACACGGGCCTTCTGCTCGGGATCGGCCATCACCTCCTGGAATTTCGCCGGGGGAATGCCGTCGCCGGGAACGTCGATCTCGCCTTTCTGCAGCCGCAGCAGCGCCACGATCGGCTCCTGGCCGATCTCAAAGGTGATCTTGTCGAGATGCGGCAGACCCTTGTGCCAGTAATCCGGGTTGCGCTCGAAGACCACGCGCTGGCCGAGCGTCCATTCGGCGAGCTTGAAGGCGCCGGTTCCGACCGGATGCTTGCCGAAATCCGCGCCGTATTTTTCGACCTCTTCCTTCGGCACGACGTGCGAGAAGTTGATCGCCATGACATGCAGGAAGGTGGCGTCGGGCCGGGTCAGCTCGAACTTGATCGTGTAGGGATCGACGACGGTTATGCCGGCCAGGCTTTCCGCCTTGCCGGCAGCGACATCGTCATAGCCTTTGATCGAGCCGAAAAAGCCGGCACCCGGGCTCTGTGTCTTTGGATTGGTGACCCGGTCGAGCGAATATTTCACGTCGTCGGCGGTCATCTCGCGGCCGTTGTGGAATTTCACTCCATGGCGCAGCTTGAAGGTGAAGGTCTTGCCATCAGGCGCAATCTCGTAGCTCTCGGCAAGGTCGGGCCGCAGGTTGGTGGTGCCCGGCTCGTAGTCCATCAGCCCGTCGAACAGGCTCTTGATCATCGACCAGTTCTGCCAGTCATAGCCGATGGCCGGATCGAGCGTGGCGACGTCGTCCTTGTAGGTGATGGTGATCGCGCCGCCCTGCTTGGCATTCGGATCGACAATGTCTTCGGCGCGTACGCTCGTCATGCCAAGCGCCAGCGCAAGCGCTGATGCCGCCACGGTGGATATCAGATATCTTCTCATGTCATGTTCCCTTTCTCTGGTGTTCTTGGTTTTCATCTGAGCTTGATGCGTGGGTCGATGAACGGTGCGACAGTGTCGGCCAGGAGATTGCCGAGCACGATGGCAAAGGCCGAAACCAGGGTGACCCCCATGATGATCGGAATGTCGATGCGCTGAATGGCCTGCCAGGCTAGCTGGCCGATGCCTGGCCAGCCGAACACGCTTTCGACAACCACGATGCCGCCCATGAAGATGCCGATATCGATGCCGATCATGGCGATGACCGGCAGGATGGCGTTGGGCAGCGCGTGCCGGAAGATAATGGCGCTGCGTGCAAGACCCTTGGCACGCGCGGTACGCACGTAATCCTGGCGCAGCACGTCGATCATCGACGAGCGCATCATGCGGGCGTACCAGCCGGCGCCAAGAATTCCCATGGTCAGCGACGGCAGCACCAGATGACGCCAGGTGCCGTAACCGCCGATCGGGAACCAGCCGAGCCGTACCGCGAATACATAAAGCAGCAGCAGGCCGACGACGAACTGCGGCGCCGAGACGCCGACGAAGGAGGCGACCATCAGCGACTGGTCGGTGGCGGTGCCACGCTTTACGGCGGCGATGAGGCCCATCGTCAGCCCGATCACCACTTCGCAAGCAATGGCGCCGACCATCAGCAGCAGGCTTGCCGGCAGCCGCGAGACGATAAGCTCCGTGACCTCCGAGCGCTGAATGTAGGAGCGGCCCAGATCGCCGCTGAGAAGGCTGGTCAGGTAGTGCCAGTACTGGACGACAAAGGGCTGGTCGAGACCGAGCTGCCGGCGGATGCTCTCGACCGTCTCGGGCGTTGCGCTGCGGCCGGCGATCTGGCGAACAGGATCGGCGGGCAGCAGATAGAGCAGCGCAAAGGTGATCAGGGAGACGCCGAGCAAGATGAGCACCGACTGGACAACGCGGCGGCCGAGATAGGCGATCATGCCCGCCCCCTTTGCGTCGGATCGAGGATGTCGCGCAGCGCATCGCCGACCAGGTTAAAGGCTAGCGCCAGCGCCAGGATCGCCGCACCCGGAAAGAAAACCAGCCAGGGCGCTGCCTGAAAATAGGTTTGATTTTCGAAGATGATGTTGCCCCAGGAAGCAGTCGGCGGTTGCACGCCGATGCCGAGATAGCTGAGCGTCGCTTCCAGAAGCACCGTCGTCGAGATGCCGAGCGTGCCCCAGACGATGATCGTCGGCAAAAGGTGGGGCAGGATATGGCGAAACAGGATACGTGGAGCGCTTGCGCCGATGGTGCGCTCGGCATCGATGAACTCGCGCTCGGAGAGCGAACTTGTCTCGGTGTAGATGACGCGGGCGGTCTGCACCCAGTTCACCAATGCGATCACCATGGCGACGATCCACAGGCTCGGCTGGAGCACTGCCGCCAGGCAGATGGCGAGCAGCAGCGCCGGGAAAGCCATCATCAAATCGGTGAAGCGCATAAGCGCGCTGCCGATCCAGCCGCGGAAATAGCCGGCGGTGATGCCGACCAGCGTGCCGATCAGAAGCGCCACGCCATTGGCGACGATGCCGATGATCAGCGACGTGCGCGCGCCGAATAGGAGACGGGTCAGCAGGTCGCGGCCAAGCAGGTCGGTGCCTAGCCAGAACTGGGCTCCCGGCGGCAGTGGCGCGCCTTCAAGCGTGAGTCCGTCGAACATCTGCTCGTTCGGATCGTAGCCTGTCAGCCACGGTGCAAGAATGGCGCCCGCCAAGACAAGGGCAATAATCCCGAGGCCGAGCAAAGCGAGAGGCCGTTTTAGCAGACGTCGCCAGACGCCGGCGCGAGGCTTGGCTGGCATACGCCCGGCAGCTGAAAGCTCAGGCGCGATCGGATTGGTCATCGTCGCCTTCTTCTTGTGTCATCGCCACGATCCTGCGCGCGGCTTCCTCGACGCTGATTTGCCAGCCCATCGCCAGCGAGCGGAGCTGCGCATAGGCACGGCCGTCCTCCACGCCCTTCGACAAGGCCTCCACCGCGCGTACGATGGTCTGGCGCTCCGCGACCCGCTGACGAAGCGAGGCGATCTCGCCGGCCAGAAGCTTGCGCGCCTCGAAACTCTGCCTTGCGATCAAAAGCGCGCTATAGACGCCGGCATTGCCGACCGGTTTCAGCAATTGGGCATCGGCCTTGTGCGACAGTGCCCATTCGACACGCCCCGGCGCCTCGGACCCGATCAGCGCTATCAGCGGCATCGGGGCCTCGCCCGGCTTCCACGGAAATTGCTCGTCAAAGCCGAGGTCGACGTCGAAGAAGACGAAGTCCGCCGCCAAGGCTTCGGCCGGCAGTTCCGGCCAGAAGCCAATCGCCTCAAGGCCGATGGCCGACAATTGTCTTGTGATCGCCTGCACGGTCGGATGTGGACGATGCAGGACAAAAGCCCTGGCGCCTCCAAGGTTCGGGATACGCGCCATCTTGCTCACGACACCACCCGCAGGCGTGGCCGCCCGAACGTCTCCGTCCGGTCATAGCGGGAAAGGTAGGGATCGGGTGCCACGCCCTTCGTCAGCGTGACCGTTTTGAACGATGTTCCATCGATACGTCCGATCTGCACTGGCAACGTAGCATGCTGGGTTTGCGGGTCGATGGCGATGTCGCCCAGCGGTGTTCGAAATGATGTTCCGGCAAAGACCTTGGGAAGGTCCATCCATTGTGCACCGGGGTTGCGGGTGAGTATCTCTGCGAGCGTACGCACCGAGGCATAAGCAGCCGCCTCGAAGGATGAGGCAGGCATAACGGAAGACACTGAAGCCGCTCCGCGATCCGCCCCCGAGATGTCGTGAAAATAGGGCCCAACGGAAAGATGGCCATTGCCTGCCCCGTCGAGCGCCGGCAATTCGCATTCCGTGAGATTGCAGGACAGGATCGGGCAACGCTCCGGCCTGAAATGCGGGTCCCGCCGGCCAAGCTCGGCATAGGCGGCGATAAAGGCATAGGACGAAGGGCCGATGAGATTGTTCAGAATGAAATCAGGTCTCGTCGCCTGTACCTCCGCGATCAGCCGCGCAACGTCGACCTCGCCGAGCGGCAGATAGCGTTCGCCCAGCACCTTGCCGCCGGCGTCCGCAATCAGGTCGCGCGCCACACGGTTGGTCTCCCAACCCCAGATGTAGTTGGAACCGAGCAGGAAGCCGTCGGCGCCGAAACGAGGCACGACATAGGCAAGCAGCGGTACGAGATGCTGATTGGGGCAGGCGTGCGTGTAGACGACGTGTTCGTTGGCTTCGAAGCCCTCGTACGGGCAGGCGTACCACAGCGTGCCGCCTGCCCTTTCCAGGATTGGAATGACCTCCTTGCGGCTCCACGAGGTGACGCAGCCAATGATGTGACGCGCGCCACTGTTGGCGAGAATGTCCGCGCAGCCGCTTGCATACCGGTCGATGTTGCCCTGCGGGTCGCGCTCGACCGGGACGAATTCGAAGGGGACAGCGGGATCGGCATTGACGTCGGCGATGGCGTTCACCGCGCCCGCGCGGCAGGATTCGGACACCAGCCGGTAGTTGCCGGACCGCGAATAGAGAATGCCGATCTCGATATGCCGTTTCAAGCAAAGCCTCAAAATGACAATGCCCCGCAGCCACCGCCGCAAGGCGAGGCATACGAGGCATTCTTGCCGCCCGGCGGCCAGAGCCGGTATTTGTCCTCACCGTATTCCGCCCGCGCTCCCAGTCAAGAGCCGCCGCACGAAACTTTGGCTAGCCGCAACGGTTCGACGTGGAGCACGCGACTCACGCCGGTCGTATGGAGTCCGCTAGGAACCAAAATTGCTGATGCCCAAGTATGAGGCCCGGACAACCAGGTTCGCTACCATTCAAAGCAACGACTTTAATATCGGTTTACCTGAATCTGCTAGCAGCAATGACGCCGGTTTTTCGTCGGTCAAGCAAAGGGTTCACCTTGCCGCAGCAATTCAGCACTCCGTTCGGTCACCCGGGCGATCGCAACTGGCCGAGGTTGCACGGCTTCATGGGCGTCGAATTGGAACGCGCGCCCGATGTTCTCGTGCCTCGTGTCGCCTTGGCCCGGAAGCTCGGTGGGCGGAACTTTGGTGGCGGGAGCCGGGCTTGAGCGTCATTCGCGCCTTGCAAGGCGCCGATCTCCCAGCAGTCGCGAACATGTTTCAACGCGTGCTGTTGAAGGAAAGGACCGAAGCGCCGGCCTCTCTCGTGGAATACATGAAACGGTTTTATCTGGATGCGCCCGGTTGCGGAGATAGCCTCCGGTCGCTTGTCCACGTCAACGACGCCGGTCGTGTCTCCGGGTTTGTCGGTGTTCATGTGTTGCCGATGACGTTCAACGGCCGTCAAGTACGCGCCGCCATCTGTAGTTCGCTCATGGTCGAGGACCATGAGCACGACCCGCTGGCCGGCGCCCGCTTGCTGAAAGCTTACCTGGATGGTCCGCAGGACATCTCCTTCAGCGAGACGGCCAACGATATCTCCGTGAAATTGTGGACCCGGCTGCGCGGCGTGGTCCTGCCGCAATACAGCCTCGACTGGGTGCGTGTGATGCGGCCAGCGACCTTCATGCTCAGCCTTTCCGCCAATCGCATGGAGCTTGCCCGAGTGCTCAATCCGTTGGCGCGTGCCGTCGACCGATTCTATTGCAGGAGGATGACGTCCAGCGAACGGCGCTGGTCGGGTGTGGCGGCGGACGGGGCTGGTCACGGGGGATTTCGGATGTCCGAAATCGATAGCCACACATTTGCCAAGCTAATCGAGCCGTTTATCGCGCGTTTCGCGCTACGCCCGGAATGGACGGAAGACCAACTCGACCACATCCTGACCGATGCCGCACAAAAGCCGGATCTGGGCGAGCTTGTCTACGTTTGCGTGACGTCGCCAGTCGGCACCAATGTCGGCGCTTTCGCCTATTACGCACGGAAGTATGAAATTGGCCGCGTGCTGCAGATCCTCGCCCTGCCCGGCCAGGCGGGCTCCGTGATAGACTGCCTGATCGATCATGCCGCCGCGCGCGGCGTCAGCGGCCTGCGCGGACGTGTTCAACCTGCACTTCTAGAGGCGATGCTTGGACGACGCATCGCTTTCCTGACCGTTGCTTCAACGGTGGTGCATTCACGTGATCCAGAGCTGTTGGACGCCATGAAGAACTCACAAGTTTTCCTGAACGGGCTTGCGGGCGAGCAATGGAGCCGACTGATCGGGAGCCGTTTCAGCTAGAGCGGGATGCATGCAAATCGAACCGTGCACACCGCTCTACCTGTTTGTCAGGTGCCGATTTCCTCGACGACATCAACGAGTTGCGGACGCTGGTGCAGATAACGCGTCGCCCTGCGTTTGGCGATGATATCGGCCCAGACGCTTTCCACTTGTGTGGCGGCCAACCCCGCCGCCTCCCCAACTACCTCAGCCGCCACGCCGTTGTTGAGACCGTAAAGGCAAAGATCCATACGATCATAAGGAAGTGAAAAGTAAAACTCCTCCTGGGTCTGCGCCAGCGAGTAGGTATCGGTGGTCGGAGGCCGGTTAAGGATTTCCTCCGGAACACCGAGATGGGCCGCAAGCGCATAGACCTGCGTTTTATAGAGATGGGCGATCGGCTTGACGTCCGCGGCGCCGTCACCGTTCTTCACGAAGAAACCCTGATCGTATTCCAGCCGGTTCGGCGTTCCAAGAACGGCGAAGTTCAAGCGATCGGCATGATAGTATTCAATCTGCTTGCGGGTGCGTTGTTTCATATTGGTAGCGGCGACAACGCCGAGATAGACAGGCAGCGGCATTCTCAGTTTCGTCTGCTTGCCTTCCGGATCCTGCACCACCAGGGATGAGATGTTGTAACCCCCGCCCTCGAGCGCGTTCGCGATGACGATCTTCGAGGCCCAGCCTTCGCCGTATTCCGGGACCACTTCCCGGATGAAGGCGTCGCGACGCTTGTAGCAGCCCATTGCGCGCAGGATCGGCCCGATATCCTCCGTCACAGCCTCGACACCGAAAGTTTCGGCGACGAGGCGGCCGAGCCGCAGACTTTCAGGATCGGAATCGCTCTCCGGCATGAACAGGCAAAGCACATTCTTGGGCCCGACGGCTCGTGCCGCCAACGCGACCGACACGCTCGAATCGATCCCGCCCGAAAGACCGAGCACAAGGCCCCGCTTGCGAAGCCCGCGCAACTGCTGGCGCAGGGCCGTTACGATACGGTCCGTTTCGGTGATCAGGTCGATTGCCAGAGCCTGCGTCAGAAAGGTCCGCGCATCCTCGGTCGGGCGAACATTCATTGCGCGGCCTCCATGGTTTCTGCCGCAAGCCGACGGCTGACCTTGCCGGTATCGGTCTTCGGCAGCTCCCGGCGGAACTCGATGACTTTGGGGACCATGAAGTCCTCAAGGTGGCGTGCACAGTGACGTATGATATCCTTTTCGCTGAGCGCCGGGTCGGACCGCACGATAACTGCACCGATCGCATGCCCGAGCACGGGATCCGGCACACCGACAACCACCGCTTCCGCGATTCCCGGATGAGCGTGAAGCACGGCTTCCACTTCCTTGGGCGCCACCTTCTCTCCCCGCGACTTTATGATGTCGTCCTTGCGGCCGACGAAATAAAGAAAGCCTTCCTCGTCGGCCCTGAACAGATCGCCGGTGTAGAGAACCTTCTCCCAAGGGTTCGGACCCGGGCGCAGGGCTCGTGCTGTCGCAGCTTCGTTTCGCCAATAACCCTGCATGACGTGCGGCCCGCGAATGATCAGCTCGCCTGCTACGCCCGGCGGCACCCGTTGCCCGTGGTCGTCGACGACAAAGGCTTCGGTGTTCGGAATGGCTATTCCGACCGAGCCCGGCCGGCGGTCGAGCTCCTCGGGCGGCAGATAGGTGCAGCGCTTGCATTCCGTCAGGCCATACATCGAATAGAGCCTGACACCGGGGAAAAGGAACCGAAGGCGTTCTATGTGAGAGGGCGGCAAGGCAGCCGCCGTGTTGGAAATATAGCGAAGGCTGGGCAGGAAGCCCGGCGCCAGATCACGCATCTGCAGGATCATCGCTGCCATCGTGGGCACGAGCGGAAGCCCGGTGACTCGTTCCTGGCGGATGCGTTCAAAGACCGCCTGGGGAAAAGCGAAGGACTTCTCGAGCACGAGCGTGGCGCCGAGCCTGACGGCCATCAGCAACTGATAGAGGCCGTAGTCGAAGGCGAGCGGCAGAACATTCAAGATGATGTCGTCGGGCGAGTTGCGCAGATAAGTGGTGATGGAGTCGGCCGCCGCGTCGCAATTGCGGTGCGTCATCATCACACCCTTGGGCCGGCCGGTCGAGCCCGAGGTGTAGATCAACATCGCAAGATCGACGTCAATGCCGCGATGGTCAATCTCCCCGGCTTGAAACGTCAAGCAATCCGCCAGGGATGTGGCTCCTGCCGGGCATTGGTTATCGGCAGCAACGGTGGAAGCCACGAAGATACCGGTCTTGCCGGAGTATCTTGACGCCTCCGCAACCACCGGCATCAGTCTTGCTTGCGTGAGGATCGCGGCCGCATCGCAATCGGTGATGATGTAGGCCAGCTTTTCGGCCTTGGTGGATGCGTTGATCGGACTGAAAGTCGCGCCCGCTTTAAGAACCGCGAAAATCGAAACCGCAGCCTCCCAGCAATTGTCCATAAAGATCAGGACCCGGTCGTCGCGCCTGACGCCATTCATGAAAAGGGCGGTGGCCAGGCGGCTCGAGAGATCGTCCAGCTCTTCGTAGCACAGCCTTTTGTGCTCGGTGATCAATGCCGTTTTGGCTGGATGGGCAGCGGCTTTCGCCGTCAGAAAATGTTCGATTCGCACGGACGCTCCTCGCCGATGGCGCCTACGCAGCCAGCGCTTCTGCTTTTGCCTTGATGAAGGCTGAGATGCGGTCAATCGAATCCAGATTGGCCGGTACGATGTCGGCATCGACCATCGCTATGCCGAAATCATCCTCTATGAATGCCACGAGCTCCAACACGGCCGTCGAATCGATGATGCCGTTCTCGATCAGTGATGCGGAGTCCGCAAGCTCGTAGGACGTGTCGCCGAACAAGAAGTTGTCGACGATAAAGGTTTTGACCTTGTCCTTGATTGCTACCATGATTTTTCATTCCCTCGATTTCTCAGGCCGCTCGTGCTGCACCGACCTTTTCGCCGGTGAAAATCTTCTGCCACAGCTGCGTCGACAAAATGCCGACGAAAGCCGCATTGTCGCGGAATCCGGACGCGGGCTGCAAGCGGCATTTGTCGTGCAGGTTCGCCACCGCCTTGGCGTTGAATAGTCCTCCGGCGGCGATGCTTGCCTCGCTCAGCGAGTCGCGTACGTAGTCCAGTTCTCCGGGTCCAACGAAGGAGCGGGCTTCCGGCGCCCGGTAAGGCTGTTTGGTGCGCTCGCTGATGGCCGTCGGAAGCAGGTGCTTGGCAACTTTGCGCAGTATGTGTTTTTCCACCAGTCCCTTGAGCTTCATCTCCGGCGGAAGTCTTGCCGCAAACTCCACCAAGCGATGGTCAAGGAAGGGGAAACGCCCTTCGATACCATGCGCCATGGCCATGCGATCGCCCTGGCTGGAGAGGATGTAGCCCGGCAGGAGAAAGCGGGTTTCGAGATATTGCGCTTGATGCAGCGGATGCCACCGGGAAAACGCCTCAGGCAACCGGCCGGCCAGTTCCTCGGCTGGGTCATAGCCCTTCAATGTCGCACGCAGGTCACCGGAGAAAAACATCTTGGCCGCTGATGTGGTCTTGAAACGCGGCCGATGCGAGAACAGCGGATCGTCCAGGGCTGCGCTGCCGGTGCCGAAGAACGCGGCCAGGTACTCTACGGACTGCTGCTGCAGACCTGGCAGATAGGGATAAAGCTTCCGGAACAGCTGTGGTCTTATGCGCGACGCCGGCTGTCGTCCGCAGAAACGGCGAACCCGCGCTTCCTTGAAGACATCATAGCCGGCAAAGACTTCGTCGGCGCCCTCGCCTGTCAGCACCACTTTCAAACCGGCCTGGCGGACGAGGCCGGACAGTTGATAGAGGGGGGCCGGGGCGGTGCGGATGATCGGTCGCTCGGTAAAGCGGATGACTTCGGGAAACACGCCAGCGATATCACCGGCACGACAGGCTATGGTTCGATGGCGCGTGCCAAGTGCTGACGCCATTTCGGTCTGGAAGGCGCTTTCGTCATGCTCGGCGCTGTCGAACGTTACGGAAAATGTCTGCAGCTTAAAAGGAGTCATACCGGCCGCGAGTGCCGAAACGAGGGATGAATCGAGCCCGCCCGAAAGGTAAGAACCGACCGGCACGTCAGCGCGCATGCGAAGCCTCACCGCGTCGGTCAAAAGGGCCTGCAGTTCTTCGGCGGCGTTGTCCTCATTGGTGATCTTCGATGGCGCGTCTCGATGAGGATAGTCCAGATGCCAGTATGGATTGACCGTCACTTGCCCCTGTGTCGCGATCATCACGCTTGCCGGCTCCAGCTCGTGGATATCGCGGAAAGCCGTGCGTGGAGCGATCGGCGCCCACAGCGTAAAGATCTGGTCGAGTGCAATCGGATCGATTTCGGCAGAGATGCCGGGTACCTTCAGCAGGGCTTTTATCTCGGACGCAAAGTAGAGCACGCCGTCCTTGCTGGTGTAGAACAGCGGCCTAACACCCATGCGGTCTCTTGCAAGCACCATCCGCCGCCGCCGGTTGTCCCAAATCGCGAAGGCGAAATCACCGTTCAGGAGCGGCAGGCAGTCTTCGCCCATCTCCTCATACAGCTGCAGGAGAACTTCGGTGTCGCTCGAGGTGCGGAAGCGTCGGCCCTTGGCCAGCAGCCCTTCGCGCAATTCCACGTAATTGAAAATCTCGCCGTTGAACGCAATCGTCAAATTGCCGGTTTCGTCGGACATCGGCTGCTGGCCATCACCAATCCCGATCACCGACAGCCGCGCATGCCCGAGTCCAGCCTCGGGCGCTACGAATTTGCCTTGTTCATCCGGTCCGCGATGGGCGATCGCGGACGTCATGCGCGCAAGCAAAGCTTCCGCATCCCGGACTGAACCGAAATAGCCCCCGAATCCGCACATCCACACAGCTCATATTGAACAGCAAGCCACGAAACATAGCGGTCATAAGCGCCTCAAAGGTTAATCGGATACCTTTCAGCGAGCATGTGGTTAACAGGATGTTAGGACAAAATGATGCTTTTGCGGACCGATGTGCCCACTCCAGGTGTCCCGCTTGAAGGCCTCACGGCGAGTGGTGCAAATCACTGCTTCGAGTACGGCCGGTACCAGTCGACAAACTTCTTCAGCCCGTCCTCTATCGAAACGCTAGGCCTGAAGCCGAAATCCCGCTCCAGCGCGGTCATGTCGGCGTAAGTCTTCTCGACGTCGCTCGCCTGCATCGGCTCGTTGTGGCGGATTGCCTTGACCTCGAGCAGCCTTTCCAGAATGTCGATGAAGTCGCCCAGGCGCACCGGCCGGTTGTTGCCGACATTGTAAAGCCTGTTCGGCGGAACGTCAGCTGACGGCGGCTTGTCGAGCACGGCGACGACCGCCTTGACGACGTCGTCTATGTAGGTGAAATCGCGCCACATTTCGCCATTGTTGAAAACCCGGATCGGCTTGCCCTCGAGCATCGCCCGGGTGAACATCCAATAGGCCATGTCGGGGCGGCCCCAGGGACCATAGACCGTGAAAAACCGCAGGCCGGTCTGCGGTATGCCGAACAGATGGGCGTAGGTGTGGCTCATCAACTCATCGGTTTTCTTGGTGGCGGCGTAGAGCGAAACGGGCTTGTCGACCTGATCGGCTTCGCTGAACGGCACGCTGCGGTTGCCGCCATACACCGAGCTCGACGAGGCATAGACCAGATGCTCGAATGCCGGTTCGGCGCGACAGAATTCGAGCACTTCGAGGTGGCCCATGACATTGGAGCGGACATAGAGGCGCGGATTGTCGAGTGAGTGACGCACGCCGGCCTGCGCGGCGAGATGCACGATCCTGACGATGCCTTGCCCGGCCAGAGCAGCCGCAAGGGCGCCCTGTTCGGCAATATCGAGCTGGTGGAACGAAAAATCCTTGCGGGGCAGAAGGTGGGCAAGCCGCCCCTTTTTGAGCGCCAGGTCGTAATAGTCGTTCATGTTGTCGACGCCGACGACCGCTTCTCCCCGGTCGAGCAGATGATGGCAAACGTGACTGCCAATGAACCCCGCGGCTCCGGTGACAAGTATAGGCAACAAGCTTCTCCACGTGCACAGCCTGACGGGTATCTGGAGCGGCAGATCCAGCCCATTTCGTCGTGCTATAGTCGAAAGCCGAGGTGGAGACCACCACTAAGCTGATGCGTCAGCTTGCCTCGCGCATGGCCTCAGCCGCCTGCAGGTCAACCGACACCAGTTGGCTGACGCCTTGCTCGGCCATGGTTACCCCGAACAGCCGGTCCATGCGCGCCATCGTGATCGGGTTGTGTGTGATGATGACGAAGCGCGTTTCGGTGGTTGCGGCCATTTCGTCCATCAGATTGCAGAAGCGTTCGACATTGTGGTCGTCGAGCGGCGCGTCGACTTCATCGAGCACGCAGATCGGCGCCGGGTTGGTCAGGAACACGGCGAAGATCAGCGACATCGCCGTCAACGCCTGCTCGCCGCCGGACAGCAACGTCATCGTCTGCGGCTTCTTGCCGGGCGGTCGCGCCAGGATCTCGAGCCCGGCTTCGAGCGGATCGTCGGACTCGATCAGTTGCAGCTCGGCGGTGCCGCCGCCGAACAGATGCGAAAACAGCCGTTGAAAATGGCCGTTAACCACCTCGAAGGCAGCGAGCAGCCGCTCGCGGCCTTCACGGTTCAGGCTGTGGATCGCCTGCCGCAGCTTACGGATCGCCTCGATGATGTCGTCGCGCTCGGAAACGATGGTCTCCAGCCGGTCCGACAGTTCCTTCTGCTCTTCCTCGGCGCGCAAATTGACGGCGCCCAACCGTTCGCGCTCGACCTTCAGCCGGTCGAGCTGACGCTCGATCTCGGCCATTTCGGGCATCGGGCTGTCGGGTTCGAGGCCGGTGTGGCGGATCACCAGATGCGGCGGCGTGTTCAGCGTTTCCTGGATGCGCGCTTCGACTTCCAGCCGACGCTCGTCGGCGGCGGTCAGCCGCTCTTCGGCGCGAACACGCGTTTCGCGCGCTTCAGCGAGCGATTGGATGGCAGCGGTCGCAGCCTTGTCCAGCTCGGACTGCCGGTTCTCCGCTTCCTGCAAGCGGTCGCCGGCAGCCTTGCGCAGGCTTTCGGCCTCGGCGAGCTGCGACAGCAAGGCGCGCCGCTTGGCGTCGATCTCGTCGGGGGCGTCGGCCAGCCGCTCGCGCTCGGCCTCGGCCTCGGCCTTGCGTTCGCCGAGCGCCGTGATCTGCGTCGACGCGTTTTCGGCGCGCTCCACCCAGTTGCGCCGTTCCGCGCCGATGGCGTCGAGCCGGCGCGCACGTGCCTCGGCTTCCCGCTTCAGGCCCTCGTGAACGGCGCGCGCATCGGCAAGGGCGGCGCGGTCGCGGGCGACGTTGGCGGCCGACTGGTCGAGTTGCGACTGCAGATCGCCGAGATCGGGCGCGTCCTGCAGCAGCATTTCCGCCTCGACGAATGCTGTCGCCGTTTCCTCATGGCTGTCGACAATGCGGGCACGCGCCTCGTCAAGTGCTGCACGCCGGCTCGACAGTTCGCCGCCGGCCTTTTCGGCCTCGGCCAGCGCATTGCGAGCAGCGTCCAGCCCGTGCTGGGCGTCGCGCCCGGCCTGTCGAGCGGAGCGTTCGGCTTCGCTCGCCTGGGCAAGCGCCTGTTCGGCCCGGGCAAGAGCCTGTTCGGCGTCGCGCAGTATGCGGGTGGCATGGATCGCTTCGGCGTCGAGTTCGGCCAGCCGGTTTTTCTGCGCCAGCCGCTGCGCGGCGGCGGTCGGCGCATCGGCGCTGGCGGTAAAGCCGTCCCAGCGCCACAGCGCGCCTTCGCGGCTGACCAGCCGTTGACCGGGGGCCAGCAGCGTCTGCAGCCTTCTTCCGTCGGCGGCTTCGACAATGCCGATCTGGGCCAGCCGGCGGGCCAGCTGCGCCGGCGCGCGCACCACGCTGGCGAGGCTCTTTATACCTTCGGGCAACGCGGCGTCGCCGGGCTGGATTTCGCTCTGGCCCCAATGCACCGGCGCGCTGCGGTCGAGCGGCACGTCGAGATCTTCGCCAAGTGCGGCACCCAGCGCCGTCTCGTAGCCGCGCTCGACGCTGATCTGCTCCAGCACCGAGGGAAACAAGTCGCCGCTCGCAGCGTTGAGGATCTTGGCAAGCGTGCGGGCCTCGGTTTCGATCCGCGCCAGCTCGGCTTTTGCGTCCTGAACCGGTGGGCGGGCAGCACCTTCGCCCGCACGCGCCTCGGCGACCGCCCGTTCTGCTGCAATCGCTGCTGCCTCGGCCCCTTCGAGCAGTGCCAGCGCCTGTTCGACCAGCAGCCGCTTCTCGGCGGGATCGGGCAGGCCGGCGACCCTGGAGACGATCTCCGACAATTCGCCGTCGACATCTGCAAGCTGGCGGCCAAAGCGGTCGCGGCGCTCAGCGGTGTCGCGCAGCGTCCGTTCGATCTGGTTGCGCGAGGCGGCAGCCTCCGCCCGTTCGGCGGTCAGCGCGGCGAGCCTGGCCTCGCTAGAGGCAAGCGTCGATGCCGCCTGCTCGACAGCCGCGCGGGTGCTGGCCTCGCGCTCGGCGGCGCCGGCGTTTTCGGCGTTGAGCGCGGCTTCTTCGGCGGCGAGACGTTCGAGGATATCGGCATTGTCGCGGACCATGCGCTCCTCGCGGGCAAGGTCGCCATCAAGCTGTTGCAGTCGGCGGTCGAGCTCTGCCTGGCGGGCGCGGATGCGGCCTGCCTCTTCCTCGATCTGCGCCTTGGCGATCGACAGACGCTGGAAGGCTGCTGCGGCGGCGGCTTCCGCATCGCGCAGGTCCGGCAGCCGGTGGGCGTTGATGCCTTGTTCCCTGGCGGCAGCCATCTGGGCGGCGGCACGGTCGCCGACCAGCGCGGTGGCAATCGCCAGCGCCGAGCGCGCTTCGCCTTCCTGCGTCTTGGCCAGCGTCCAGCGAAGATGCAGCAGCGTCGCTTCGGCCTTGCGGATGTCGGCCGACAGGTTCTTGAAGCGCGAGGCTTGGCGGGCCTGGCGTTTCAGGCTTTCGATCTGGCTTTCCAGCTCGCCGACGACGTCGTCCAGCCTTTCGAGGTTCTGTTCCGCCGCCTTCAGCCGCAGCTCGGCTTCGTGGCGCCGTGTGTGCAGTCCGGAAATTCCGGCTGCCTCTTCCAGCAGCGCGCGGCGCGCCTGCGGCTTTGCCTGGATCAGCTCGCCGATGCGGCCCTGCCCGACCATCGATGGCGAACGCGCGCCGGTCGACTGGTCGGCGAACAGCAGCTGCACATCCTTGGCGCGGGCTTCCTTGCCGTTGATGCGGTAGAGCGAACCCGCCTCGCGTTCGATGCGGCGCGAAACCTGCAACTCGTCTGCATCATTGAAGGCCGAGGGCGCGCTACGGTCGCTGTTGTCGAGAAAAAGCGTGACTTCAGCGGTGTTGCGGGCCGGTCGTGTTCCGGAACCAGAAAAGATGACGTCGTCCATGCCGGACGCACGCATGTTCTTGTAGGAGCTTTCGCCCATAACCCAGCGCAGCGCCTCGACCAGGTTCGACTTGCCGCAGCCATTCGGCCCGACGATGCCGGTCAGGCCGCGTTCGATGACGAACTCGCCGGGTTCTACGAAGGATTTGAAGCCGAGCAGGCGAAGGCGCGAGAACTTCATTCGCGCCGGCCCATAGCCAAGTTTCGCAACACTGTTCCGGGGTTTTGCAAGGAGAACCCGCGGCAAAACAAAGAAGCGCGCACGCCGAAGCGACGCCGCTTCGGCGCTGCCGAAAGGTCAGAGCAGAGGGTCGATGATGGCCGACATTTCCGCAATCGACATCGCCCCTTTGTAGGTCTTTCCGTTGATGAAAAAGGTCGGTGTGGAATCGACCTTGAATTCGTCGGCGCCGCGCTTCTGGACGGATCTCACATCGTCCAGAAGTTTCTGGTCCGTCAAGCAGGCCTCGAAGGACTCCTGTGTAAAACCGGCAAGCTTGGCGATTTGCAGCAGTGCGTCCTTGGTATTGTTCACACCAACCCAGTTGGCCTGCTGCCTGAACAGAACGTCGACCATCGGGAAATAGTTGTCCTTGGAGCAGCGCGCCAGCATGAAACCGGCCTCGGCGCTGGGATCGAACGGAAACTCGCGCAGGATGTAACGGGCTTTGCCGGTGTCGATATATTTCGTCTTCAGCTCCGGAAAAGTGGTCTCGGCGAAATGCGCGCAATGCGGGCAGGTCATCGATGCATATTCGACGATAGTGACCTTTGCATCGTCCTTGCCGAGCTGCATGTCGGGCAGCGCGCCGGGCTTCAACAAGGCTGCCATATCCACCGTGCCCTGAGCTTCAGGCGCTTTGGCGGCGGCCGGAGCGGCCGGCTTCGCAGGTTCCGCCGGAGCCGCAGGCTTCACATCCTGCGCCTCGGCTTTCTCGCCCGAGTCGCTGCAGGCGGCAAGCAGGGCCGCCGCTGGTATTGCGGCCAGCGAAGTCAAAAGGTGTCTGCGGGACAAGGAACGAAGCATACGAATCACCTGGCAATAGTTGGATTTTGCAATGCAAAGGCTACAAAAAGCGAGAGTTGGCGCGAATTAAGGCATTACCGCCCCTATTCCAATCGCCAAATCCGGGCATACCATCACGATAGCGCGAGATCACGGCTTCTTTTGACCAAGAATGGTGGCGCCAAGCCGCTCCAACGAGGCGCGCAGCCCGTCGTCCTCGATCAAACCGACAGTGCCCGACAGCTTCGCCTTCTCCGCCACGGTCAGCGGCCGCAAACTGGATTTCGGCTTTTCCTTGCCCGCCATTACCGGCTTCTGCACGATCCTGATCCGGCCGATCGCATTGAAACCGAGAAACGCATTGACCCGGTTGATGATCTCGCCGGTCTCGTGCTGCAGATGCAGTGCCGCCACACCCTCGCAGGCAATTACCAGCACTGCCGGCTCGAACGGATCGTCCTCGTGCATGCGGCGCGGCCACTGGATCTTTTCCGGGCGCGAGCGGCCGGCAAGCCGCGGTCCGGCAATCTCTTCCCACGACTGGACCAGCCCGATCGACATGCCGGCCCGCTTGCGCAGCACCGGGTCGAGGATCTCGGTTGCGAGATCGCTCACCGGAACGGGATTGCCGAAGGGCCTTTTCCCTGCCATGTGCGTTCTCCAGCTTCAGCATCAGTGGATTAGGGCCGACCCTCGATCAATGGCACTGCACGACCAGACCCGCAAGGCCGTATCCGGAGACAATGGCGAGATCGCGTTCCGGCTGCTTGGCTGGTACGACGCGCATCACCGCGAGCTGCCGTGGCGCGTTCCGCCGCGTGCGGTGGCAGGCGGCGCCCAGCCAGATCCCTATCTCGTCTGGCTTTCCGAGGTGATGCTGCAGCAAACCACGGTCGAGGCGGTAAAATCCTATTTCCGGGCTTTCGTGCAGAAATGGCCAACTGTCGAGGCACTGGCGGCGGCACCGACCGAAGACGTCATGAAGGCCTGGGCCGGGCTCGGCTATTATTCCCGCGCCCGTAACCTCAAAGCCTGCGCCGATCTCGTCGCGCGGCAAGGCGGCCGCTTTCCGGACAGCGAGTCCGGCTTGAGGGAACTGCCCGGCATCGGCGCCTATACGGCGGCGGCGATCGCGGCGATCGCCTTCGACCGACCAGCCGCGGTCGTCGACGGCAATGTCGAACGGGTCGTCTCACGGCTGTATTCGATCGCCACGCCTCTGGGCGACGCCAAGGGCGAGATACGCGGCCAGGTCGAACGCATGGTTCCCCCGACAAGGCCCGGCGACTTCGCGCAGGCGATGATGGACCTGGGCGCGACGATCTGCACGCCGCGCCGGCCCCGCTGCATGCTCTGCCCCGTCAGGCAGGATTGCAGCGCCACAATCTCGGGCGATCCCGAGCGCTTTCCGGTCCGCCTGCCCAAGGCCGAGAAACCCTTGCGCCGCGGCGCCGCCTTCGTCGCCGTCAGGAGCGACGGCGCCATCCTTTTGCGCAAGCGCGCGAATAAAGGCCTGCTGGGCGGCATGACCGAAGTGCCGACGACCGGCTGGACCGCGCGGATCGATGGCGCCACCACGGTGGCGGCAGCCCCGTTCCCCGGCGACTGGCAGCAGGCCGGACGCATCGGCCATATCTTTACCCATTTTGCGCTTGAACTCGACGTGTTCAAGGCGGAGACCGACAGCGTCGGCCCGGCCGGGCATTTCTGGTCGCTGGCCCATGAAATTTCCGGGGAGGCGCTGCCGAGCGTCATGAAAAAGGTAATCGAAGCGGCGATACCGGGCGCGACGAAAAAGCAGCGGCCGCATTGAAAGAGAGAAGAATGTCCGAAATCCGCCACATCGTTTTCGACATCGGCAAAGTGCTGATCCACTATGATCCGAACCTGCCCTTCAGCCGCTTGATCCCCGATCCCGACGAACGGAAATGGTTCTTCGAAAATGTCTGCACGCACGACTGGAACATCGAGCAGGACCGCGGCCGCAGCTGGGAAGAGGCCGAAGCGCTGGCAATCGCTCAGTATCCCGACCATGCCGAAAACATCCGCAATTTCCGCCGGCACTGGCACGAGATGGTGCCTCATGCCTATGAGGACAGCGTCGCCATCATGATCGGGCTGATCGAGAGCGGCCACGACGTGACGATGCTGACCAATTTCGCGGCCGATACGCTTGCCGAGGCCCGCGAGCGGTTCGATTTCCTCAATAGGCCGCGCGGCGTGACCGTGTCGGGCGACATCCGCCAGATCAAGCCGGATCGCGCCATCTACGATCACCACGTCGCCGCGTTCGGCCTCGATCCGGCAGCCACGCTGTTCATCGACGACAGCCAGAAGAATGTCGACGGCGCCAAGGCGGCCGGTTGGCAGGCTGTGCTGTTCACCGACGCCCAGACGCTCAAGGCGGACCTTGAGCGCCTTGGGATCAAAGTGTGATTTGAATCGCTTCCAGAGGTTGGGTGAGCCTTCACTAACCGATCTGTCGCAACTCGGAGCCTCAGGCCCCTGCCCGCTCCATGCCCAGGCGGGCAATGCGGCGAAGCTCGTCGATCGGTGTCAAACCGCCGCTGCGCTCATAATGCCAGAAGGTCCAGCCATTGCATGCGTCCAGCCCCTGCACGTGTGCGCCGATCTTGTGGATCGACCCGGCATTGTCGCCGATCGCCAGCGTCCCGTCGGCACGCACTTTTGCCGCCCAGCGCTTCTTGGCGTCGTAGAGCGTGGCGCCGGGCGCCACCAAGCCATTGTCGAGAAGCGTCACGAATGCGACGCGCGGCTCAGCCCGCTTGCCGGTCAGCACCGTCAAATTGGCGCTTTCCAGCGGCCGGACCGCATCGATACGTTCCATGGCGGCATCGATATAGGCCTGCTCACGCTCGATGCCGACGAAGTGGCGGCCAAGCCGCTTGGCCACAGCCCCGGTGGTACCTGAACCGAAGAAGGGGTCGAGCACGATGTCGCCTGGTCTGGTCGACGCCGTCATGACGCGGGCAAGCAACGCTTCCGGCTTCTGCGTCGGATGCAATTTGTCACCATTGTCGTTCTTCAGGCGCTCGCCGCCGGTGCAGATCGGAAACAGCCAGTCGGAACGCATCTGAATGTCGTCATTCGACGCCTTCAGCGCCTCGTAGTTGAATGTGTAACCCTTGCCCTTTTGGTCGCGCGATGCCCAGATCATCGTCTCATGCGCGTTCTGGAAACGGCGGCCACGGAAATTGGGCATTGGATTGGTCTTGCGCCAGACGACGTCGTTGAGGATCCAGAAGCCCAGGTCCTGCATCTTGGCGCCGACCCTGAAAATATTGTGGTAGGAGCCGATGACCCAGATCGTGCCGTTGGGCTTCAACACGCGGCGCGCCGCCAGCAGCCAGGCGCGGGTGAAGGCGTCGTAGGCCTCAAAACTGTCGAACTGGTCCCAATGGTCGTCGACGGCATCGACCTTGGATTGGTCGGGCCGGTGCAGATCGCCATCGAGCTGTAGATTGTAAGGCGGATCGGCAAAGATCACGTCGATCGACTTTTCCGGCAGCCGTTCGAGCGCGGCGACGCAGTCGCCCTTCAGGATCGTATCCAGCCACTCGGATTGCTGGGGAGCATCGGAAAGGTCGTCGAGAAGACGCACGGCAGACATTGTGACACCCAAGGCACGCGTTACTGTTTACTGTCCGTTATGGTTACCGATCAGCGTAAATATTCAGTGAAGCAGCACGCCGAATTTGCGAAGCCCGGCCTGTTGGTGTATGCCGCGCCGCCTGAGCCGTTTTGACCAAAGGCCCTCTCGGCATTCCCTCATCCCGCTTCCCGGATCACCATGCCCCAGCCAGATCTTGTCATCTTCGATTGCGACGGCGTGCTCGTCGATTCCGAAATCATCGCCGCGCGTATCGATGCCGAGCTTTTGACCTCGGCTGGCTACGAGATATCGGCCGAGGAGATTTCCGAGGTCTATGCCGGGCTGACTTTCAAGGACATCATGATGCGGGTCGAGGAAAAGTCCCGGATCCCGTTCCAGGCCTCGCTGATCGACAAGGAGGAACAGCTTGTCGATCGCAGGCTGCGTAGCGACGTGCGTGCCATCGACGGAGCGCACGAAGCTGTCGCCGCGGTAGCAGTGCCGCGCTGCGTCTGTTCGAATTCGCGTTCTGAGCGGATCGAATTCATGCTGGAGAAGGTGCAGCTTTTGCCGTTCTTTGCCGGCCGGATCTTTTCCTCGCTGGAAACCCCGACCGGGAAAACCAAGCCGGCGCCGGACGTGTTTCGGTTCGCCGCGGAAAAGCTCAAGGCCGATCCGGCGAACACCTTTGTCATCGAGGATTCGGTGCATGGCGTCACCGGCGCCAAGACGGCGGGAATGCGCGTCATCGGCTTTACCGGCGCGGCGCACAGCTATCCCGGCCACGCCGATGCGCTGACCGAGGCCGGCGCGGAAACGGTCATCCGCCGCTGGGCGGAACTGAAAAGCGTGATCGCCGCGCTGTCGGAATGGTCGGCGGACGCGTGAGAGGCCGCCTCCAGCCGCCGTAGCGCGAATGCAGCGGCTTAGTTGGTCGCGGCGGCTTTCTTCTTCCTCGGCTTGTCTGTCGCTACTTTCGGAGCGCCCTCGTCATACCCGGCATATGCCTGGTAGTCCTTCGCCGTCGGCTCCGGAACGACGACGTTGGAATCGGTGAAGACGAACTGCGTGGCACTCGAAGGATCGGTAACCTGGACCTGATAGGAGTGAAGCTGCGAATAGAGAACTTCGGTGCCGTGCATCACCGCGATGCGGATCGGCATGGTGATGGTCCCGGGGGTGAACATCGGGCCAGGCACGACCTTGCCGGCGACGGCTATCTTCATCGACAAGGAGCCGTTGGCGCGGCTGCAGTCGCGGGTCACATCGGTGATCGAAGCCTGATAGATGATCTTGGCGGAATCGTCCGGCTGATCGACGCCAGCCGCGTCCGTTGCCGGCTGGGCGGCTTCCTCGGCGGCAACATCGATTTTTTTCTTCGGCTTCGGACCGCTCTTGGCGTAGGTATTGAAGAAAGCGGTGCCGTCACGCAACGTCACTTTCGGGCAATAGGCCTGCAGCTGGCTGGAAAGCACCTTGGGATCGGGTGGCGGTGGCGGCGTCGTGTCCTTCTTGCCGAAGCCGAGAATACCATTGTCGCTCGATTGGCAGCCTGCGGCGGCAAGCATAAAGCCGGCGAGACCCAGACCCGCGACAAAACGACCGTTGAATGAATGAAACGCCATGAACTGCACTTCCCTCTCGCAAAGCCGGTGACGTATATCAACCGCGCGGCAAAAATGCGACTGAGCCCGCGCAGAAATCCACCACCTCGCGGCGGGCCAAAATTCCCGGCAGCAATGGAAACGTAACGATGCAATATGTGAGTACCCGCGGGGAAGCGCCCGCGCTTGGATTTTCCGACGCCGTGCTGGCCGGACTGGCGCGCGACGGAGGGCTCTACCTGCCGAGCGCCTGGCCGCATTTTTCCGCAGCCGAGATCCGCGCCATGCGCGGCCTTGCCTATCCCGATCTTGCCATCCGGGTGCTGTCGCCGTTCCTCGGCGGCGAGATCGCGGCGCCGGTGTTCGAACGGCTGGTGCGCGAAGCCTATGCGAGCTTCCGCCATGAGGCCGTCTGCCCGCTGGTGCAGACCGGGCCGAACAGCTTCGTGCTCGAGCTCTTCCACGGCCCGACGCTCGCGTTCAAGGACGTGGCGATGCAGCTTCTTGCGCGGCTGATGGACCATGTGCTGGCCGAGCGCGACCAGCGCGCCACCATTGTCGGCGCCACCTCCGGCGACACCGGAGGGGCCGCCATCGATGCCTTTGCCGGGCGCAACCGCACCGACATCTTCGTGCTTTTCCCGCATGGCCGCGTCTCGCCGGTACAGCAGCGGCAGATGACGACCTCGACCGCCGCAAACGTCCATGCGTTGGCGATCGAAGGTAATTTCGACGACTGCCAGGGCCTGGTGAAGGACATGTTCAACGACCACGGTTTTCGCGACCGGGTATCGCTGTCGGGCGTCAATTCGATCAACTGGGCCCGCATCATGGCCCAGATCGTCTATTATTTCTCCTCCGCGCTGTCGCTCGGCGCGCCCGACAGACCGGTTTCCTTCACCGTGCCGACCGGCAATTTCGGCGACATCTTTGCCGGCTATGCCGCCAAGAAGATGGGGCTGCCGATCGAACGGCTGATCATCGCCACCAACGACAACGATATTCTGGCGCGCACGCTGGCGACAGGCGAATACCGCATGAAGGGGGTTTTTTCGACCACGTCGCCCTCGATGGACATCCAGGTATCTTCGAACTTCGAACGCTTGCTGTTCGAAGCGTCCGGCCGCGATGCCTCGACCATGCGGCGCTACATGAACGGGCTCAAGCAGTCCGGCGCCTTCACCATCGAGGCTGGCGAAATCGCCAAGATCCGCTCCGAATTCGACGCCGGCCGCGCCACCATGGACGAGGTCGCCGCCACCATCCGCACGACACTAGCGGCGAGCGGCTATCTGCTCGACCCGCATACGGCCGCGGCCGTGCATGTGGCCGCCGGCAAGGCTGCGGGTGAGGTGCCGATGGTGGTGCTGGGCACTGCGCACCCGGCAAAGTTTCCCGTCGCCGTCGAAGCCGCCAGCGGCGTGTCGCCTGCCCTGCCTGCATCGCTAGGCGGGTTGATGAGCGCCGAGGAAAAATACACGGTACTTCCATCCGACCTGAAAATGGTGGAAGATTATCTCGGCCGCCACACGCGGGCGGCGCGTTAGGGAGTAATTGCCATATGGGTGTTGAGGTAAGCCGTCTGTCGAACGGCCTGACAGTCGCCACCGAAACCCTTCCAAGCCTCGAATCTGTTGCCCTTGGCGCCTGGGTCAAGTCGGGCGCACGCAACGAGCGTGACGAAGAGCACGGAATGGCGCACTTGCTCGAGCACATGGCTTTCAAGGGCACCAGGCGGCGAAGCGCCTTCGAGATCGCCTCGGAAATCGAGGACGTCGGCGGCGAGATCAATGCCGCCACCAGCGTCGAGACGACCTCCTATTACGCAAGGGTTCTGAGCGACGACGTGCCGCTGGCCGTCGATATTCTTTCCGACATCCTGCAGGACTCCGAATTCGATCCGCAGGAGTTGGAGCGAGAGCAGCATGTGATTCTGCAGGAGATCGGCGCCGCGCACGATACGCCCGACGACGTCGTTTTCGATCACTTTACCGAGACCGCCTTTCGCCACCAGACTATCGGCCGCTCGATTCTCGGCACACCGGAAACCGTCAAATCCTTCACTTCGAAGCAGTTGCACGACTTCATCGAGCGACAGTACGGCGCCGAGAACATGGTGATGGTGGCGGCCGGCGATATCAAGCACGACGATTTCGTGCGGGAGGTCGAAAAGCGTCTCGGCAGCTTCCGCGGCAAGGCCGACGGCACCATCCCGCAATATGCGCAGTATGTCGGCGGCGATTTTCGCGAGGACCGCGACCTGATGGACGCCCAGATCGTGCTGGGTTTCGAGGGCCGCGCCTATCACGTCCGCGATTTCTATGCCTCCCAGGTCCTGTCGATGATCCTCGGCGGCGGCATGTCGTCGCGACTTTTCCAGGAAGTCCGCGAAAAACGCGGCCTGTGCTATTCGGTCTATGCCTTCCATTGGGGTTTTTCCGACACCGGCGTCTTCGGGGTCCATGCCGCGACCGGACAAAGCGATATTGCCGAGCTGGTGCCTGTGATCATCGACGAGCTGCAAAAGGCCGGCGAAAACATCCTGCAGGAGGAGCTCGACCGGGCGCGTGCGCAATACCGCGCCGGGCTGATCATGTCGGCCGAGAGCCCGGCCAGCCGCGCCTCGCAGATCGCCAGGCAGTTGCTTCTGTTCGGCAGGCCGATCGCCAAGGAAGAGCTGATGGAGCGCCTGTCGGCGTTGACTGTCGAGCGGCTGACGGATCTGTCGTCCCGGCTTTTTTCGACCAAGCCGACGCTTACAGCTGTCGGGCCGGTGGGTACGCTCGCGCCCTATGAGGCGATCCTCGATTCGCTTTCGGGCACGCAGACCACCGCCCGTAAGCTTGCCGTCTAAGCCCATTCGAGCATCGTGTTCGCGCTCCCTTTCTTTCGCCGCGACCTGCCGGCACTGAAGGGCGAGCTGGTCACGCTGCGCGTGCCGCTGACCAACGACTATCGCGAGTGGTCGGTGCTGCGCAGTGAAAGCCGCGCCTTCCTCGAGCCGTGGGAGCCGCGATGGACGCCTGACGAGCTCGACCGCACGGCGTGGCGGCACCGTATCGGCCGCTACCGCGAGGACTACGCGCAGGGGACGGCGATCGCCTTCTTCATCTTCGAGAAAAGCAGCGGCAAGCTGGCCGGCGGTATCACCCTCGGCAATATCCGCCACGGGGTCGCCCAAAGCGGCCATATCGGCTATTGGATCGGCGAGCGGTTCAGCGGACGCGGCCTGATGACCGATGCCGTCAAGGTGGTGACGCGTTTCGCCTTCGAAACGCTGCGGTTGCACCGGATCGAAGCTGCCTGTATCCCCGATAATGCCCGGTCGATCCGCGTGCTTGAAAAAGCCGGATTCCGGCGCGAAGGACTGCTACGATCCTATCTCAGGATCAACGGCATCTGGCAGGATCATTACCTATACGCCCGAATCGCGGACGATCCGCCGGGCGTTGGAACAAAGGACTGATTTTTGACGAATTTTCTGCGCAACGGGTCGCTGCTTGCCTTTATGCTGGCGGCAATCGTCACGCTCTGCGCGGCATCGTCAGCGTTTGCGGTCGAACCGATCAAGATCGCCCGCGACGACGTGGCGCTCGACCTTTCGGGCGCCGTCGCAATCTACCGCAACCAAGGCGAGAATTTCCAGGTCTCGACGGCACCCGGCCCGGACGGCATCGTGCGGCGCATCGAGGTCGAGGCCAATGACGCGCGCTCGACCGGCGACTGGGCGGTGTTCGCGCTCGCTAACACCACCGACCAGCAGCTCGACAGGCTGATTGTCGCACCGCATTTCCGGCTGGTGAATTCCGGCCTGTTTTGGCCGGATCTCGGCTCGACCCGTATCGCTGCAATCACGCCGAGCGAAGGCTTTGCGCTCGACCGCCAGACCAGCCCCGACGCCGACGTGTTCCGGGTGACGTTGAACCCCGGAACGGTGATCACCTTCATCGCCGAGCTCGCCTCGCCCAAGCTGCCGCAGGTCTATCTGTGGGATCCTGAATCCTACAAGGACTCGGTCAATTCCTACACGCTGTTTCGTGGCATCGTCATCGGCATCGCCGGCCTGCTGGCGCTGTTCCTGACCATTCTTTTCGTCGTCAAGGGGACCTCGATGTTCCCGGCGACGGCGGCCCTTGCCTGGGCGGTGCTTGCGTATATCTGCGTCGATTTCGGCTTTCTTAACAAGATCATAGAAATATCCCCGGGCAACGAGCAGATGTGGCGCGCCGGAACGGAGGTGGCGCTTGCGGCGACCTTCGTGGTGTTCCTGTTTGCCTATCTCAACCTCAACCGGTGGCACGGCCATTTCAGCTACGGCGCGCTGGTCTGGATTCTCGGGCTGGTGCTGATCGCCGGCGTCGCCATCATCGATCCGGCGGTTGCCGCCGGCATTGCCAGGCTGTCCTTCGCCGCCACCGCACTGACCGGGCTCGGCTTGATCATCTTCCTCGGTATCCGCGGTTACGACCGCGCCATCATGCTCGTGCCCAGTTGGGTGATGGTTCTGCTGTGGCTATGCGGATCGTGGATGGCGATCACCGGCATGCTGGACAACGATATCGCCCAGCCGGCGCTGGGCGGCGGGCTGATCCTCATCATCCTGCTGATCGGCTTCACGGTGATGCAGCACGCTTTTGCTGGCGGCGCCCTGCATCAGGGCCTGTTCTCCGATCTCGAGCGGCAGGCGCTGGCGGTTGCTGGATCGGGCGATACTGTGTGGGACTGGGACGTGCTGCGCGACCGCGTCGTCACTCGTCCCGACGTCAGCATTCAGCTTGGCCTTGCCCCCAACAGTCTCGGCGGCCCCGCCCGCAACTGGCTGCCGGTGCTGCATGCCGACGACCGCGACACGTTTCGCACGACGCTCGACGTGGTGCTCGAGCACCGGCGTGGCCGGGTGTCGCAAAATTTCCGTCTGCGCGGCGCCGACGGGCACTATCACTGGTTTGCGCTGCGCGCCCGGCCGGTGATCGGCTCGGACGGCGAGGTCATCCGCTGCGTCGGCACCATGGTCGACGTGACGGAGCAGAAGAAGTCCGAGGAACGGCTGCTGCACGACGCCGTGCACGACAATCTGACCGGCTTGCCCAACCGCGAGCTGTTCATGAACCGGCTGGAGGCGATCATTTCGATCGCCCGCACCGAAGAGAAGGTGCGCCCGACCGTCTTCGTCATCGACATCGATCGCTTCAAGCAGGTCAATGACGGGCTCGGCATCTCGGCCGGCGATACCATCCTTTTGACCATAGCGCGGCGGCTGCACCGGCTGCTCAAGCCGAAGGATTCGCTGTCGCGCTTTGCCGGCGACCAGTTCGCGCTGATGCTTTTGTCGGAGCAGGATCCGGCTCGCATCGCGGCCATCGCCGATGCCATCAAGCACGCCATCAACAACCCGATCACCTTCGCCAAGCGCGAGATCGTGCTGACCGCCTCGATCGGGCTGATCACCTGGACGTCCACGCAGACCTCGGCCGAGGACATGGTCAAGGATGCCGAGCTTGCCATGCATCAAGCCAAGCGCTTCGGCGGCGACAGAATCGAGCCGTTCCGGCCCGCCTTCCGCACCGTCGGCACCGACCGGCTGCAGTTCGAGTCCGACCTGCGCCGCGCCATCGAGCGACGCGAATTCACGCTCGCCTATCAGCCGATCGTGCGGCTGGAGGACGGCAGCGTTGCCGGCTTCGAAGCGTTGCTGCGCTGGGACCATCCGCGGCGCGGCATGATCCCGCCGGCGGATTTCATTCCGGTTGCCGAAAACTGCGGCCTGATCGTGCAGCTTGGGCTGTTCGCCATGCAGCAGGCTGCCGAAGACCTGGCCGGATGGCAAAAGCAGATCGGCGATGCGCCGCTGTCGGTCTCGGTCAATCTGTCCAGCCGCCAGCTCATCCGCCGCGACCTGGTCAGCGACGTCCGCTCGGTGATCGCGCGAGCCAACCTGAAACCGCGCTGCTTCCGGCTCGAACTCACCGAATCGCTGGTGATGGACAATCCCGAGCAGACTGCCCATGTGCTGACCAAGCTGAAGCAGCTTGGCATCGGCCTGTCGCTGGACGATTTCGGCACCGGCTACTCATCGCTGGCCTATCTGACGCGCTTTCCGTTCGACACCATCAAGATCGACAAGAGCTTCGTCGACGACGCGACGCCGAAACGCGCGGTGCTGCTCAAGTCCATGGTCAACATGGCACATGAGCTCGGCCTGTCGGTCGTTGCCGAAGGCATTTCGGACGAGAGCGATGCGCTGGAGCTGCGGCAGATGGGCTGCGAATACGTGCAGAGCTTCATGTTCGGCGCGCCGATGCCCGGCGACCAGGTGCTGAAGACGCTGAAGGAACAGTATCCGCTCACTCAAGCGTGACAAGTTTCGGGGACGTGATGAGGCTCAGGCGTGACCGGCAGCCAGGCTGAGATGCGCGAGATCGATGCCGATCGAGGCAAGGATCCGGTCGTATTTGCGGTCGATGTCGGCGTCGAACAGAAGCTCGGCACTTGCCGGGCAAGTCAGCCATCCATTCTCGGCGATCTCGTTTTCAAGCTGGCCCGCACCCCAGCCGGCATAGCCGAGCGCCATCAGCGCCCGCCGGGGTCCGCGGCCGGAGGAGATGGCGCGCAAAATGTCGACGGTCGCGGTCAGGCAGACGTCATCGGACACGGCGAGCGAGGATTCCACCCGGTAGTCGCCCGAATGCAGGACGAAGCCGCGGCTGCGATCCACCGGTCCGCCATTGCGCACGACGAAGTCGCGCGCCGGCGCCGGCAGACGGATCGCCTCCATCTCATTCATGATGCCAAGTTGCACGAGCAGGTCCGGAAACAGCATCTGCTGCGTCTGGTTGATGATCAGCCCCATCGCGCCTTCGTCGCTGTGCGCGCAAATGTAGATGACAGAGCGCGTGAAGCGGTCGTCCTTCATGCCGGGCATGGCGATCAGGAACTGGTCGTCGAGAAAGCCGGGTCCTGCGGCCGTCCTTTTATGGCGCAACAAATCCATGGCCACAGCGTAACGCGTTTCCGAAGCCTCGAAAAGATGGGCGGCGCTCGATTTGATCAGGCTCGTAAATCGAAGGTCACGCAAATATGATGCCGGCTGCGTCATGAAATCATTGTGCGGCCATCAACGGACGATCAAATCACCGTCATGCAAAGCTTGAAAATCCTGCTGCTTGGTGTGGCCATTGGATCGGCGACCGGCCTCCCGGCCTCAGCCTCCTCGTCGGCCTGGTACAACAGCGAAGGCGGCAGGGTGAGGCTGGTGACGAGCGGCAAAGCCGACCAGGCCGGACGTCTCCAGGGCGTCCTCGACATCGCGCTGAAGCCCGGCTGGAAAACCTATTGGCGCGATCCGGGCGATGCGGGCGTGCCGCCACAGATCGACGTCTCGGCCAGCACCAACATTGCCGACGCGACTCTTTTGTTTCCGCCGCCGCAGCGCCATGACGACGGCTATGGCAAATGGGCCGGCTACGACCACCCGGTTTCGTTGCCGGTGACGTTCACGCTTGCCACGCCCGGCCAGCCGGCGGTCATCGATGCTGACATTTTCCTCGGCATCTGCGAAACCATTTGCATCCCGGTGCAAACAAGGCTGACCGTCGATCCCGGCGCCGATCCGGACAACGCCGAGGATGCGGCACTGGTCAAGGCAGGCCTTGCCACCCTGCCCGCCACGGCAACGCCCGATTTCGGGATAAACGTACTGCCGGGCGACCACGAAACGCTGATTGTCGAAGCGAGCTTTCCGGGCAGCCCCGAGGGCGCCGACTTCTTCGTTGCCGGCGAACGCGACTACATGTTCGGTGCCCCGGCACGCAGCGAAAAGGATGGCAAGCTGATCTTTACTGTGCCGATCCTCGACAGGCCGTCGACAACGCCAACCGATGGCGGCCTGCACTACACGCTGACAAGTGCCGCAGGCGCGGTCGAAGGCCTGCTGCCATTCCCGTGATGCCAACGTCTGGACGGTTGCCGGGCGCGCCTTAATTCGCTATCGCAAGGACACTCCCTTCCATTCCAAACGAGGACCATCATGACGATCTCCGTTGGCGACAAACTGCCCGATGCGACCTTCAAGACAATGACCGCCGACGGTGCAAAGCCGATCACGACGGGCGAGATCTTCTCAGGAAAGACGGTCGTGCTGTTTGGCGTTCCAGGCGCTTTCACGCCGACCTGCAGCAACAATCATCTGCCCGGCTACCTGGACAATTACGACGCCATCCTGGCGCGCGGCGTCGACACTATCGCCGTTGTCTCGGTCAACGATGTTCACGTCATGGGGGCTTGGGCCCGCTTCAGCGGCGGTGAAGGCAAAATCCTTTATCTTGCCGATGGCAATGGCGATTTCGCCAAATCGGTCGGCCTCGACGCCGACCTCTCCAGCGGCGGCATGGGGCTGCGCTCGAAGCGTTTTTCGATGATCGTCGAGGACGGCAAGGTCACCGCACTCAACGTCGAGACAAAGCCCGGCGTCGACGAATCCGGTGCGGCTCACATTCTCGGACAGCTTTCCGTCCTGGCGACAGCTTAGGCCTGGGACGGCGGCGGGGCGCCTTCGAGCGCTCAACGTCCAAAGGACGCTGACTTTTGCATCGGCGCATGATCCTTCCGAAAGCCGACCCGGTTTTCGGGGCCATGTGTCGGCCCTTCGGGACTGCTTGCTTTTGGGGACCTCGATTATGTCTGACATCTTGTGGCGCAGCGTCGCGATCGGCATCGGCGCAACCGCGCTTATGGATGTCTGGGCGATTTTCCTGAACAAGGCCTTTGCCCAACCGCGCCCGAACTGGGGGCTGGTCGGCCGCTGGGTCTGGCATCTCAGGGAGGGCAAGGTCTTCCATGATGACATTGGCGAGGCCTCGCCCCACCCACATGAATCAGTACTTGGCTGGGCCTTTCATTATGCTGTCGGTATCGTCTACGGCATCATACTGGTCGTGCTGGCCGGGACGGCCTGGCTCACCGCGCCGACCTTCCTGCCGGCCTTTATCCTCGGCATCGTCACCGTCGGCGCCGGGTGGTTTCTGCTGGCGCCCGGCATGGGCGCCGGCTGGGCCGCTTCGAAGCGGCCCAATCCGATGCAGGTCCGCGCCCTCAATCTTGTGTCGCATACGGTGTTTGCCATCGGACTGTTCGGCACCGCCCTTCTGATCCGCTGACACGCCAGTTCAACCGGATCAATAACTCTGGGTCGAGCGCCGAACCTTCTTGGTCGCCGATTGCCTGGACTGGGTGCCTTCCTTCGGCGGCACGGACGCGAGCACGGGTTTCGCCGACTTCGTCTTGAATGGCGCCATGCCGAGCCGCGCCAATTCGTCGGCGCGCTCGTTCTCAGGATGGCCGGCATGGCCCTTGACCCAATGCCAGGTGACCTGGTGGCGGTTGCGCGCCGCGTCGAGCTGCTGCCACAGCTCGGCATTCTTCACCGGCTGCCGGGCGGCGGTCTTCCAGCCGTTGCGCTTCCAGCCATCGATCCAGCCGAAAATGCCGTCCTTGACGTAGTTGCTGTCGGTATAAAGGTCGACGACGCAAGGCTCCTTGAGCGCATTGAGCGCCGAGATCGCCGCCAACAACTCCATGCGGTTGTTGGTGGTCAGAGCCTCGCCACCATGGAGCTCCTTGATGGCGCCGTTGAAGCGCAGGATTGCGCCCCAGCCGCCAGGCCCGGGATTGCCCGAACAGGCACCATCGGTGAAGATTTCAACGTGCTTGGTCATGTCAGTCCATATTCGGAAGGAGAGTTGATCGCCCGGTGGAAGCGCATCCGGCGGATATACTCGGTCGGGTCGCGTTTCATCACCAGCCCGCCGTCCGGAACCGTCAGCCAGTCGTAGAGCCGGGTCAGCATGAAGCGCAGCGCCGAGCCGCGCGCCAGCATCGGCAGCGCAGCTTTCTCGTCACTGCTCAACGGCCGCACGCTTTGGTAGCCGGCAAGCAGCGCCGTACCCTTGGTCAGATTGAAGGAAAAATCCTTCTCGAAGCACCAGGCGTTCAGGCACGTGGCAACGTCATAGGCGTAGAGGTCGTTGCAGGCGAAATAGAAGTCGATCAGCCCGGACAGTTTCTCGCCGAGGAAGAACACATTGTCCGGGAAAAGATCGGCATGGATGATGCCTTGCGGCAGACCGTTCGGCCAGTTCCGCTCGAAATCGGCGAAATCGGCATCGACCTCGGCCGCCAGTCCCGGCTCGACCTCGTCGGCGCGGGCGCGGGCGGCATTCCACAGCTTGCGCCAGCCATCGATGGCAAGCGCGTTGGGGCGGGTCATCGGAAAATCCGCGCCGGCGAGATGCAGTGCCGCCAGCGCCTTGCCGACCTCGCCGCAATGCGCAGCCGTCGGCCGCCGCAGCGACAGGCCTTCGAGAAAGGTGATGATGACCGCCGGCCGGCCGGCAAGTGTTCCAATGACACCGCCATCATGTGCGGTGACCGGGAGCGGGCACGAAATGCCCTTTCTGGCGAGGTGGGCCATAAGGCCGAGAAAGAACGGCAGGTCAGCCTTGTCGACGCGCTTCTCGTAAAGCGTCAGGATGTAGGAGCCGGTGCTGGTGTGCAGCAGAAAATTCGAGTTTTCCGTGCCTTCGGCGATGCCCTTGTAGGACAGGAGGTCGCCGACCGGATAGTTCCTGAGGAATGCGCCGAGCTCGCCCTCGTTGACGTCGGTGTAGACCGCCATCGTTGTTACGCGGCCCCGTTGACGAAGGCCATGTCGGCGGCCGTCAGTTCGACATCGCGCAACACCCGCATCACCGGAAAGTCCTCCGTCTCCGTCGCCGTCACGGCCAGCTCGATGGTCACGTCGAAGCGCTGCCTGAACGCATCGACGATCTCGTCGACGATGATCTCCGGCGCCGAGGCGCCCGCCGACAGGCCGAGCGTCGAAATGCCGGCAATCTCATTCCACGGAATTTCGGAGGCGCGCTGCACGAGAAGCGACATCGAGGCGCCGGCGCGCTCGGCCACTTCGACCAGGCGCCGCGAGTTGGAGGAGTTAGGTGCGCCGACAACCAGGAAGAGATCGGCACCGGCCGCTGTTTCCTTGACCGCTTCCTGGCGATTGGTAGTGGCATAACAGATCGATTCCGCCGCCGGCGCGTGCAGCTCGGGAAAACGCTGCTGCAGGGCGCGAATGATACCAGCAGTGTCCTCGACCGACAGCGTCGTCTGGGTCACGAAGCCGAGCGCCTGCGGGTCTGCAGGCACGAAGCCTGCGGCGTCGGCTTCGGTCTCGATCAGAGTGACCGCGCCATCCGGCAACTGGCCCATTGTGCCGATTACCTCGGGATGCCCGGCATGGCCGATCAAAAGCACGTGGCGGCCAAGCCGCTGATGGCGCATTGCCTGCTTGTGGACTTTCGAGACCAGCGGGCAAGTCGCGTCGAGATAGAAGAGGTTGCGCGACTGGGCGTCGGCCGGCACCGATTTCGGCACGCCATGCGCCGAAAAGACGACCGGGCTCTGGCGATGCTCGGGCGGGATCTCGGAGAGCTCCTCGATGAACACCGCGCCGAGGCTTTGCAGCCCTTCGACGACGTAGCGGTTGTGCACGATCTCGTGGCGGACATAGACCGGCGCGCCGTATTTCTTCAGCGCCAGCACGACGATCTGGATGGCACGGTCGACGCCGGCACAGAAACCGCGCGGCTGGCAAAGCCGGATGGTCAGCGGTGGCTTTGTGTGAAGCATGATTGCATCTTACGCTGATTGTAGGCCGGTTGATCGGACAATGACTTCTGAGCTCTAGGCGCGAAATGAGGTGCGCGCCCCTGCCCTGTCAAGGGTAGTGGCGGCGATCATTGGTCTTTCGCCGGGCGGCGGAGCCAGGAGATAAGGACACCGGCAAGGGCGGCGGCAAGGCCGTACCAGGTTATCGCATATTGCAGATGGCTGTTCGGCAGGTCGATGACGGTGACGCCGCCGACCGGCAGCCCGCCGGGGTTGGGCGTGGCGTTCGCATCGATGAAGATCGGCACCAGCGCCGCACCTGCCGGCAGGCCGGCGCTCGAGGCCATCGCATCACGATCCTTCCAGTAGAAGATGTTCTTCTGCGGATCATTGTCGGGAAGCATCATCGAGGGCCTGGCCGGCAGCGGGTTGCGGGCGAGCCCCGTCACCGTCAGTTCGCCCGTTACCTGCCCCTGCGGCCGCTTGGCTGGGTCCTTGAAATCGTAAGGCACGAAGCCGCGGTTGGTCAGTACGAAGCGGCCATCGTCGAGTTGCAGCGGCGTGAAGACATCGAAACCGGACTGGCCTTCCCAGGTGGCGAGGAAATGCCGCTCGCCTTGATGCAGGAAAGTGCCGGTCACCGTTACCGGCGTGTAGTCCACGTCGCCGGTGGCAGCAAACCGCTTTTCGACCTCGGCCAATGGCACGGGCGCCGAATGCGTGCGCTGGTCTATCGTCTGGAGAAGGCCCTCTTTCCAGTGCAGTCGCTGAACCTGCCAGGTGCCGAGCGCCAGCAGGATCAAAAACACGATGATACCCAGGCCGAGCGCCAATGCGCGCTTGGGCCGCGACCGGCCGGCCACCAAACCTGATGCCTCGCTCATTCGCCGCGGTCCAGCCGGCCCTCGGCCGCCTTGTTGCGGTATTGCAGCGTCAGCAGCACGCCCTTGATCAGCCGGAGCGCCGCCAGGCAAAGCACCAGCGTCAGCGGAATCCACAGCAGCAGATGTAGCCAGAGCGGCGGATTGAGCGTCACCTCCGTCCACAACGCCAGGCCGACGACGATGAAGCCGATGATCAGGATAACGAACACCGCCGGCCCGTCGCCGGCATCGGCGAAGGAATAATCGAGGCCGCAATTGGTGCAGCGATTGCCGACCGTGAGGAATCCAGAAAACAGCTTGCCCTCGCCGCAGCGCGGGCAGCGGCCACGCAGGCCGGCCGAGACCGGATCGATTGGTGGCCAGATCGCCTTGTCGTCGCTCATCGGATCATCCTAGGAGCATTTGCCGCAAAAGATAAGGCGGCCACGTCGCCGCAGCCGCCTTGTCGATTTCCTCAGGTCGATCTCAATGAGGTTCGATCATCGCGCCGTTCGATGCCCAGACGTAGATCGAGGCAAACAGGAACAGCCACACCACGTCGACGAAGTGCCAGTACCAGGCGGCGGCCTCGAAGCCGAAATGCTGCTTGGGCGTGAAGTCGCCCTTCATGGCGCGGATCAGGCAGACCAACAGGAAGATCGTGCCGATGATGACGTGGAAGCCGTGGAAGCCGGTCGCCATGAAGAAGGTGGCGCCGTAGATCGAATCCCTGAAGCCGAACGGCGCGTGCATGTACTCGTAGGCCTGCACCATGGTGAACAGCATGCCGAGGCCGACGGTCAGCACCAAGCCATTGATCAGGCCTTTGCGGTCGCCGTGGATGAGCGAGTGATGCGCCCATGTCACCGTGGTGCCCGACAGGAGCAGGATGACGGTGTTGTAGAGCGGCAGATGGAAGGGGTCGAGAACTTCGATGCCCTTGGGCGGCCAGACGCCGCCGGTGAAGGCGGTGCGGGCGTATTGATGGACCTCGCCCGGAAACAGGCTGGCGTCGAAGAAGGCCCAGAACCAGGCGACGAAGAACATCACCTCGGAGGCAATGAACATGATCATGCCGTAGCGCAGATGCAGCGACACGACGCGGGTGTGGCGACCCTCATGCGCCTCCTTGATGGTGTCAGACCACCAGGCGAACATCGTGTAGATGACGATCAAAAGGCCAATGAAGAACAGCCACGGATTGGCAATGTTGAAACCGAAGATCGGGAAATCGCCGCCCTTGAGATACTGCATGTAACAGACGCCGCCGATCGCGGTCACCAGTGCCCCGACGGAGCCCAGGAAAGGCCACGGGCTCGGGTCGACGAGATGATAGTCATGCTGTGGTTTTGCGTGTGCGTCTGCCATATCAACCCCCGAGGCTTGCTTCGGTATCTGAAATCTTGTTGCGGCGGCCGTCGGCCGGCACCGATGATGCGACCGGCTTGGTCTTGTCGACCGGGAACATCGTGTAGGACAGGGTAATCGTCCTCAAATCCTTCAATTCCGGCGCGTTGACGATGTCGGGATCGACATAGAACACGACCGGCATGTCCAGTGTCTCGCCCGGCTTCAGCGTCGTGTCGGTGAAGCAGAAACACTCGACCTTGTTGAAGTAAGGCCCAGCCAGTTCCGGCTGCACGTTGAAGGTGGCGCGTCCGGTGATGGGCCGGCTGAATTTGTTCGTCGCGCTGAAATGCGCCTCGGCGGTCTCGCCGATCTTGATGGTGATCGAGCGGTCGACCGGCTGGAATTGCCAGGGAACGCCGGCGGTGTTGGCATCAAAGCGGATGGTGATGTCGCGGTCGAGCACCCGATCGGCATATTGCTGGGTCGCCCGTTTGACGGTGCCGCCGTAACCTGTCGCCTGGCAGAACATCGCATAGAGCGGCACTGCAGCGTAGGCCATGCCGATCATGCCGCCGAAGAACGCGATGCAGACGGCAGCGACGACGCGGTTCGTATTCTTCTTCGTAGGATCGGTGACTGTTTGCCTGGTCATCGTCAGCTCACATCGAGCCAGGGAAACTGTGGCCAAATTTCACGATGGTCGCGACGTAGAATATGACGACCAGCGCCGCCAGCGCGAAACCGATTGCGGCCGAGCGATTGCGGCGCGCCTTCTGCTGACGTTCGGTCAGCGTGACCAGTTCAAGCTTCTTTTCGGCCATGCTCATGCTCCGCCGATGGTCAGCGCGCGCGCGACGACGCAATCACCAAGGTAGGTGGCGAAGATGGCGAAGAGATAAAGCAGCGAATAGCCGAACAAGGCCTTGGCCGGCTTCATCGCCCTGTCGTCATCGGCCATTTGCAGCACCTTCCACGCATACCAGACGAAGCCGGCGCCGAGCAGCAATGCAACGATGCCATAGGCCGGCGTGGTGAAGCCAAGAACCCATGGCAACACGCCAACCGGCGCGAGGACCAGCGCATAGGCAAAGATCTGGCGCCTGGTCGCGGGATGGCCGGCGACATTCGGCATCATCGGAATGCCTGCCTTGGCGTAGTCCTCCGACTTGAACAGCGCGAGCGCCCAGAAATGCGGTGGCGTCCACAGGAAGATGATCAGGAACAGCACCAAGCTTTCGAGGCTGACCGATCCGGTTACCGCCGCCCAGCCGATGACCGGCGGAATGGCGCCGGCAGCACCGCCGATGACGATGTTCTGCGGCGTCCAGCGCTTCAGCCACATCGTATAGATGACAGCATAGAAAAAGATGGTGAAGGCCAGAAGCGATGCGGCCAACCAGTTAACCAGCACGCCGAGCGTCATCACCGACAGAACCGACAGCACCAGCCCGAAACTCAATGCCTCGCCTGGCCGGATGCGGCCGGCCGGCACGGGACGGCCGGCGGTGCGCGTCATCACCGCATCGATGTCTGCGTCGTACCACATGTTGAGCGCACCGGACGCGCCAGCACCAATGGCAATAGCCAGGATCGCGATCACCGCCAGCAGCGGATTGATGGTCACCGGAGCGGCGACCATGCCGACAAACGCGGTGAACACCACCAGCGACATGACGCGCGGCTTCAGCAGGGCGAAGAAATCGCCCGCCGTCGCTTCCGACATACGGAAGCCTGGCTCGTCAATCAGTCTGTCTTCGGCAAGGGCCATGCGTACTTAAAGTCCATCATTCCGTTGGCCAAAACCGCCGGTCGGCCGGCGGTTCCGTATTAAAGGAGGCAACCGCCTACTTGATCTTCGGCAACTGTTCCCACTGGTGGAACGGCGGCGGCGAAGGCAGCTGCCATTCCAGCGTGGTCGCACCCTCGCCCCAAGGATTGGCGCCGGCGACCCGCTTCTTCTGGAATGCCTCGAAGACGCCGAACAGGAAGATGACGACGCCGACAGCCGAGATGTACGAGCCGTAGGACGACACCATATTCCAGCCGGCGAAGGCATCCGGATAGTCGATATAGCGACGCGGCATACCGGAAAGGCCGAGGAAGTGCTGCGGGAAAAAGACCAGGTTGACGCCGACGAAAGTGACCCAGAAGTGGGTGTTGGCGATCACCGGCGAATACATGTAGCCGGTCATTTTCGGGAACCAGTAGTACCAGCCGGCGAAGATGGCGAAGACCGCGCCCAGCGACAGCACGTAGTGGAAGTGCGCGACCACGAAATAGGTGTCGTGCAGCGGGCGGTCGAGGCCGGCATTGGCCAGCTGCACGCCGGTGACGCCGCCAACAGTGAACAGGAAGATGAAGCCGATCGCCCACAGCATCGGCGTCTTGAGCGAAATCGACCCGCCCCACATGGTGGCGATCCACGAGAAGATCTTCACACCCGTCGGCACCGCGATGACCATGGTGGCAAAGACGAAATAGCGCTGGGTGTCGAGTGACAGGCCCGTCGTGTACATGTGGTGGGCCCAGACGATGAAGCCCACCGCGCCGATGGCAACCATCGCATAGGCCATGCCGAGATAGCCGAACACCGGCTTCCTCGAAAAGGTCGAGATGATGTGGCTGATGATGCCGAAACCCGGGAGGATCAGAATGTAGACCTCCGGATGGCCGAAGAACCAGAACAGGTGCTGGAACAGGATCGGATCGCCGCCGCCGTCCGGGGCGAAGAAGGTGGTGCCGAAATTGCGGTCGGTCAACAGCATGGTGATGCCGCCGGCCAACACTGGAAGCGACAGAAGCAGCAGGAAGGCGGTGATCAACACCGACCAGGCGAACAGCGGCATCTTGTGCATGGTCATGCCGGGCGCGCGCATGTTGAAGATAGTGGTGATGAAGTTGATGGCGCCAAGAATCGAGGAGGCGCCGGCGATGTGGATTGAAAGGATCGCCAGGTCCATGGCCGGTCCGGGCTGGCCCGATGTCGATAGAGGCGGATAAAGCGTCCAGCCGCCGCCGACGCCGTAGGCGCCGGGCGCGCTCGGGACGAAGGCCGAGATAATCAGCAGGATGAAAGCCGGCGGCAGCAGCCAGAACGAGACGTTGTTCATGCGCGGGAAGGCCATGTCCGGCGCGCCGATCATGATCGGCACCATCCAGTTGGCAAAACCGCCTATCAGCGCCGGCATCACCATGAAGAAGATCATGATCAGCGCATGCGCGGTGGTGAAAGCATTGTACATGCTCTTGCCGCCGTCGATGGCGGCGTCACCATTCATGCCGTAGACCATCTGCGCCAGGCCAGTGAATATCTGGATGCCCGGCTCCTGCAATTCCATGCGCATGACGACCGACAAGGCGCCACCGATGCAGCCCGCCATGATCGCGAAGATCAGATAAAGCGTGCCAATGTCCTTGTGGTTGGTCGAATACACCCACCGGACCCAGCCATGATACGGCTTGTGGTCGTGGTCGTCGTGAGCTGCAGCGTCTGCCATGATCGGCTCCGTTCCCTGAATCTTTTCTGGTCGCGGCATCAATTGCCGGCGGCCGCTACCTTGTTCGTGCCATCGACCTCGGCCATCAGCGCCTTGTTGGCGCCGGGAAGGTCGGTCTTGGCTGCCGCCAGCCAGGTCTTGTATTGCGCATCGGAGACGACGCGAATAGCGATCGGCATGAAGGCGTGGTCCTTGCCGCAGAGTTCCGAACACTGGCCATAATAGAGGCCTTCCTTGTCTGCCTTGAACCACACCTCGTTGATGCGGCCCGGCACTGCATCGGTCTTGATGCCGAAGGACGGCATGGCAAACGCGTGAATGACGTCGGTCGCCGTCACCAGCACCCGGGTCATGGTGTTGACCGGCACCACCATCTCATTGTCGACGGCGAGCAAGCGCGGATACGCGGCGCGATCTTCCTTGCCGGCAGCAGCCCTGTCGGCATCCTGAAGGATCGCGGAATTGAAGGAAAGCGTATTGTCGACCTGATATTCGTAGTCCCAGTTCCACTGATTGCCGGTCGCCTTGACGGTCAGCTTGGCTTCTTCCGGCGGCGTGTACTGCGCGGTCAGCAACTGGAACGAGGGAATGGCGAGACAGAGCAGGATGACGACGGGACCGACAGTCCAGATGACCTCGATCAGCGTGTTGTGGCTGGTGCGCGACGGGGTCGGGTTGACGCTCGCCCGGAACCGCAAGATGCAGTAGGCGATCAGGAAAAGCACCAAGGCGGTGATCACAATGATGAACGCGAACGAGTAGTTCCCGAACCACTCGATCTGCCTCATAATGTCGGTCGCCGCAGGCTGAAAACTGGTTTCCCAAGGCTGGGGCTGGGCTGCACGAGCCGATGCAGCGGCAAACAACGTGGCGGCGGCACTAGCTACGATTTTGGCGGTTGCCAGGAATTTTCTCATCGCCCTCGTCATCTCCCAGTTCCTCGCGATCGGACCGCAAGAATGTCGAACAATGCCGGGACGGGAATCCCGGACAATTCAAGGCTGGTTCAAACCATACTCTATTTGCCTCCGCAAGAAAGGAGCGCCGGAACCCGTGCGGCATTTTTGCGCGCAAGCGCGGCGCTGGCTTCGTGCGGTGACGGCTCGCCGCGAATCACCAGAGCGGCATCCGAGTAGAATGAGCCGCGCGGCGCGCGGAACCGTCGCAATTAGGGCGAAATTGGCACGGAAAAGCGCATTGTCGCCTGTGTCGGGGCAGATCGCCGGGGTCTCGTCCTTTACTTGGGTTTAGTGCGGCTTAAAGTGCCGTGATTCGCAATGGAGCCGTCATGAATCCTTGGCTTTCGAGAACCTTGGCGAAGGTCATCCTTGTTGCCGCCGCAATAGCCTTGCCCGGCGCCGGCCTGGCCAATGCCGCGCAGCCAAGCGGCACGGTGAAGTCGACGCATGGGGCGTGGTCGATCATCTGTGATACGCCGGCCGGTGCTACGTCCGAACAATGCGTGATGATGCAGAACGTCGTCGCCGAGGACCGCCCGGAAATGGGTCTTTCCGTCGTCGTGCTGCGTACAGCCGACAACAAGGCCGAAATCCTTCGCGTGCTGGCGCCGCTCGGCGTGCTGTTGCCCAACGGGCTCGGCCTCAATGTCGACGGCAAGGATATCGGCCGCGCCTATTTCGTGCGCTGTTTCCAGGACGGCTGCTACGCCGAGGTCATCCTGGAAAAGCCGCTGCTCGACACGCTGAAGACCGGTACGTCCGCCACCTTCATCGTCTTCCAGACACCGGAAGAGGGCATCGGCATTCCGGTCGACCTCAAGGGTTTCGCCGACGGCTTTGCCGCCCTGCCTTGAGGCTGCACGTTTGACGCTGAAACTGCTCGATGCGGACGACTTCGAGATATTCAAGCGAATTCGCCTGGAGGCTTTGCGCGCTGCGCCCGAAGCCTTCGCCAGCAGCGCAGCGGAATGGGAGCAACTTCCCGACGAGGAATGGCGACGGCGCCTGACGAACAACCTGGTCGTCGTCAGCTTTCGGAGCGGGGAGCCTGTCGGCATAATGGGCCTGATGCGCCAGCCGGCCAGCAAGATGATGCACCGCGCGACGATCGTCATGGTCTATTTGCGCGGCAGCGAGCGTGGCGGCGGATACGCCGTCAAGATGCTCAATCTGCTGCTCGATCACGCCCGAGCATTGGGCATAAGGCAGGTCGAGCTGGCTGTAAGTGCTGAAAATCCAGCGGCCATACGATTCTATCAACGAGAAGGTTTTCACGAAATAGGCTGCATACCGGCCGGCTTTCTTCATGAAGGCAGGGAGATCGACGAAATCATGATGGCACGCCGCTTGACTTAGGTCGTAGTGTTCCACCGTGAAGTTGCCGAACGGCGCCCAGGCGCCTACATGCCGTAAAATCACTTCTCAAGAGGCCAGCGCCATGAACAGCCTGATCGGCCAATTCGACATTTCCGACGATCGCATCAAGCAGATCGTCGCCGAGACTATAAACGGCGCCGACGACGGTGAACTGTTTCTCGAATACAGCGAAAGCGAAGCGCTGATGTTCGACAATGGCAAGCTGAAGACCGCCAGTTTCAACACCGACCAGGGTTTTGGCCTGCGCGCAGTCGCCGGCGAGGCCAGCGGCTACGCCCATTCCAGTGATCTCTCCGAAGCCTCGCTGCTGCGCGCCGCCGATGCGGTTTCGACGGTGAAGAGCGGCTATTCCGGCACGCTTGCTGCGGCTCCCGCCCGCACCAACCGCCATCTCTACGGTGACGGAAACCCTATCCCCTCACCTTCCTTCGAGACCAAGGCCAAGCTGCTCCAGGAAATCGATGCCTGGCTAAGGGCCGAGGATTCGCGCGTCCGGCAGGTGACGGCGTCGCTCGCCGCCTCTTGGCAGCATGTCGAGATCGTGCGCGCCGACGGCCAGATGGTGCGCGACATCCGCCCGCTGGTCAGGATCAACGTGTCGGTGGTGGTCGGCGACGGTGACCGCCAGGAGAGCGGCTCCTACGGCATGGGCGGGCGCAAGGAGTTTGGCGAATTCCTGATCGAGGACAGCTGGAAGCATGCGGCCAAGGAGGCGCTGCGGCAAGCACTGGTCAATCTCGAAGCGGTTCCCGCACCTGCCGGCACTTTCGATATCGTGCTGTCGAGCGGCTGGCCGGGCGTCATGCTGCACGAGGCCGTCGGCCACGGGCTGGAAGGCGATTTCAACCGCAAGAAGACGTCTGCCTTCGCCGGCCTGCTTGGCCAACAGGTGGCGGCGAAAGGCGTCACCGTCGTCGACGACGGCACCATTCCCGAACGGCGTGGTTCGCTGACCGTCGACGATGAAGGCACGCCTTCTGCCCACAACGTGCTGATCGATGATGGCAAGCTGGTCGGTTACATGCAGGACCGCCAGAACGCGCGTCTGATGGGCATGAAAGCCACCGGCAACGGGCGACGCCAAGGTTACGCACACGAGCCGATGCCGCGCATGACCAATACCTACATGACCGCAGGCGACATGGAGCCGGAGGAAATCATCGCCTCGGTCAAGAATGGCATCTATGCCGTGTCGTTCGGCGGCGGCCAGGTCGACATCACTTCGGGCAAGTTCGTGTTCGGCTGCACCGAGGCCTACATGATCGAGAACGGCAAGGTAAAGCAGCCGATCAAGGGCGCCATGCTGATCGGCAACGGGCCGGATGCCATGCATCGTGTGACGATGATCGGTAACGACATGAAGCTCGACACCGGCATCGGCATGTGCGGCAAGGCCGGACAGGGCGTGCCGGTCGGCGTCGGCCAGCCGCATCTCAGGATGAACCAGATGACGGTCGGCGGCACCAGGGTTTGATGCGGCCGGCTTCGAACACCCTGTCCGTCCTGTCGATTTTCACTTATCTTACGTTCGTCTTACATCCAGAGGAGAGCCATCATGGCTGCCGCGGAAAAGCTCGTGACCACCGTCTCGACCAAGGGACAGGTCATCCTGCCCAGTTCGATCCGGAAACGGAGAGAATGGGACGCCGGCACACGGCTTCTGGTCGAAGATACCCCGGAGGGCGTGCTACTGAAGCCTGCGCCAGTCTTCGCCGAGACGCGGCCAGAGGACGTGTTTGGATCGCTGCGCTATAGCGGCAGGCCGAAGACGTTGGAAGAAATGGACGCGGGCGTGCTCGCCGAAGCGCGGCGGCGCCATGCTCGCGATTGATACCAACCTGATCGTCCGCTACCTGACGGACGATCACCCGACTCGGTCTTCCCGCGCCCGCGCGTTGATCGATAGCCAGCCAGTCTCGGAAAGGGGATTGGATTTCGCTGATGCGCTGCATCTGGGCAAATCTGCTCACTGCGTTGGCTTCGCGACTTTTGATCGTAAGTTCGTCACGGCAGCGCAGGCGGCTGGATATGACGGCGTGCAAGAAGCATAGCAGTTTATGGCCACCCAGCCTGGCATGAAGGCGCGCCGTTCAGGCATAGATACCGGAACGAGCGGCCTTCAGGTAAGCGAGATTATCCGTCTTGCCTTCGCAAACCAGATCATAGGCGGTCTTTCCCACCCAGCCGGGATCGGCTGATGTTTGAACCAGATCGCTGCACGCACTTGATCGCCGGTCATCTCGCCGGCCGTCGCCAGAATACGAATGATGGGGCTCAATGCGGCGTCGACCTTGCGCGCTCCGGTCTTAGCGGCAAACGTGTTGCGGGCGATGCCGCTCAGGCCCGCCAGTTCGGTTTGGCTCATTATAAATTTCCTAGAATATTTGACCGGCGTACGCTCAAATGCGCTTTTCTAGTGCGCATTTCACGCCCGATAAATGCTGCTAGCGCCTTCTCTTGGGCTTCTCCAGCAATGCCACTGCCTCGACATGTGGCGACCACAGGAACTGGTCGATCGGGGTTACGCTCTTCAAGGCGTAACCGCCATCGAGGAGGATGCGAAGATCCCGCGCCAGCGTTGCCGGATTGCAGGACACCGCGGCGACGAGCGGCACGCCGGAGCGCGCGATCTGCTTCGATTGATCCTCGGCGCCGGCGCGCGGCGGGTCGAAGACTACGCCGTCAAAGGCATTCAACTCCTTGAATGTGAGCGGCCTCCGGAACAGGTCGCGACGTTCGCCGGTCACCCGCTTCAGGCCGCTGGCGAAACGGAATGCCCGGTCGAGCGCCGCGAGTGCTGCCGCATCGCCTTCCACCGCGTGAACCTCCGATCTTGCGGCCAGGCGCAGCGCGAAGCTGCCGCAGCCGGCGAAGAGATCGGCGACCTTTTTGGCGCGCGCGAAATGCTGGCCGACAATGTTGGCCATCGCCTGTTCGGCAGCCTCGGTCGCCTGCAGGAAAGCGCCCGGAGGCACTGCGACGGGGACGCCATCAAACAGGACGACCGGTTTCTTTGGTTCGATAATGATCTCGCCGTCGACCGACAGCCTGGCTAGCCCCTCGGCGATGACGAAGTTGGACGCGACGCGGCACTGGTTCTCGCCGAGCTTGCCGGAATCGTGAACCGCGACATCAAGGCCGGAACCGGTCACCGTCACCGCCATGTGGAACGATTTGGTCGTGGCGCAGATCAGTCCCGCAAGCATCCTCAAACGGTCGAGCGCAGCGACGATCTGCGGCAGCGAGATCGGGCATTCCTCGATCGAGATGATCTCGGATGACAGCGCGCGAACAAAGCCGAACTGCATTCCCGCCTCGCTCCGCCGGGCGGTGAATACGACGCGGCGGCGCGTGTGCGGCGCGCACGGCACCAGCGCGCCGACATCGCAAGCGATGCCCTTGCTCTTCAGCGCATGCACGACCTTTTCGCGCTTCCACCGGTGATAGGCTTCAGTCTCGAGATGCTGGACGGCGCAGCCGCCGCATGCGCCGAAATGCCGGCACGGCGGATCGACCCGCAACGGCGAAGCCTCAAGGACCGACATCAAGGTGGCGCGATCTTTCTCCCGCGCGGCGGTGACGACCTCTCCCGGCAGCGCGAACGGAATGAAAACCTCGCCGGTTTCCGTCTCGGCGATGCCGTCGCCCTGCGAGCCCAACCTTGCGATCGTGAAACGGGTGCTCATCGCTTCTGGGTCTCGACGTCCTTGATGCCGCCGAGCAGGAACTCGCGGTTGCCGTCGCCGCCCTCTATCGGCGACAGGTGCAGCCCTAGCGAGCGCCAGCCGGGAATGGCATCGAGCCAGTCCTGCATCAGGCCGGCAATACGCGCCGCATCATAGGGGTCCTTCAGCAGCCCGCCCTTGCCGATCGCCTCGCGGCCGGCCTCGAACTGCGGCTTGACCAGAAACACAGCCTTTGCGCCGTTCCCGGCCAAGGCAAGCGCCGGCGGCAGCGCCAGTTTCAGCGAGATGAAGCTGACGTCCGAGACGACGAAATCCGGCACACGGCCGCCGAGATCGGCTGCCGACAGTTCGCGCGCATTCAGGCCCTCAATTACCGTCACGCGCGGATCGCCGGCAATGTCGGAGTGCATCTGGCCGTGCCCGACATCGATCGCCGTGACATGCGCCGCGCCGCGTTCGAGCAGCACCTGCGTGAAGCCGCCGGTCGAGGCGCCGACATCGAGGGCTTCGCTGCCGGTGGGGTCGAGGCCGAAATGGTCGAGACCAGCCTTCAGCTTCAGTGCGGCGCGCGACACGTAACCTTGCGCCGGATCGTCAACGACGATGTTGCACTCAGGCAGAACGGCCTGGCTTGGCTTGCGGGCGACGATGCCATCGACCGTCACGGTGCCGCGCGCCACCGCATCGCGGGCACGCGAGCGGCTGGCAAACAGGCCGCGCTGGACGAGCAATTCGTCGAGCCTCTGGCGTATGCTGGCTGGCGGAAGGAAAGTCATCGGCCTTCATGGCGAATGCCAACGATGATGGCAAGGATATTGGCGATGAGACAAGGCATGGGTGGAAAAGCGGTGAACGCATCAAGCCGCTCCGCTACCAGTCGAACCTCGCGCCAGGCGCGACGCAATGCTAAGAACGAGATGCCGTTTTGCGGTCGGAGGAGGAAATGCTGACGGGAACCTGCCACTGCGGTGCCGCCCGCTGGACCCTGGAGGGCGATCCCGGTTCGGTAACTGCCTGCAACTGCACACTTTGCCGTCGCTACGGCACGCTCTGGGCTTACGATTTTGTCGACGAACGCATCCGCCTTGCCGGGCCCGTAAGCGCCTATCGGCGCGTCGGAAAGGCTCATCCTTCACTTGAGATTCTCTTCTGTCCAACGTGCGCTTGCGTCCTGGCCTGGCACGGTTTGCATCCCGATGCGGCTGGGCGCTACCGCATCGCCGTCAATGTGAGGCTTGCGCCGCCCGAGGCCGTCGCCGATCTCCCGATCGACCATTTCGATGGTCTCGATACATTCGAGGATTTGCCGAGAGATGGTCGCTGCGTGCGGGATATGTGGTTCTAGTTCTAGAGTCTCTTCGGGATCATGCTTTAGAATATCGTCCGCGAAACCCGCCGTTCGACGGGCGGCGCCAGACCGTCGCTGCTGTCGCCGGACACCTGCGTGCGCGGCCGGAAACAGCAGCATAAACAGCATGTTACAACTTTTCGCTGGCAATTTGATTCAAGCAGTTGAGATTTTGATTCAGACCGGCATCTTGCAGCCAAGTTGAATCGCTTCGGCGTCGCGGGAAATGCGTCTAAAAACTAGGCGCGCTGGGCCTGCGCGGTATGCCCCAACGCCACGAATACTGTGCGCACGATGCCGGCGCTGTCCAGCCCGGCATCGGCATACATTTTTTCCGGCTTGGCATGGTCGACGAAAGCGTCGGGCAGCACGAGTGGGCGCACCTTCAAGCCGCTCTCCAGCAGGCCTTCATGGGCCAGGAACTGCAGCACATGGCTGGCGAAGCCGCCGACCGCGCCCTCTTCCACCGTGACCAGTATCTCGTGCGAACGGGCCAGCCGCCGGATCAGGTCCTCGTCGAGCGGCTTGGCAAAACGGGCATCGGCGACCGTGGTCGAAAGCCCGGCCGCGCCAAGCTCCTCGGCCGCGGCAAGGCAATCCTGCAGCCTGGTGCCGAAGGAAAGCAGCGCAACCTTGGTGCCTTCCCTGACGATCCGGCCCTTGCCGATCTCCAATACCGAGCCGCGTTGCGGCATCTCGACGCCAACGCCGTTGCCGCGCGGGTAGCGGAAGGCGATCGGGCCGTCATCGAAGCTTGCAGCGGTGCGTACCATGTGGCGCAGCTCGGCCTCATCGGCCGCGGCCATGACGACGAAACCGGGCAGCGTCGCCAGGAAAGTCGTGTCGAAGGCGCCGCAATGGGTGGCACCATCGGCGCCGACGAAGCCGGCGCGATCGATCGGAAAGCGCACCGGCAATTTCTGGATCGCCACGTCGTGGACGACCTGGTCGTAGGCACGCTGGAGAAAGGTCGAGTAGATCGCCGCGAAAGGCTTGAAGCCTTCCGTGGCAAGGCCGGCGGCGAAGGTCACCGCATGCTGCTCGGCAATGCCGACATCGAAGGTCCTCGCCGGAAACGCTTCGCCGAACAGATCAAGCCCGGTGCCATTCGGCATGGCGGCGGTGATGGCGACGATGCGGTCGTCCTCTCGCGCCTCCTGGATCAGGCTTTCGGCAAACACCTTCGTATAGCTCGGCGCATTGGCGGGCGCCTTGGCCTGGGCGCCGGTGATGACGTCGAATTTGTTGACGCCATGATATTTGTCGGCCGCCGCCTCGGCCGGAGCGTAGCCCTTGCCCTTCTGGGTCACGACATGGATCAGCACCGGGCCGTCGGCATTGTCGCGGACGTTCTTCAGCACCGGGATCAGGTGCTCGAGGTTGTGACCGTCGATCGGACCGATGTGGTAGAAACCCATCTCCTCGAACAGCGTGCCGCCGGTGACGTAACCGCGCGCGTGCTCGACCGCGCGCTTGATGGCGCGATCCGCGCGCTCGCCGAGATAGGACGTCAGCTTCTTGCCGAAATCGCGCAACCCAAGATAGGTCTTGCCTGAGGCGAGCCGCGCCAGATAGGCGCTCATCGCACCGGTCGGCGGAGCGATCGACATGTCGTTGTCGTTCAAGATGACGATCAGCCGGGCATCGAGTGCGCCGGCATTGTTCATCGCCTCGTAGGCCATGCCGGCCGACATGGCGCCGTCGCCGATGACAGCAATGACATTGTTGCGGCCATCGGACAGATCGCGCGCCATCGCCATGCCGAGGCCGGCTGAAATCGAGGTTGAGGAGTGGGCTGCGCCGAACGGATCGTATTCGCTCTCGACGCGACGCGTGAAGCCGGACAGGCCGCCCTCCTGCCGCAGCGTGCGGATGCGGTCGCGGCGGCCGGTCAGGATCTTGTGCGGATAGGCCTGGTGGCCGACGTCCCAGATCAGCCGGTCGTCCGGCGTGTTGAAGACGTAGTGCAGTGCGACGGTCAGTTCGACCACGCCGAGGCCGGCGCCGAGATGCCCGCCGGTGTGGGAAACGACGTCGATCAGTTCGGCGCGAAGCTCGGACGCCAGCTGCGGCAGGTCGGCTTCGGCAAGCGTGCGCAAATCGGCTGGGACGCGGACCTTGTCGAGAAGCGGCGTATCGGGCTTTGCGTTCACTGTTTGCGAGCCTGGTCAGATTTTCTGTTCATCGTGAAATATGCCGCTGGCCGGCGAATGTAAATGTGGCGGTAACGCGCATCAGCTTTCGGGCAGCGGGATGAACTCTTGCTCGTCTCCAGGAACGATATCGAAGCGGCCCGTCTTCCATTCTTCTTTCGCCTGCTCGATGCGTTCCTTTGAGGACGATACGAAATTCCACCAGATATAACGTTTCGAACCGAGGGAAGCGCCGCCAAACAGCATGAAATGGGCGCCGCGATCCGATGAAACAACGATCTCATCGCCGGGCCGGAAAACCAGCAGCCGCTCGGCCGGGAAGCGGTCACCGGATATCGAAACCTCGCCTTCCAGCGTATAGATGGCGCGCTCCTCGGCATCGGCCGGGATCTTCACGCTGGCACCCGGCGCCAGCCTGAGATCGGCATATAGCGTGTCCGAAGCGGTGGCGACCGGCGAGCGCAGCCCGGACAATGCACCGATGACGATACGGCCGCTGACACCCTCTGCATCGATTTCGGGCAGGCGCAGGGCCGCGGTGTTTTCGAAGACCGGCGCTACCTCTTCCTTGCCGTCCGGCAGCGCCAGCCATGTCTGCAGGCCGGAAACCGACATCGGCAAGCCGCGCAGTTCTTCCGGCGTGCGCTCCGAATGGACGATGCCGCGGCCGGCGGTCATTAAATTCACGTCGCCGGGCTGGATCACCATCTCGGTGCCGAGCGAATCGCGGTGCCTGATCTTGCCGTCGAACAGGTAAGTCACCGTCGACAGACCGATATGCGGATGCGGGCGCACGTCGAGCGCCTGGCCGGCCCGCAGAACGGCTGGACCCATGCGGTCGAAGAAGATGAAGGGTCCGACCAGCCGGCGCCTGGCCGTCGGCAAGGCGCGGCGAACCTGAAATCCGCCGATGTCCTTGGCATTCGGAATGACCATCAGTTCGATCTGATCGCTGGCGAAGGCATCGCCCATCTGCGGATCGTTTCCGGGAAAGAAGCTCACGCGGTCCCCTCAGGCGAAGCGAAGTGCAGATTTGGCCTTCGCCTTGGCCGCCACCTCTTCGCGATTGCGCGGATGCTGCGTCGTCTCGAGGCTGTCGAGCAATTCACGCGCCGAGGCGGCAATGGCCTCGACGGCATGGTCGAACGCATGCTGGTTCTGTTTCGACGGCCGTGTCGTTCCGCTCAGCTTGCGGACAAACTGAAGTGCAGCATCGCGGACCTCGTCATTGGTTGCCGGCGGATCGAAATTGAACAGGGTTTTGATGTTTCTGCACATCGTTCGCAATCTCCTCTCGTCCTGGAGCCGTTTCAAACGGGATGAGTTTTACCCTCAATCGTGATGATGTCCAAAGCCGGTAAGCACAATGGTCGTTCGCGGCCGCGCCTCAGTCCGCATCCAGCGGCTCTGTCCCCACCGGCTTGCCGTCACGCGACAGCCTGATTTTCTCGACCTTGTCCTCGGCCGCTTTCAGCAGCCGGTCGCAATGCGCCTTCAGCGCCTCGCCGCGCTCGTAAATGCGGATCGACTGGTCGAGCGGCACGTCGCCGCGCTCCAGATCGTCGACGATCCGTTCCAGCGCCTCGAGCGCCTGCTCGAAGCTCATCGCCTTGACGTCCTCGTTGGTCTCACCAGCCATCATTTATCCCTTCATCAGCCGCCCGACATGGGCGGCGACCGAAAATGCCAATCCCTGCAGATCGTAGCCGCCCTCGAGAACGCTGACGAGCCGGTTGCGGCTATGGCGCCCGGCTCGTTCGAGCAACTGGCCGGTCGCCCAGTCGAAATCATCCTCGGTCAGGTTGATCTCGGCCAGCGGATCGCGGTGGTGGGCGTCGAAGCCGGCGGAGATGATGATGAGATCGGGCGCAAAATTGTCGAGCGCCGGCAGGATGCGTGACAGAAAGGCGTCACGGAAAACATCGCTGCCGCTCTGCGGCGCCAGCGGCGCGTTGACGATGTTGCCGGCGCCGGTTTCGCTCGCAGCCCCGGTTCCCGGGTAAAGCGGCATCTGGTGTGTCGAGCAATAGAGCACCGACGGATCGTCCCAGAAGATGTCCTGCGTGCCGTTGCCGTGGTGCACATCCCAGTCGACGACGGCAACGCGGCCGGCGCCATGGTTCTTCTGCGCGTAGCGTGCCGCGATCGCCGCGGTGTTGAACAGGCAAAAACCCATGGAGGTGGTCTTTTCGGCATGATGGCCGGGCGGCCGTGCGGCGACGAAGACGTTCTCGGCACGGCCGGTGAAGACGTCGTCGACCGCGGCGTTGGCAGCGCCGATCGCGGTCACGGCCGCCTGCCAGCTCTTCGGGCTGGCGGTGGTATCGGCGTCGATACGGGCGATGCCGGTGTCCGGTATCGCTGCGCGGACACGTTCGACGAATTCGGGCGGATGCGCGTAGAGGATGGTTGCCTCGTCGCCTTCAGGCGCCTGGACGCGATCGAGCGCCGCGAAGGCCTCGTCGTCAAGCACACGCTCTATGGCGCGCAGACGGTCCGGCCGCTCCGGATGACCGGGCGGTGTTATGTGCTCGAGGAAAATCGGATGGGTGTAAAGTCTCGTGACCATGCCCCGATATAGGCGCGCCTTCCCGGTTTGGCCATGTTTTCGCGCGCTGGTGACGCGATGTTCAACAGGGTTTAGGCAACCGGCGTCGGCTGAGCCCACCGCGAGCCGCCTGGGATTGGCGAAAAGATGACCTCAGGCCGGTGATCGGTCAACCTCGGGCTGCATCGCTGACGGTCGATCAGGTTGATGCAGCCTGCCGGTGCGATTGAGCAGCCCTTCCAGAAGAACCTTGAACGCCTTCACTGCCTTCTTCGACGTCGCTTCGGGATCGTTCGAATTTGCGATCCACTGCGCCGCATGCAGCGAGGCGCCGCTGACCAGCCTTGCCGCGGCTTCGGGATCGACGGCGAGAATTGTCCCCTCGTCGCTCAGTCTTTGCAGGCTCTCTGTCATCGAGCGGATGCATGTGCTCTGGCTTGGCCATTGCGATGGATCGCCGAGCACCGCCGGCCCGTCGCGAAGCACGATACGCTGGATCTCCGGCTCCAGCGCCATCTCGATATAGGCGGTGCATTCGTCGACAAAGCCCTGCCAGAGATTGTCCGGCTTGGCCGAAACGACCTTCAGCCGGGCTGCCATTTCGGCGTCGATCTCGGCGATAACCGCCTGGAGCAGGCCCTTCTTGTCGCCGAAGTGATGATAGAGCGCACCGCGCGTCAGCCCGGCCGATGCCGTGAAGTCATCCATCGAGGCTTCGGCATAGCCGAGCGTGCCGAAGGCCTGGCGCGCCGCGGCAATCAGTTTGGCGCGGGTCTCGGCAATCATCTCCTTGCGTGGTCTGTGCATTGCCCTGGCCCTATTAACATACGCCTCGTATGCCAATTGACATACGCCGCGTATGATCTATTTAACTCATACGCTACGTATGTAATCGCCGAACCGGCCGTTGTCGAGGAGCCAGACCATGCAAAATCCCTATTCCCAGATCTTTCGCGCGCCGGGCGCCAAGGGCTTTGCTGCCGCCGGGTTCGTTGCCCGGCTGCCGATGGCCATGGCTCCGATCGGGATCGTCGCAATGCTGTCGCAGACCGATGGCGAATACTGGCTGGCCGGTGCCGTTTCCGCGACATATGCGCTGGCGAACGCTTTCGTCGCCCCGCAGGTATCGCGACTGGTGGACCGCCTCGGCCAGACGCGGGTTGTGGTGCCGACCACCATGATTTCCACGCTCGCTTTCGCGATCCTGATTGCAGCGGCCAATCAGCATTGGCCGATATGGACGCTATTCGTCTCGGCGCTGCTCGCCGCCGTGATGCCCAGCATCCCGGCAATGGTGCGCGCACGCTGGACCGAGATTTTTCGCAACCGCCCCGAGTTGAACACGGCGTTCGCCTTCGAGTCGGCGGCGGACGAACTGGTCTACATCGCCGGCGCATCGCTGTCGGTCGGACTGAGTGTCGCGCTTTTCCCGGAAGCGGGAGTGCTCGCGAGCACATTGTTCCTGGCCTTCGGTTCGACGGCCTTCATCCTGCAGCGCTCGACCGAACCGCGAGCGCGACCGGTGGAACACGGTTCGGGCGGCTCGGCAATCCGCCTGCGGCCGGTCCAGATCATCACCTTGGCCCTGATCTTCATCGGCGCGACCTTCGCCACCACGGAGGTGAGCACCGTGGCGATCACCAAGGAGCTTGGCCAGCCGGGCGCCGCCAGCTTCGTCATCGGCGTCTACGCGCTCGGATCGTTCGTCGTCGGCATCGTCATCGGCGCCCTGAACCTGAAAGTGCCGCTGCAGATTCAGCTTGCCATCGCAATCGCCATCATTGCGCTCACCACGCTGCCGCTGCTCGTCGCCGACACCGTGCCGCTGCTGGCACTGGCCGTCTTCGTCAGCGGCGTGGCAATCTCGCCGACCTTCATCACGGCATTCGGCCTGATCGAGCGGCGCGTGCCGGAGGCGGTGCTGACCGAGGGCGTGACCTGGGTGATGACCGGCATCGGCATCGGCATGGCGCTCGGCTCCTTCGCCGCCGGCTGGGTGGTGGACGCTTTCGGCGCGCAGAACGGGTTCTGGGTATCGGTGGCATCGGGCACAATCGCTTTGGCCATCGTGCTCGCCGGCCAGCGCAGCCTTGCCGCGCCGAACTGCGACATGGCGGCATGCGACGCAGCCGCGGTCGCTGCGGAATAGTTTCCGGTGCGTCAGGCCCCGAGCCGGACGCATACCAGCACCGTGAGAATGGCCTAAAGAATCTCGGTCTTGGCGATGTGGATGCCAAAACCTTCGAGGCCGACATAATGGCGCTCGCGCGAGGCGATCAGATTTATCGAGGAAATTCCGAGATCCTTGAGGATTTGCGCGCCGAGGCCGATCTCGCGCCATTCGTTTTCGCGGCGGCGAGCCTCTTCGTGATCCTCGCGGTCGCCGGCAGCCGGGCGCTTGCGCTCCTGATGGGCGACGCCGACTGAGCCTTCGCGCAGATAGACGATGACGCCGCGCTTACGCTCGCCCATCGTCTTCATGATGGCGTCCAGTCTGTGGCTGGTGCCGAACACGTCGCTGACCACGTCCTCGGAATGAAGGCGCACCGGCACCTCCTCCCCGTCGCGGATGTCGCCGAAGACGATCGCTACATGATGCATCGAATCCCAGGGCAGCGTGTAGGTGAAGACCTGTGCCTTGCCGCCTGCCGTCTCAATGTCGGAACAGGCGACACGCTCGACCAGCGTTTCCTTGCGCTGCCGGTAGGCGATGAGGTCGGCAACCGAGATCTGCTTCAACCCGTGCTTTTCGGCGAAGGCCTGCACCTGCGGGCCACGCATGACGGTGCCGTCATCGTTGACCAGCTCGGAAATCACGCCGACCGGCGGCAGGCCGGCGAGCTTGCAGAGGTCGACAGCGGCCTCGGTATGGCCCGAACGCATCAGCACGCCGCCTTCGCGTGCGATCAGCGGAAAGATGTGACCGGGCCGGACGAAATCGGACGCGCCGACATTGCCGTTGGCGAGATTGCGCACCGTCAGTGTGCGGTCGTCCGCTGAAATGCCCGTCGTGGTGCCGTGCTTAAAATCGACGCTGACGGTGAAGGCGGTGGTGTGGGCCGAATCATTGTCGGCGACCATCGGCGACAGGTTGAGCCGCTTGGCTTCCTCGCGCGGCATCGGCGTGCAGACGATACCCGACGTGTTGCGAACGATGAACGCCATCTTTTCCGGCGTGCAATGGACGGCGGCTACGATCAGGTCGCCCTCGTTCTCGCGGCCGTCATCGTCCATAACGACGACGATCTCGCCGCGCTCGAAGGCGCGCAGGGCTTCGACGATCTTCTTCTGGTCGTAAGGCATAAGTGCTCGCTTCGCTCGCAGGGAATAGGGTAGTAGGGCAGTACGGGAGTAGAGAAAAGGAAAAATGCTGTCTTGGGAGCTGCGTAACCTGCTCGCTACTCCCCTACTCCCCTACTCCCTTCCCGTTTGTCCCCGATGACGCAGATAATGATCGGCAATGACGCAGGCAACCATCGCCTCGCCGATCGGTACGGCGCGGATGCCGACGCATGGATCGTGCCGGCCCTTGGTCATGATCTCGACGTCGTTACCGTCCTTGTCGATCGACTTTCGCGGCGTCAGGATCGACGAGGTCGGCTTGACGGCGAAACGCGCGACGATCGCCTGGCCGGTCGAGATGCCGCCGAGGATGCCGCCGGCATTGTTGGACAGGAAGACCGGCTTGCCGTCATTGCCCATGCGCATCTCATCGGCATTCTCCTCGCCGGTGATGCGGGCGGCCTCGAAACCGTTGCCGATCTCGACACCCTTGACGGCGTTGATCGACATCAGGCCGGCGGCGATGTCCTGGTCGAGCTTGGCATAGATCGGCGCGCCAAGCCCCGCCGGAACGCCGTCGGCGACGATCTCGATGACCGCACCAACCGAGGAGCCCGCCTTGCGGATGCCGTCCAGATATTTGGTGAAGACGGCGACGGACGCCGGATCAGGCGTGAAGAACGGGTTTTCGGCGTCGCCGACGAAATTCCAGTTCCAATTGGCGCGATCGATCGATTTATCGCCCATCGACACCAGCGCGCCGCGCACCACCATGCCGCGCACGACCTTCCGGGCAAGCGCTCCGGCCGCCACCCGCGCCGCCGTCTCACGCGCCGACGAGCGGCCGCCGCCGCGGTAGTCGCGCAGACCGTATTTGACCTCGTACGTGTAATCGGCATGGCCCGGCCGGAACTGGCGGGCGATGTCGCCATAATCCTTCGAGCGCTGGTCGACATTCTCGATCAGCATCGACACCGGCGTGCCGGTCGTGATCATCGTCTCGCCGTCCTCATCGAGGACGAAGCCGGACAGGACCTTCACCTCATCCGGTTCGCGACGTTGCGTCACAAAACGTGACTGGCCGGGGCGGCGCTTGTCGAGTTCGGCCTGGATCTCGTCGCGAGTGAAGCGGATGCCTGGCGGACAGCCGTCGACGACGCAGCCCAACGCCGGCCCGTGGCTTTCGCCCCAGGTGGTGACGCGGAAAAGATGGCCGAACGTGTTGTGCGACATGGAACCAGCCCTGCCGGCGTCGGAGCCGGCCTAGCGCATAACCCCGAAAATCGGAGCGATTTTCGGAAAGGATCATGCACAAAATCAAAAGTGCTACAGCGTCCTTTGCGCGTCCAGGAGGACGCGCGGCGCTGTCGCCTGCCTTCTATTGGCGTTTTCCACAGTGGTCAAACTGTGATCCGGCGGATTTAGTTTTGACACATTCGATTGGTTTCTGCTCAGTTCCGTTCCGTTGGACCGAGCCGCTGTACCGGCAATGATTAAAGAGGACGATGATGCGTATCCTGATTGGCGCTGTTGCCGCCACGCTGTTGATCTCCACCGCCGCCTTCGCCGGCCAGACCGAAGGCCTGATCAAGAAGGTCGACAAGGATGCGCTGACGCTGACGCTGGACGACGGCAAGTCCTACAAGCTGAACGCCGAAACCGACCTCGATGCGCTGAAGCCAGGCATGGACATCGTCCTCGCCTATGACGTGACGAATGGCGAGAATGTCGTCACCGATATGGAACTGCCGGACACCGGATCGACCGAGTAGAGTCTTTCCGGCCGATCCATCCCGAAGCCGGCGGGTGGAAACGAGCACATAGCGCCCTGAACGGCATGGGAATGCTTGTCACTGATCGGCTGAAATGAGCCGGGAGCGGACTGGCATCTTTCGAGCATCTAGTTGGCAAAGCAGCCATTCAGCTCATGACCGTATTTACGAGGCGGCCACGCAAGTCCGCAGGTGAGACGC
>NZ_JAMYRR010000015.1:0-190066 GCF_040321535.1 Mesorhizobium sp. M0340 | reverse complement strand
ACCGTTCGTCTCCGCCGCGCATGCCTCGCTCTCCGAATCTCTCCGAAGACACTGAATCACGCTCACAGCCTCGCTGCGAGCCACTTTTTCAACAGCCTGCTAGTGCCCCTCGATCGCCTTGGGAGACACAAGGTATGGTATCTTGCCGATGCTGCGCTTCGTCGCGCCAATGGAATAGGCCATCGGTATCTTGGGAGAGTTCTCTGGCAAGCCGTACATATCCTTGCCGGCCCGCACGGCAAATGAAAAGTGCTGCCACGAAACAGTGTCATGCTCATTGAGAAAATCGAGCGTCAGACCAGCTGAAATCAGCGCATTCACCACGTCACTGATCGGGTGGATCCATTCATAATAGCGAGGATGCTTCAGGATGCGGTCATCGCCGGTGTAGGTCAGTTCCTCGTTCCAGGCGAGCGGCCGAGCTATCGGCGTTCGCCAGTCGTGCTTCAATTCCAGGGCCGCGGCCTTTCGATCGCACTGAAACATCAATGGATGGCCCTCGGCCATGTAGAGACGGCCGCCGGGTCTCAGGAGGTCGGCAACCACCCGCGCCCAACGGAACACGTCGTCCAGCCAGTTTACCGAGCCCCATGTAACGTAAGCGATGTCAAAGGTCCGACCGAGCGCTTCCACCGCTTCGAACAGTGGCGCTTCCACGAAGCGCACGTCGGTGCCTGCCTTCGCAGCAAAATCCCGCGCCGCCGCGATCGCCGCCGGTGAAAAGTCGAGCCCCGTCACACTGCCTGCGCCGAGATTCTTCAGGCTGATCGTGTCGAGGCCGATGTGACACTGCAGGTGGACGATATCCTTGCCGGCAATATCGCCGACCTCGCGCGTTTCCAGCTCATAAAGATTGGATCCGCCGGCCAGCACATTCTCGATGTGGTAGCTGCCCGTTGTGTCGGTCGAGTGCAGTTCGGCCCGATCATCCCAATTAAGGCGGTTCGCACCCAAAAACCGTTCCAAATTCCCCCACCCCTGACTGACGCATGGTAAACAAGTCGTTAAAGTACCTTTGCAGCGAAAGTATCGCGCGTCAATCCGGACCGGGCGGCGGCAGTGTGCCACCGCTCGCGAAAGCCATAGCCTCGGGAAAGCTTGCTGCTGATCAAAAGCTTCTGGCGCAGTCGCCGTGCCCGGCGACAAGACCTCGCAGGTGCCCCCCTGACGTCACCGTCGTTGTCTGCATGTGGATTAGTCGGTTCCTCAGCCCCCCGCGGCCACCATCGCGATGTTTCTGGAGAGCTCGTTTGTGGGGTCAACTGCGTCTGCCATGCCGCTCGTAAGTGCTCGGTAGAGTGCCACATAATCGCTGCACATGCGCTCGACCGTGAACCGCTTCTCGAACGTCTGCCGCACTCGTGCGCGATCGAGGCTGTCTATGCGCCGGAGCGCGCCCACAGCTTCCTCCACCGTATCCACGATCCATCCGGACACACCGTCATCGATGATCTCCGGGACGGCGCCACGCCGGAACGCAATCACCGGCGTACCGCAGGCCATTGCTTCGATCGTCACGAGCCCGAAGGGTTCCGGCCAGTCGATCGGGAACAAAAGCGCTTTCGCATTGCCCAGAAAATCCGCCTTTTGCCGCTCATCGATTTCGCCAATGAACTCCACGTTCGAATGCCGCAGCACTTGCGGCTCGACCCTTTCCTTCCAGAACGACTGGTCCACCTTGTCGATCTTGGCGGCGATCTTCAGGGGAAACCCCGCCCGCACTGCTATTTCAATGGCCGCTTCCGGCCCCTTTTCCGGCGAGATGCGACCGAGAAACGCAAGATAGCCAGAGGTGTTCGGGTGGAATGGCAGAAGATCGCGGGGCAGGCCATGATGCACGGTTCCAATCCAATTGACGGGCGGCATGGGCCGGCGCTGGTCGAAGGAGATCGAGACCAGGGGAACGTCGTCGAACATAGCATAAAGTTGCGCCAGATCGGGCAGGTCGAGCCTGCCGTGAAGCGTGGTAACCGTTCGTCTGGCAAAATCCCGAATGATGGGGAAGTGCAGAACATCGACGTGGAAATGCAAAACGTCGAATTCATCGGCTCGCCGGCGCACCCGTTCAAGCATCATAACGTGGTGCGGACCACCGTCCTGGACCCTGGGATTCAGGCGCAGCGCGACGTCGCAACACGGCACCAGCTCGGCTGAGGTACGAGAATCGGCGCTGGCGAACAACGTCACCTCGTGGCCCTGTCGGACAAGTTCTTCGGTCAGATACGAAACAATTCGCTCGGTTCCACCGTAGGTTCGGGGCGGCACGGATTCGGTTAGCGGCGCGATCTGGGCTATTTTCATTTAGAAAATCTTTTCGGCGGCGACCGCCGTCTTTCAAACAAGCTTCGGCGTCAACCAAGACAAGCGAGAGCTTCTCGCTGCGAAGTATTCTATGCAGAGCGTATTTATAGTTGTGCCGTCCGTGCTCCTCCCGTGCAAGCAGGTTGCCCTTATTCAACTCCTCTGGATCCAAGAACTGCGATCCATAAGAAATGTTTCACCGGCTCGATAAAAAGACAGAATGAGCTACGCGCCGCCGCCCCGCCGCCCCCTGACAGGCAGCTTTGGATCGCTCGATCACCACCAAGTGATCCAGGCGTGCCGGTGCCGAATGGAACATAAAGCCCGGAATTCAGTTAGATAGCCGGATTTGGCTGGAGTACCGCCAGATGCGGAATTCCAGCTGGGCAGGGCACTACCGTGACACGGAGTGAGCGGCTTCGGGCGCATCTCGCCGAACTCAGGCACCACCTTGCCGAACTCGGGAGCCATAAACGCTCCCTATGGAGGATGCCATGAACCAGTGGACAAACGCCAGGCTCTGTGACGTAGCCAACCTGATCCTTGGGGCAATTCTGTTCTTCTCTCCCTGGATCTTCACGTTTGCGGCAGGCCCGCAGACGCAGAACGCCCTCGGCAGCGGAATCTTGATCGTCGTGCTGTCGGTTGCCGCCCTCGCAGCATTTGCCGTGTGGGAAGAGTGGGTAAACCTGGTCGTCGGACTGTGGGTTCTCGTATCGCCCTGGGTGCTTGGATTCCAGGCGACCACGGCAATGACCGTGCATGTCGTGATCGGCATTCTGGTCGCCGTGCTTGCGGCTATCGAGCTCTGGATGATGTACCAGAACCCGCCGACCCAGTCGGCCGCCTAGCAGGCGCAGCCAGCCAGCGCCCTTTTTGGGCCTGACAAATCGATCGGTCGTCTGCCGGCCTCTCGGCAACAGCCGCCGGAGGCCGGGTAGGCGGTTGTCTGGACGAGAACCAAGAAGGATGGCGCATCATGGTCGGTGACAATCCGCGTTCGACGGCCAGGATTGCAGGACATCCTATTCATCCGATGCTGGTGCCGTTTCCGATCGCCTGCTTCGTCGGCACCCTGCTGACGGATCTGGCCTACTGGCGAACAGCGGAGATGATGTGGGCTGACTTCTCCGCTTGGCTGGTTACCGTCGGCGTGATCATGGGCTGCCTTGCAGCGATCGCGGGGCTGATCGATTTCCTGGCCAATCCGCTGGTAAGGGCACAGCCCCCCGCCTGGCCGCACGTGCTCGGCAATCTGCTGGCGCTGGCGTTGTCCATCATCAACATGCTCGTGCACACTCGCGATGCATGGACCTCCATCGTTCCCACCGGCTTGATCCTCTCGGCGGTTGTCGTGCTCATCCTCATCTTCACCGGTTGGCTGGGCTGGTCCATGGTGTACCGGCATCACGTCGGCGTGGCGGATTGATGCGCGTAGCAAGCTCCATCAGACAAGCCGGGCGCATCGCGGCGTCCCTCTTTACTTGGACTGCGGCGATCACTCTTGCAGCGTGCAGCGGCAACGACCCGGATCCCGGCAGTCAGATAGGGCCGAATCCAAAACTGCCGGAGCCGATCCAATATTTCTTCCCGCCCATGCATCTCGCTTCCGTGGTCGGGTGGAAGAACGACGAAAAGCCGACCGTCGCGCAGGGGCTCCAGATCCAGGCCTTTGCCAACGGCTTGCAGCATCCGCGGTCGCTTTATGTGCTGCCCAACGGCGATGTCCTGGTGGTCGAGTCCAAGGCGCCGGGCGGCGAACCGATCAAACGGCCCAAGGATTTGGTGATGGGCTGGATCGAGTCCTGGGTCACCTCGGGCGGCGACAGCGGCCCGAGCAACCGCATTACGCTGCTGCGCGACACCGACGGCGATGGCAAGCCGGAGCTGACCAGCGTCTTCCTCGACCACCTCAACTCGCCCTTCGGCGTGGCGCTGGTGGGAAGCGATCTCTACGTCGCCAATACCGATTCCATCGTCCGCTATCCCTACAACACCGGTGACACAAAGATCACCGCGCCCGGAACGCCGCTAACCGCCCTGCCCGGCGGCCCGATCGACCACCATTGGACGAAGAGCCTGGTGGCAAGCCCCGACGGCTCGCTGCTCTATGTCGGCATCGGCTCGAACAGCAACGTCGCCGAAAACGGCATCGAGGCCGAGAAGAACCGCGCCGCCATCTGGCAGGTGGACAGGGCCACCGGCCAGTCGCGCATTTTCGCCAGCGGTTTGCGCAATCCAAACGGCCTGAGCTGGGAGCCGCAGACCGGGGCGCTCTGGGCAGTGATCAATGAGCGCGACGAGCTCGGCCCCAATCTCGTGCCGGATTATCTGACGTCGGTAAAGGATGGCGGCTTCTACGGATGGCCATACAGCTATTATGGCCAGCATCTCGATCCCCGCGTCATGCCCCAGCGTCCGGACCTGGTCGCGAAAGCGATCGTTCCGGACTATGCGCTGAGTTCCCACGTCGCCCCTCTGGGACTGGCCTTCTATACGGCAAACAGCCTCCCCGAGGCATATCGCGGCGGCGCTTTCGTTGGCGAACACGGCAGCTGGAACCGCACGCGCTTCAATGGCTACAAGGTGGTGTTCGTACCATTCAGCGGCGGCCATCCTAGCGGCGTCGCTACCGACGTGGTGACCGACTTCCTGGACAAGGACAACAAGGCGCGCGGCCGGCCTGTCGGCCTGGCTGTCGACAAGACCGGGGCCCTGCTCATAGCCGACGATGTCGGCAACACAGTTTGGCGGATGACATCTGCCGGCCAATAAAGTGGCCCGCTCCCTTCGTCGAGCTGTCGGTCGAGCAGGTGGAAGGGATCCCCGACGATCGCCGTTCCGGTGGTTCTGCCAGGCGCATTCGGTGTGCTCGCCATTGCCTGCCGCTGTCACCGCCGAACCGAAGGACCGCCAGCGCCGCGAAATGGTATTTTTGCCCTTCCCACAGCCGGCTCTAGAATTTTCATCGCAAATCAAGTTATGATGCACTTGGTATTTCCCGGGACGGCTTGCGCCGCTTGGAATACCGGGAGGAACCGGGACATGGCCGTTGCGCTTGTACTCGTTCTGATAGTCGTGGGCTCGGTGTTGTTCCACTTCCTGAGCCCATGGTGGTGGACGCCGATTGCCTCGAACTGGGACTATATCGACAACACCATCATCATAACTTTCTGGATCACCGGCGTCGTCTTCGCCGCCGTGGTTCTTTTCATGGCCTATTGCGTCTTCCGCTTCCGTCATCGGGAAGGCAATCAGGCGGCATATGAACCTGAGAACAGGCGGCTCGAATCCTGGCTGACGGTCGTCACCGCGGTTGGCGTCACGGCATTGCTCGTTCCTGGCCTGTTCGTCTGGAGCCGGTTCGTTAACGTTCCAAGCGACGCAACAGAGGTCGAAGTCGTCGGCCAGCAGTGGCAATGGAGTTTCCGCCTGCCCGGCAAGGACGGCAAGCTCGGCACATCCGACACTCGCGACGTCAACGCTGAAAATCCACTCGGCGTCATCGCCACCGATGCCAACGGCCAGGACGATGTCGTAGTGGAAGCGGCCGACCTGCACCTCCCGGTTGGCAAACCGGTCAAGATGCTGCTCCGCTCGATCGATGTGCTGCACGATTTCTACGTGCCGGAATTCCGCGCCAAGATGGACATGATCCCGGGCTCGGTCACCTATTTCTGGTTCACTCCGACCAAGACCGGAACCTTCCAGGTCCTGTGTGCCGAACTCTGCGGCCAGGGACATCCGATGATGCATGGCGTGGTCATGGTCGATACGCAGGAAGACTATCTGGCGTGGCTTGGCCAGCAGCAGACTTTTGCGCAGCTGTCCGCACCCCAACAGATGGGCTCGGCAGAGTAGGAAACCGGAACGACGGTGCGCCGTCGGGATTGAAAATAGTGCGGCAGGCCCGAACTGTCGGGCTGGCCGAAAAGGGCACGGAGGTGTTCCTATGGTCGATATCACACCTGCAGATGCGGTACCGCCGGCCGAAGTCGCGGAAATGGAACTCTACCATCCGCACAGCTGGTGGACGAAATACGTTTTCTCGCAGGACGCCAAGGTCATCGCCATCCAGTACTCGGCGACGGCGACAGCGATCGGCATGGTCGCGCTGGTGCTATCCTGGCTGATGCGGCTGCAGCTCGGTTTCCCCGGCACATTCGACTTCATCACCCCGGAAGCCTACTACCAGTTCATCACCATGCACGGCATGATCATGGTGATCTACCTGCTCACCGCACTCTTCCTGGGCGGCTTCGGCAACTACCTGATCCCGCTGATGGTCGGCGCTCGCGACATGGTCTTTCCCTATGTCAACATGCTGAGCTACTGGATCTATCTGCTGGCCGTGCTGGTTCTGGTGTCGAGCTTTTTCGCGCCCGGCGGACCGACGGGTGCCGGCTGGACGCTCTATCCGCCGCAGGCGATCATGACCGGTACGCCAGGCGGCCAAGACTGGGGCATCATCCTGATGCTCGTCTCGCTGATCCTGTTCATCATCGGCTTTACCATGGGCGGCCTGAACTATGTCGTGACGGTGCTGCAGGGCCGCACGCGCGGCATGACGCTGATGCGCCTTCCGCTCACTGTCTGGGGTATTTTCACCGCCACCGTCATGGCGCTACTCGCCTTCCCGGCGCTGTTCGTCGCCTGCGTGATGATGCTTCTCGACCGGGCGCTCGGCACCAGCTTCTTCATGCCGGCGATCGTTGAGATGGGCGAACAGTTGCAGCACGGCGGCGGCAGCCCGATCCTGTTCCAGCATCTGTTCTGGTTCTTCGGCCACCCGGAGGTCTACATCGTTGCGCTTCCGGCCTTCGGCATCGTGTCCGACCTGATCAGCACCCATGCGCGCAAGAACATCTTCGGCTACCGCATGATGGTCTGGGCCATCGTCGGCATCGGCGCGTTGAGCTTCGTAGTCTGGGCGCACCATATGTATGTCAGCGGCATGCATCCCTATTTCGGCTTCTTCTTCGCCACCACGACACTGATCATCGCCGTTCCGACCGCCATCAAGGTCTACAATTGGGTGCTGACGCTGTGGCGCGGCGATATCCACCTCACCATTCCAATGCTTTTCGCCCTCGCCTTCATCGTCACCTTCGTCAATGGCGGGTTGACCGGCTTGTTTCTCGGCAATGTCGTTGTCGACGTTCCGCTGTCGGACACCATGTTTGTCGTTGCCCATTTCCATATGGTCATGGGGGTCGCGCCGATCCTCGTGATTTTCGGGGCGATCTACCACTGGTACCCGAAGGTCACCGGCCGGATGCTGAACGAGACACTGGGCCGGTTCCACTTCTGGATCACCTTCCTCGGCGCCTATCTGATTTTCTTTCCCATGCACTATCTCGGCTTGATGGGCGTGCCGCGGCGCTACAACGAATTGACCGACATGACGATCATGACGGAATCGGCCCACCACCTGAACTCGTTTATCAGCATCATGGCTTTTATGGTCGGTTTTGCCCAGATTGTGTTTCTGTTCAATCTCATCTGGAGCATCCGCCATGGCCGTGAGGCTGGCGGCAATCCGTGGCGGGCAACGACGCTCGAGTGGCAGACGCCGCAAACACCGCCCGCCCACGGCAATTTCGGCAAGGATCTGCCGATCGTCTATCGCTGGGCCTATGACTACAGCGTACCGGGAGCCAAGGAGGACTTCATACCACAAAACGTTCCGGGCTCCTTCGCGCCCTCCAGGGAGCCGGCATGAGCGTAATCCTGGTCTTCCTGCTCGTGATCGCCGGTATTGCTGGGTGGTGGCTTTCCAATCAGCGGCTAATGACGAAGCCGTGGCTCGAGCAAGGTATGGCCGGGGATTTTGTCGCTCTGGACCGATCGGCGCTGCCGACCGCAAAGATCGGTCTCGGCGTCTTCCTTGCCGTCGTCGGCTGCCTGTTCGCGCTGTTCACCAGTGCTTACTTCATGCGCATGACGCTGTCGGATTGGCGGCCGCTGCCCATCCCGCCCCTGCTCTGGCTTAACACCGGCGTACTGGTCTTGAGCAGCATTGCGATACAGTGCGCTTCGCTCGCGGCGCGCAAGGGTCAAGTGGACATGGTCAGGCTCGGCCTCCCCACAGCTGGACTCACGGCGCTCGTCTTCCTGATTGGACAGCTTGTGGCATGGCGGGAACTGAGTGCGGACGGCTATTTTCTGGCATCCAATCCGGCCAACAGCTTCTTCTACCTGCTAACGGGAATGCATGGCCTGCATATACTGGGAGGACTGGTCGGGCTGGGCAGAACGAGCGTCGGCGCCTGGAACGGAGCGCAGCCGCAGCGGCTTCGCCTCAGTGTCGAGCTGTGCGCGATGTACTGGCATTTCCTGCTTTTCGTCTGGCTCGCCATCTTTGCGCTTCTGGCCGGCTGGGCTTCGACTTTAATCGACATTTGCCGAGGGTTGCTGACCTAGGAGGAACGGGCGGATGGCAGAGACGACACTGGTCCACATCGGCCGAACAGAGCCGCGGCCCGCAGGCTGGCAAGGCATCGCCGCCGACTGGTCCTCGGATCAGCGGGCGTTCAAAAACGTGTCCTGGGGCAAGGCCATGATGTGGATCTTCCTGCTCAGCGACACGTTCATCTTCGGCTGCTTCCTGCTCTCCTACATGACCGCGCGTATCTCAACACGCGTGCCGTGGCCCAATCCGAGCGAGGTCTTCGCCCTGCGCATCGGCGGCTCCGATATTCCACTGATCCTTATCGCCATCATGACCTTCGTGCTGATCTCGAGCAGCGGAACGATGGCCATGGCGGTCAATTTCGGCTACCGCCGCGACCGCCGCAAGACGGCAGTCCTGATGCTCTTGACCGCAGCACTCGGCGCGACCTTCGTCGGCATGCAGGCCTTCGAATGGACCAAGCTGATCACCGAGGGCGTGCGGCCTTGGGGCAATCCCTGGGGCGCTGCACAGTTCGGCGCATCCTTTTTCATGATTACCGGCTTCCACGGCACGCATGTGACGATCGGGGTGATCTTTCTGATCATCGTGGCGCGAAAGGTCTGGCGCGGGGATTTCGATGTCGGACGGCCCGGCTTCTTCACCAGCCGGAGGGGGCGCTACGAGAACGTCGAAATCATGGGGCTCTACTGGCATTTCGTCGACCTGGTCTGGGTGTTCATTTTCGCATTTTTCTATCTTTGGTGAGAGGCAGGACATGGCTGAAGCAACCGCAAACGGCCTGGGACAACACGCACTGGACAGCGCCCATAGGCATGATGCGACGACGACCGGCGTTACCCCGGCAGAGGTTCATCAGGAGCACCCGATCAAGCTCTATCTGGTGGTGTGGGCATGGCTGTTCATCCTCAGCACCTGCTCCTATCTGGTCGACTATTTCGGTCTCCATGGCTATCTCAGATGGTCGCTGATCCTGATCTTCATGATGCTCAAGGCCGGACTGATCGTCGCCATCTTCATGCACATGGCCTGGGAACGGCTGGCGCTGACATATGCGATCATCCTGCCGCCCGTGCTGGTGCTGGTGTTCGTGACGATGATGGTCTTCGAAGCGGACTACACGCTGCTCACCCGAATGGCGTTTTTCGGGGCCGGGCCCTGACATGCAATCCGGATCCACGCGGTCCGGTCCTTGAGGCTTAGCCTTGAAACAATCCACGGCTGGTCCATTTCTGTTGATATCGGAAACGACAGGCGATGCCGGCGTTTCCACATGCGTCGCGAACACGAGCAAGGGGCGCCCAAGATGACCATCGCAAACAGACTGAAGGACTTCATCGATAGGAAAGGAATTTCCTACGATACCGTCGAGCATCACCGCACCGCGACAAGCAGACAATCCGCCATTGCGGCACATGTGCCCGGCAGCATAATGGCCAAATCGGTGGTCGTTCACCACGACCGAGGCTACGCGCTGGCCGTGGTTCCAAGCACGCACAGGATAGAACTCGCGACATTGCAGGATGTCATGGAGAAGCCTCTTGGGCTGGCGTCCGAAGACGAGGTGGTCTCGTTGTTCGGCGATTGCGACGTCGGCGCTGTGCCGCCGATCGGCGCGGCCTATGATGTGCCAGTGGTTCTCGATGAAAGCCTTGGCGACGCTCCCGAAATCTATTTCGAGGGCGGCGACCACAAGACGCTTGTGCATGTGAGCGGCAAAGATTTCCGCGACCTGACAAAGGACGCGCGCCAGGCCCGTTTCAGCCACCCCGCCTATTGAAAGCTCTGCCTCACCCTGCCCGCACCGGCACTTTCGCCGGTGCGGGCAGAGTGCATTTTTTCAACTCACGGTCTGGTGGCCGGCGGCGATTCCACAACTTTCCGGTAAACATGCCAGGTGGCATGACCAAGGATCGGCAGCACGACTGCCAACCCGGCGAACACTGGCAGCGATCCGATGATCAGGGCGACGGCGACAATAAGGCCCCACACCGCCATCACGATCGGGTTGGCCAGGACAACGCGCACCGAGGTGTGGATGGCTTCGTAGGCGCCGACATCGCGGTCGAGCAACAACGGGAATGCGACGACCGTGGTGCACAACACAACCGCGGCGAACACGAAGCCGATGGCGTGACCCAGGATGATGAGCGTCCAGCCGCGTCCCGTGGCGAATATTTCACTGATGAAGCTGGACAGCGATTGCGGCGGCGCCGGGCCGAACAGGGTCTGGTAAAATATCTGGGCCGTCAAAAGCCAGGCGATGAAGATCGCAAGCAGCATGACGCCGACCGCTGCAATAGCCGGCAGCGCTGGAGAACTCCTGACCTCAAAGGCGTGTCTCCACGAGGCGTCGAGCCCGGCTTCCCGCCGCCGGCTGATCTCATACAGGCCGATCGCCGCGAACGGACCAATCAGCGCAAAGCCGGACACAAGCGGAAACAGCAACGGCAGCGTGTTGTTGCCTGATGTCCAGACAGCAAGCACGACTCCGGCAATCGGATAGATCAGGCAGAGAAATACGATGTGCGACGGCTTGACCATGAAATCATCGACGCCACGCCTGAGCGCATCAAAAAGATCGGAGACACCGATTTTTCGAATTCTGGTGTGTTCCAGCGTCTCGCTGGCGCCTGCTATCACGTGAAAGCTTGCCATGACCATTCCTCCAGACCAGGTCCGGTAAGGTCGCGTTTTACGGTGCTGCCGTTCTGCATGATTGGCCCACGCAAACCGCGACCTGCACCATGATCAATATACTCTCATGCGGGGGACTTGTCGCGCTTTGTAGGAAGGCCCGGGAGTAGGAGGTCCCGGGTAGCCCGACTAGCTACGGACATGGTTCTTCGATATGCTCTTCTAGTCGAAGGTGAAGGTCATGGACGGAAGGACAGTTCTCATACTCGGCCTTGGCGTCGTTATTCTGCTGTTGCTGGGATTTTGTGCTCTGCCAACGTGATGTTTTGAGCCGGGGTCAATAGCCGGCTGAAGCGATCACTCGCATTACAATGGTGTCGGCAAGCAACGCCGCAAATATTGCGAAAAGATAGACAATCGAATACGCAAACAGCGCCTTTGCCGGCTTCATCTCCTTGTCGGCGACGAGAACCTTCCAGGCCTGCCAAATGAAACCTGCACCCAACGCGGCTGAAGCAGTGCCGTAATATCCGCTCGCGAAGCCGAAGCCCCAAGGGAGCACGCCGATTGGCGCCAAAAGCAGCGAATAGGCGAAGATTTGTTTTCTAGTCGAGTGCTGGCCGGCCACATTCGGCATCATCGGGATGCCAGCCGCGGCATAGTCGCCGACCTTGAAAAGGGCCAGCGCCCAGAAATGAGGCGGCGTCCAGAGGAAAATAATCAGAAACAGAATGAGACTTTCAATGCCGATTGCGCCTGTTGCGGCCGCCCACCCGATTACCGGAGGAAGGGCGCCTGCCGCGCCGCCTATGACGATATTCTGTGGCGTCGAGCGCTTCAGCCACATTGTGTAGATAACGACATAGAAAAAGATGGTGAACGCCAACAACGATGCGGCGAGCCATCCCACCAACACGCCGAGCGTCATGACCGACAGCGCGGAAAGCACCAGACCGAAGCCGAGAGCTTCGCCAGGCGTGACGCGACCGGACGGAATTGGTCGCTTGGACGTGCGAGACATCAAGGCGTCTATGTCTGCGTCGTACCACATATTGAGCGCGCCGGCGGCTCCCGCTCCAACCGCGATTGCGCCGATGGCGATTACGGCGATAACTGGATTCATCACGCCGGGCGCCATCATCAGGCCGACGAAGGCAGTAAACACGGCAAGTGCCATGACGCGTGGTTTCAAGAGCGCAATGAAATCACCCGCCGTCGCCTCCGAGAGGCGGATGCCGGTATCCTTGAGACGGCTTTCTTCAGTCGACATTCAGACGACCACCGATGGGAACGGCAGCCTAGCCGGCCAATGTCTTTTTTGCAACGAGCCGCCCTCCCCACCGACACTGCCGGCAGATTGCGGCCGAGGCTATGCCTCGACCTGTTTGCGATACCAAGATCCGGCGGAAGAGCCGCGCTATTTGGAGAATTGTTTCAGGTAGGCAATGACATTGGCGATGTCCTCGTCTTTCTTGAGGCCGGGAAACGCCATCTTCGTTCCTTTGACCATCGCCTTGGGATCGCGAAGATAGGTCGTCAGCGTGGCTTCGTCCCATTTGACGCCCGACTTGCCGGCCTCGGTCATCGCCTTGGAATAGCTGAACCCTGGATGCGTGCCGGCCGTTCGGCCGATGACGCCGTTCAGCGACGGACCGACCTTGTTCTGGTCCTTGTCTGCGACGTGGCAGACCTTGCATTTGGCGAAGACCTTCTCACCCGCCGCCGCATCCTGTGCCCGCGAGGGGCCGGCAATGACGGTGGCGACGGACATTACGATAAAAAACACAATGGCACGCATGGCATTTCCTCCCTGATCGCCGATTTGCCTGGCTGACCTGCGCAGGCCCACCTTTAGTCCGCTGGCATGCGCTCTTGAATGGCAGAACGGATATCCACTGCCTGGAGTTGCGGCACCTACATACCACGGAACCGGGCCGGCAGGTAGAGTTCGATCATGCAATGGATCAATGCGGACAATCCGCTCAAGGCAATTTGGTGTTGCAGGTGGTGGCGATCCGGCCGACCGCCTCTTCAACTCCGGCGAGGTCAAACTCGGCTTTGCCGCGCCCCGACAGCAGCCCGAACCGCCAGGACAGCAGCAACCGGTCCGCGGAAATCAGTCGCCTGATGCCATCGGCACCGTCGCGGACCAGCATCCTGCTGTGCGGCCCGACCGACCAGCTTTCGTTGAGCTTGGCGGATTGGTCGACAGTCACCGACATGGCGATGGTTCGGCTGGCGGACACTGTATCGCTCAGCTGCAGCCATTCGCTCCAACGCGGTTCGCCGGCGGTCCGGCAGGCGATCGTCAACACCGGGCTGTAGCTCAATGCGCCGCCACCGGTGATGAGCTTGTTGGTCGCGTAAAGCGAGGCGGTGACAAGGCCATCGCTGCTCTTGTCGAACCGCCAGTTGTCGAGAACCGTATCAGCCTGGGCAATGCCGAAGACCGACGCAAGCAGGAACGCCGCCGCCACGCTTCCGATACCGAAGAACTGTCTCAACGATGCCTCCAACAACCGCTGCGATTTCGCAACCCAACGCAGATAATCATCAAAGCTTCGTATCGCTACCTCGACCGCCAGATACGTGAAATCCGTTGCGTCTGCGCCACAACGAAAAAGGCCGCCTCGAGAAGGCGGCCTTTCGGAATTCAGCAGGAACGTTATTCAGCGTCCTTGGCGGCCTTCTTCTTCGGCGCGGCCTTTTTCTTCGGCTCTTCGGCGTCGTCGTCGGCCTTCTTTGCGTCCGCTTTTTTCGCAGCCGCCTTCTTCGCCGGCTTGGCCTTGGTTGTCTCCGTATCCTCGTCGTCGGCCAGCAGTTCTTCCTTGCTGACCTTGACATCGGTGACCGAAATCTGGCCGAGCAGATGGTCGACCACCTTCTCTTCGAACATCGGCGCGCGCAACGTGTTCAGCGCTTCGGGATTGTTGCGGTAGAATTCGAAGGCTTCCTGCTGCTGGTTTGCCGGATAGCGGCGCACCTGCTCGAATAGGCCGCGCTGCAGTTCCTCGTCCGTCACCGTGACGCCGGCCTTCTCGCCGATTTCGGCGAGAACCAGGCCGAGACGCACGCGGCGCTCGGCAAGCCGCATATATTCAGCACGCGCTTCTTCTTCCGTCGTCTCTTCGTCGGCAAAGGTGCGCCCGGCAGCTTCGAGATCGCGATTGACCTGGTTCCAGATGTTGTTGAACTCGGCCTCGACGAGCTTGGACGGCGCCTCGAACGAGTAGGCAGCGTCGAGCTGGTCGAGCAACTGCCGCTTGACTTTCTGGCGCGTTATCGAGCCGAACTGGTTCTCGATCTGACCGCGCACCACCTCGCGGAGGCGCTCCAGCGATTCCAGGCCGAGATTTTTGGCCATCTCGTCGTTGATCTCAAGTTCGCCGGGCTTCGACACTTCCTTGACGGTCACGTCGAAAGTGGCTTCCTTGCCGGCCAGATGCGCCGCCTGGTAGTTTTCCGGGAAGGTAACCGTGACCTGCTTCTCGTCGCCGGCCTTGCTGCCGACCAGCTGGTCCTCGAAGCCGGGGATGAATTCCTTCGAGCCGAGCACCAGCGGCTGATCGGTGCCGGCGCCGCCGTTGAAGGCTTCGCCGTCGATCTTGCCGACGTAATCGATGGTCACGCGGTCGCCCTCGGCGGCCTTGCCGGTCTTCGGCTCGTAAGTGCGGGCAGATTCAGCGACACGCTTGACCTGCTCGTCGATCTCTTCATCCGGCACGTCGAACACCTGGCGCGTCACCTTTATGTCGGAGAAATCCTTGATCTCGATCGGCGGAATGACCTCATAGTTCAGGCGGAACTCGAAGTCGGCACCGCCTGCCAGGATCTTCTCGGCTTCCTTCTCGTCCTCGGTCATGATCACTTCGGGCTGCATGGCAGCCTTTTCGCCGCGCCCGGTGATGATCGAACGGGTCGAGTCATTGAGGATCTCGTTGACCACTTCGGCCATGAACGATTTGCCGTAGACCTTGCGCAGATGCTGCACCGGCACCTTGCCGGGGCGGAAGCCGTTGATGCGGACCTTGTTCCTGGCATCGGAGAGCCGCGCCATCAGCTTGGCTTCCATGTCACCAGCCGGCACGGTGATCTTGATCTCGCGCTTGAGACCGGAGTTGAGCGTTTCGGTGACCTGCATCATAAAACCTTTGTTTCCACCAATGAGGCCGTCAAACGGCCCCTGCCGCTTACAGCCTGCCGGTATGATCTTGCCGGGAATGGCTTTTGGTGCGGGACTTGGCGATCTGTCCGCTCAAGGCGGCACAAATCCTCCAGAAATACGCTCCAAAATGTGAATAAGTCTTTGTTTTTCCTACTTCTTATCACATTCTGCAGAAGCGGATCGTCGCGTCCCGTCACATTCGACACGCCTTTTGTCACAGGCGACGCTGATTTTCAACCATCTTTGCATTCCGGCCAAGGATACCGATGTGAGCTCTGACATTGACAGAATGATGGCTACATGGTGCCTACCCAGATATCAGGGGACCGTTCCAACATATGAAGGGCTCGGACGGCAAGGCACGTCACCTCCGAGACCTGTGGGACGAGATGCAGAAGACCCTCGGGTGGGACGATGTTGTGGTCCATACGCTGCGGCACACCTGTGCGAGCTGGCCGGTCCAGAACGGCGTCGACCTCAAGCGCATCCAGACGTGGCTCGGCCACAAGCACATAGAGACCACCCCCAAAATACGCCAAGCTGGCTACCGGTGATCTGGACCTTGCCGGCGACATTCTCGGTGACATCCTCGATGACAACAAGCCGAAGCTGGAGGTTGTGAAGAATGGGTAGACGCTCAAAGACTGCCCGACCAGAAAAGGGTCGTCCCCGCCAAGTCACACAAATGTGATCGGCCCGTTTCGAGTAAGTTCGTTCCGATCTATGTCCGTTGGTTCCACTCTATTCCTGTTGGTGCCGATTGCTGTTTGTTTGTTTCCCCAAGGCGTCTCGGGACAACTGCACTTAAGCCATTGACATCGCGCCACGGCTCACCGCTTATCTTAGCAGTTCCTTTTTAGAACTTTTCTCAATGGCGAGATCTGTCTTGAAAGGAACGCTCCCATGATAATCACTCTCGACCTCGGGCAGGTGCTCACCCTGACCGCAAGCGTGTTCGGCGTCGTGGCCGGACTAATCGCGATTGCGCGCTTCTTGAAATGGTGGTGGCACAAGCCCTAGTCGGGCCGACTGCGGCCAGAATCCACTATTCCTCTCCCCGATCCACGATGATGATGGAAGGATCATCAGCGGCACCATAAGCGAAGGTTTCTGGATTTGAGGTAATCGGAACGCGTCCAATGCGAATATTACCGCCACTCGTCACGATCGTGAGCCGTTCGCCCGACCATTGCAGCTCCTCCACGACGACCGGATCAATACCGAAACTGATAGCGACATCCACTGGGGTCCAAGCAGTAATAGCGCCATCTTCAAAAACGACGGAAAAATCGTCGGGTGAATGGTTTAGCTGTCGTATGGCCTTTCCAAGTATGCGATCCCCGAGCAAATCCATCCGTCGCTCCTCCGCGTCGCCCGTCTTCTAGCGCCAATCACCACCTCTGGAAGACGCTTGCAGCCCCGCGCTCAGTGCCAAGAGCTTAATTGGCATTGATACCCGTACAGAGGAACTATACGACCAATGTGTGAGGAGCACATCGCTTACGCCCCAGGAACCGGGTGAATGACCCCGACCCCGCTACCAAAACCGCCGCGTTGACTTGTGACAATGCCCGTGACAAACGGTGACGAAGTGACAAACTTTCGCGGGTATGGCGGAACTGGTAGACGCACTTGGTTTAGGTCCAAGCGTTGAGAAACATGGGGGTTCGAGTCCCTCTACCCGCACCAGCTCCCTTAGCGGAACAGATTTAGGTTCCAGTGCCGAAAGGCGTGGGGTGCGAGTCCCTTCATCCGCACCATCCCTTCGCTCTTCGAGCTTCGGGTGGCAGGCCACTCGAAGGTCCTCCGAAGCCCTGGCGAAGGAGGGTCATTGACAAGGCAGTAGCGCGATCTAATAAAGCGGCTCCTCGAACAGTGTCTTGTCGCCGTCCACCAGCGCCTTGATCTGCGCCGTGCCGTTGGCGGCGATCGCCACGCGGATGCCGAACGGCCGCACCCGCATGTCGTTCTGGATCGCTATCCCCTCGCCTTCCGGCAGATAGAAGCGCTCGATGCCATACTCCGGCGCGATCGTCGTTGCTCCCTGGCTGATATCCCAGCCCTCGGAGACGTGTCCGACGATATCGGCTTCGCCGGATGCTGCCGGCGCCGGCGCTTGCCCGAACCAAGCCGCGGTCGGCCCCCAATAGCCATCAGCGCCCTGCTTCAGCCTGACCACGATCGACGTTTCCTCGCTGGAAAGCTTGCCGGCCGGAATGTTGCCGATCAGTTTCACCGGTATGCGCGAAATATCGTAGCCGAGCAGAATGTAGTCACCGCGCAAGAGATCGCGCGGATCGATCGGCTCGATCCTGAGCAGGACCTGCTTGCCATCGCGCAGGATCGCCGCGCGTCCGGCGATGATCCAGCTCAGAAAGCCGATCTGGACGAGCGCCAGGACCAGCGCCGAGATGATCAGTCTTTTGCCAGTCATCATGCCGCCGCTCCGGTCATGTTCGAGGCGTTCATACGCTTTTCTATGCGGATGATAATGAAAGCAAGAACGGCGAGAAGCACCGCCGCCGCAAGGAAGAAGCCTGCCGTGTCGAGCATTGATTGCAGCATCACCACATAGATGATGGCGAGTTCGAAGGCGAAGCCCGCATAGGCAACCCAGCGCAGTCCCCGGCTCTCGCGGCCGCCCAGCACGATCGCCGCGACGATGCCGGCCAGCGCAACAGCCGAGGCAATGGCGAAGCCGCCATTGTAGCTGCTTTCATCCGCCAGTTCGAATTGGATCATCGCCAGGCCGGCGAGAAAGCCGATCAGCGCGTGCAAGGGTAACCTGCCGCCGAGTTGCAAAACCCTCTCGACCGGCCCGGCAGCAAAGATCGCAGCGGTAAAAAGCAGCACCGACGCGGCAACGAGCGGGATGGCGACTTGCAGCGTGTCATATTCCATGGCCAACAGCACGAGGTAGAAAAGCACCGACAGGATGATCAGGTGGCGCGCCGCCTGGCTGCGCGTCCAGAACGAAACGGCAAACAGAATTAGCGCCATGACCACGAAGAGATGCGGAAATTCCGTGCGCCGGAAGTAGTCGAACCCTCTCAGGAACAGCCAGGCATCGGCGATGCCGACGGCAGCGACGGTCAGCGGGTTTGAGCGCAGCGCCACCGCCGCCAGCGCCGTGCCGGCGCCCCAGGTGATCAAGGCCGAGGCCTCGTCGCCCGACAAATGATACATCTGGCCGATCAGCGCGATCGATCCGCCGAACGCTGCTGCCGCGACGATCCACAGCGCCTCGCCGATCGCCGCATGGTCGCGCATCTTCAGCACCGCCCCGCCGACATAGCCGGCAAGGATAACGGCAAAAAGTGCCGCGACCCGCACCAACCGCGGGATGACTTCCCAGTTGGCGGCGATGAAGATCAGGATAGCGGCGCCGAACAGCAGCGCCGCCATCATCGCCAGGATCGAGCCGAAACTCAGCGATTTGCGTTCGTTTGCCTCGACGTCGCGCGTCAGCGCAACGGCTGTCGGCGCGTCGATCAGGCCGGCCTGTTGCCATCGTGCGATATCCGACCTGACCCGTGACGAATAGCTCGCCATGCCCCTCCCCCTCTCCTTGGTCCTTTTAGCTTGTCCAGCCAAGCGTTTGACCTAACGGCATTTTCCGATCTGGGCGGAAAACCGGACGCGCGTTAATGTTGCATTGCACAAATTGCATTGCTGCCATGCACCAATAGCGCTTTTAAATCGATATGACCCCACCTATTTTCACGGTGCAGACAAAGACGGAATGATCCGAAAGAAAGACGAAACGAGACTACCATGAACCTGATCCGCAACTATCGCAACTGGCGCCGCTATAGGGACACCGTGTCCGAGCTGAGCCGCCTGAGCACCCGTGAACTGACCGATCTCGGCATCAGCCGCAGCGACATTCACTACGTCGCCCGCAAGTCGGTCTAATCCTTCGGGCCGCAAATGGTCCGAACCAGTTTTGAAAAGAGAACGACAATGAACCTGATCCGCAACTACCGTAACTGGCGCGTCTACCGCGAGACGGTTACCGAGCTGGGTCGCCTGTCGAACCGCCAGCTCAACGATCTCGGCATCGTCCGCGACGAAATCAAGATGATCGCTCGCAAGGCGATCTAACCACAAGAATTTCGCCAGGGTCGACCTCCTCCCCGACCCTGACGGATACGGTCAGCCTTCACCTCCTCCCGAGGGTTGACCACAAAAACGGCGCCCGCCGGACCTCCTCCCCCGGCGGGCGCTGTTTCCAGGTTGTTTCTAAAAGGGTTTCGCGCCCTTCAAATGGCGAAAAGAATTTCGTCAAAGCCGACCTCCTCCCCGGCAATGACGAATACGGTCGATCTTCACCTCCTCCCGAGGATCGACCAACAAAACGACACCCGCCGGACCTCCTCCCCCGGCGGGTGTTGTTGTTTTGAGGCGGCTTCCCCCGTCAGCCATTCTCCCGTGTGGCAATTGCAATCCTTGCGCCAAGCGACTATTTCGGCGCTCATGGACAAGAACCCCATTCACGTTATCGGCGGCGGACTTGCCGGCTCCGAAGCCGCCTGGCAGGCGGCCGAGGCCGGCGTTCCAGTTGTCCTGCATGAAATGCGTCCCGTCCGCGGTACCGACGCGCACAAGACCGACGGGCTGGCCGAGCTCGTCTGTTCGAATTCCTTCCGCTCCGACGATGCGCAAACCAATGCCGTCGGCCTGCTGCACGCCGAAATGCGGCTGGCCGGTTCACTGATCATGAGCGCCGGCGATGCTCACCAGGTGCCGGCCGGCGGTGCGCTTGCCGTTGACCGCGACGGGTTTTCCGACGCGGTGACCAGAACGCTCGAAGCCCACCCGCTCATCACCATCCAGCGTGAGGAAGTGCCCGGCCTGCCGCCGGCGGATTGGGACCAGGCGATCGTTGCCACCGGCCCGCTGACCGCGCCTTCGCTCGCCCAGTCGATCGCGGAAGCAACCGGCGCCGACGCGCTCGCCTTCTTCGACGCCATCGCGCCGATCGTCCATTTCGACACAATCGACATGGACATCTGCTGGTTCCAGTCGCGCTACGACAAGGTCGGCCCCGGCGGCACCGGCAAGGATTACATCAACTGCCCGATGGATAAGGAGCAGTACCTTGCCTTCGTGCAGGCGCTGGTCCACGGCCAGAAAACCGAATTCAAGCAATGGGAAGGCACGCTCTATTTCGACGGCTGCCTGCCGATCGAGGTGATGGCCGAGCGCGGCGTCGAGACATTGCGCTACGGGCCGATGAAGCCGATGGGACTGACCAATGCGCATAATCCGTCTGTAAAGGCGTATGCCGTCGTTCAGCTCCGCCAGGACAATGCGCTGGGCACGCTCTATAACATGGTCGGCTTCCAGACCAAGCTGAAGCACGCCGAGCAGGTGCGCATATTCCGCACCATCCCCGGGCTGGAAAAGGCCGAATTTGCCCGCCTAGGCGGCCTGCACCGCAACACCTACATCAATTCGCCGACGCTGCTCGACGCTTCGCTGCAGTTGAAGTCGCGGCCCGGCCTGCGTTTTGCCGGCCAGATCACCGGCTGCGAGGGCTATGTCGAGAGTGCCGCCATCGGCTTGCTCGCCGGGCGTTTCGCCGCCGCCGAAAGGCTTGGCCATGCGCCGTCGCTGCCGCCTTTGACCACCGCCTTCGGCGCATTGCTCAATCACATCGCCGGTGGCCATATTGTCTCCGACGACGAGCCGGGAAAGCGATCCTTCCAGCCGATGAACGTCAATTTCGGCCTGTTCCCGCCGGTGGACGCGCCGAAGATCGAAGGCAAGCGGCTGCGCGGCAAGGACAAGACGGTCGCCAAGCGGCACGCGGTGACATCGCGTGCGCTGGCCGACTGCCGCGAATGGCTGGGGCTGCCTGCAACAGCGCAAGCTGCGGAATAACGGTCGGGTTGGCTACGCGGCAGCCAACTATGCGACCGGCCAGCCCCGTGTCGCGCGCCGGAACAAGAGCCAATGCCGGCGCAAGGCCGAAAGCCGCACCGCGCTATCAAGCGGTGAATGGCGGGAGCCGTCCATCTTGTCGAGATAGGCGCGCGTCAGAGCCAGTGGCAGAAAGGCCGGGCGCAGTGAAACCGGCAGAGCGAATGCCCCCTGCTCGAAAGCGGAAAGATGCTCGCGTGCCAGCGCGATCATCGCGGCGACCGCGCGTTCCGCGCCCGGCCCGCCGTCACCTGTAACGAACTCTTGCGGCGACGATCCCGCCGCAGCCAAAATATCGGCCGGGACAAAGCACTGTCCCCGCTTGCGATGCAGCGGCAGCAGAAGCAGGAGACCGGTCATCGCTTGCGCACAACCTGCCCTGCCGGCAAGTTCGGCAAAGCGTGGTGCTTGGACCGGATCGAGCACCATCGCCGCAAGCTGGATGAGTGCTGCGGCAGTCTCGCCGCAATAGCCTTCGAGATCGGTGCGCGACGGCATCGGATCGTCATAGAGATCGAAGATGCGCGCTTCGAGCATATTGTCGAAAGCGGCCTTAGGCAGGCGGTGGGCGGAAATCGCCGCCCTCAGCGCGTCCGCCACGGGATGGCCGATCTGAGTCCGATCCTCTTCGGCGGCGATCACGTCTCGCCACCATTGCAGCCGCACCTCGCCCGGCAGCGCCTCGTGGATGCGATCGCGTATGCCGGCGACTTCGGCATTGAAGGCATAGAGCGAAAACAGCGCGTCGCGCTTGTTCTCGGGCGCATAGAGCACACTGAGATAGCGGTCATGGTCGGCGGCACGCACCGTGTCCATGACGACTTTGGTGTTTTCGGCCACGTCAGTCGACGGCGATGAGCGCTGCGGCCACGGCGCGATCTTCCGCCAGCAGCACATTATAGGTCCGCACCGCCGCCCCCGTCGACATCGGATCGGCGGAAATGCCCGCTTCTTTCAGCGCCGTACGCAGCGCGGCAGGCAATGGCCTCAGATCCTTGCCGCTGCCGACCAACAGGATCTCAACCTTGGCGGCCTCGTTGAACAGCTTGGCGAAATCCGCTGCCGTCAGCGCCAACGGATCGGCCGGCTCCCAGCCATATATGCCCGAAGGCAGGCACAGCAGCGAGCCGCGATGCGACATGTCGGCAAAGCGGAAACCGCCATTGCCGTAAGCCTCGATCGGTGCGCGGCCTGGGAAATGCGCCTCGCGGATGACGATGCCCTTGGCCACTTTTGAGGCAAGCCGTCAGGTGGTTATGGCTTTGCCGCCGCCCACCGGCTTTTCCTCATCGGACGCTGTGGCCTGCGGCCGCAGCTTGAACAGGATAAGCAGTGGCGCGGCGATAAAGATCGACGAATAAGTGCCGAACACGACGCCGAACAGCATCGCCATTGTGAACGAGCGGATCACCTCGCCGCCGAACAGCACCAGCGCCAGCAGCGCCAGGATCGTCGTCACCGAGGTCAGCGTCGTCCTCGACAGCGTCTCGTTGATGGCGTTGTTCAGCAGTTGCGGCAGCGGCATTCGCTTATATTTTCGCAGATCCTCGCGAACGCGGTCATAGACGACGATCGTGTCGTTGAGCGAATAACCGATGATGGTGAGGATCGCCGCCAGCGACGACTGGTTGAATTCCAGGCCGGTGATAACGAAGAAGCCGATCGTCATGACCACGTCGTGCACGGTCGCAACGATTGCGCCGACCGCGAACTGCCATTCGAAGCGGAACCAGACATAGATCAGGATGCCGAGCAGCGCGATAAGCATGGCGATGGTGCCTTGCTTGGCAAGCTCGCCCGAGACCGTCGGCCCCACCACTTCGACGCGGCGGAAATCATACTGATCCTGCAGCTCGCCGCGCACCTTGTCGATGACGGTCTGCTCAGCGTTCTCGCCGCCCGCCTGCGTGCCGACGCGGATCAGCACGTCGTTCGGTTCGCCGAACTGCTGAACCTGCACCTCGCCGATATTAAGTTCCGTCAGTCTGCCGCGGATGTCGGCCAGATCGGCATTGCCGGCCTTGGACTGCACCTCGATCAGTGAGCCGCCCTTGAAATCGATGCCGTAATTTATGTCGATGGTCATGAAGCCGATGACCGACAGCACCGAAAGCACGCTGGACAGTGTGAACGTCCAGCGGCGGATACCCATGAACGGAATTTTCGTGCCTGGTGGAATGAACGTCACAGGCGCCCGCGGCAACTCCTTCGGACGGGCGCGGCGAAGCCAGATCGACACGAGCAGGCGTGTGAAGGTGAAGGCGGTGAAGACCGTAGTCAGGATGCCGATGGCATAGGTGACGGCAAAGCCCTTCACCGGCCCGGTTCCGAGCCAGAACAGCACCACGGTCGCGATCAGTGAGGTCACGTTGGAATCGACGATGGTCGCCAGCGCCTTGCTGAAACCGGTATCGATCGCCTGAATGACCGAGCGGCCGGCACGTCGCTCCTCGCGGATGCGTTCATAGATGAGAACGTTCGAATCGACCGCCATGCCGATGGTCAGCACGATACCGGCGATACCGGGTAGGGTCAGTGTCGCTCCAAGCAGCGACAGCAGCCCGACGATCATCGCCACATGCACCGCCAGCGCGATGTTGGCGAGGAAGCCGAGGAAACCGTAGGCGACGAACATGAACGCCACCACCAGGATCGACCCGATGATGCCGGCGACCTTGCCGGCATGGATGGAGTCCTGGCCAAGTCCCGGCCCCACCGTCCGCTCTTCGATTACCGTCAGCGTCGCTGGCAAGGCGCCGGCGCGCAGCAGCACGGCGAGGTCGTTGGCGCTCTCGGCGGTGAAATTTCCCGATATCTGGCCGGTACCGCCCGGGATCGGTTCACGGATCTGCGGCGCCGAAATCACCTGATTGTCGAGGATGATGGCAAACAGCTTGCCGACGTTCTGTGCCGTCGCCTGGCCGAACCGCTGCGCCCCTTTCGAATCGAACCGGAACGAAACAACCGGCTCGTTGGTCTGGGAGTTGAAGGTCGCCTGGGCATCGACGAGGTTTTCGCCGGAAACGATGACGCGGTTCTCGATCAGGTACGGAACCGGCGGGTCGTCCTGCGAATACAGCACCGAGGATCCCGGCGGCGGACGGCCGTTCAGAGCGTCCTGCACCGGCATCGATTGGTCGACCATCTGGAAGGTCAGCTTGGCAGTCTGGCCAAGAATTTCCTTCAGCCGTTGCGGATCCTGCAGACCAGGCACCTGCACCAGGATACGGTCGTCGCCTTGGCGCTGCACGATCGGCTCGGTGGTGCCGAGTTCGTTGACACGACGCTCGACAACCTGGATCGCCTGCGTCAGCGCCGTCGAGGTGCGATATTTGATCCCCGCATCGGTGACGGAGAATTTGAGCAGGCCGGGCTCGGAATCATCCAGCGTCATCTCCTGGATGGAGCCGCCGCTGAACAGGCCTGCGGCCACCGGATTGGTCAATGGTTTCAAGGCTGTCTTGGCAGCGTCGATCTGTGCGGGATCGGTGATGCGGACCTGCACCGTGCGGCCCGTTCCGGAAAGGCCGGTATAGCCGATCTTGGCATCGCGCAGCAGCGTCCTGATTTCGTCGCGCGTCGTCTCCAGCCGATCCTTGATCAGATCGTTCGGATCCATCCTGAGCAGGATGTGCGAGCCGCCCTGCAAGTCGAGGCCGAGCGTCATCTGCCGCTTCGGCACCCAGTCGGGCAGCTTAGCCAGCGTGCTGGCGGAAAAAAGGTTGGGCGCAGCGAGGACCACTGTGGCGGCCACGGCCAGCCAGATCAGGATCATCTTGAAGCGCGAAAAATAAAGCATATGGCGTCGTCCGTCAGGGCGTACTGGCGGATCGTTCCGCCGACAATTCGGTTATTTCTTGGCGTTCTGGTTCGCCACCGGCTCGCCCTTGACGCGCACGTCGGCGATCGTCGAGCGCAGCGCCGTCACCTTGGTACCGCCGCCAAGGTCGATCTCGAGCTCGTTATCGTCGATCACCTTGGTTACCTTGCCGACCAAGCCGCCACCGGTGACAACGGTGTCGCCGCGGCGAACCGCCGCCAGCATCTCGCCGCGCTTCTTCAGCTGCGTGCGCTGCGGCCGGATGATCAGAAAATACATGATCACGAAAATCAGAGCAAACGGCACGATCTGGATAAACATTGCGGACGAGTCCCCGCCGATGCCTTGGGCGTATGCCGGTGTCACGAACATCGAGGTACTCCTGAATTTTAAAAACAGCCGTTCTGGGAATTTGACGGCCCCGCCAAATTTGGCCGGAATATAATCGGTAACGTTGCCAATGCAACTGCGCGGCCGGGCAAATCGGCTGCTTTTCCGGCCTGGTGAGCCGTGTTAGAGGGTGATCCCGAAAAGCGACGCTCGGTTTTCGCAAAAGATGATGCCCGAACAAATGCTTGGGACGAGTTTCGAAACCGCTGAAATCAGGTAGGTTGGCCTGCCGCACCGTCCCGAATGCGAACAAAAAGACAAGAGATGACCGACAGCACCATCGATATCCTGAGCCAGAAGCTCGACCGTCTGATCGAGGCGATCGCCCGCCTCGCGCCACCGCCGGTGCCGCAAACCGACCTCGGCGACGCCGATTGCTTCGTCTGGCAGGCCGATCCCGGCTATCTGGAGCCGGTGCTCAAGGTCAACCGCGTCGACATCGGCCTGATCCGCGGGGTCGACCGCGTCCGCGACATATTGGTCGACAACACCGAGCGCTTCGCCTCCGGCTATGCCGCCAACAACGTGCTGTTGTGGGGCGCGCGCGGCATGGGCAAATCGTCGCTGGTCAAGGCCGTGCACGCCGCGGTCAACGCTTCGACCAAGCTCGACCTGCCGCTCAAGCTCATCGAGATCCATCGCGAAGACATCGACACGCTTCCGAAGCTGATGAGCCTGCTGAAGGCAGCGCCCTTCCGCTTCATCCTGTTTTGCGACGACCTGTCATTCGACCATGACGACACGTCCTATAAATCGCTGAAGGCAGCACTTGAAGGCGGCGTCGAGGGCCGCCCGGCCAACGTCATCTTCTACGCCACCTCGAACCGGCGGCATTTGTTGCCGCGCGACATGATCGACAATGAGCGCTCGACGGCGATCAATCCGTCCGAAGCGGTCGAGGAGAAGGTTTCGCTGTCGGACCGCTTCGGCCTGTGGCTTGGCTTCCACAAATGTTCGCAGGACGAATATCTCGACATGATCGACGGCTATGTCCGCCATCACGATCTCGCCATCGATCCCGAGACGCTGCGCGCCGAGGCGCTGGAATGGGCGACGACGCGCGGCAGCCGTTCGGGCCGCGTCGCCTGGCAGTTCACCCAGGACCTGGCTGGCAGGCTCGGCAAGCCGCTGAAGGATTAGCCGCTCAAGGACTAACAGCAGAAGAAGCCCGCACCTTGCGGAGCGGACTTCCTCGGCGGGCTGAAGGTCAGGTGGCCCGCAAATCGCTTTTCGTCGTCTATTCGAGATAGGTCGAAGGATCGACCGGCGCCGAGTTCTTGCGCACTTCGAAATGCAGTTTCGGCGAGTCGGTGGTGCCGCTCATGCCGGACAGGGCGATTTCCTGGCCGCGCTTGACCTTCTGGCCGCGCTGCACCTCGATCGAGCTGGCGTGGCCGTAGACAGTGACCAGACCGTTTTCGTGCCGCACCAGCACCGTGTTGCCGAATTCCTTGAGGCCGTCACCGGCATAGATGACGACACCGTTTTCAGCCGCCTTGACCGGCGTCCCCTCGGGCACGGCAATGTCGACGCCGTCCTTGCCGCCGCCGAAGCTTGAGATCACGCGGCCGCGCACCGGCCAGCGCATCTTGCCGATGCCGGTCGCGTCCGGCGCCACCGCATCGTCGTCCTCGGCCTGCTGGATGACTTTCGCATCCTTCTTCGGCGGCGTGTAGGAGGCGAGCGTCTGCGTCGGCGTAGCCTTGGCCGGCGGCTCGGTGGTAGCCGTCGTCACCGGATCGACCTTAGCCGGCTTCACGCCGGCGACGACAGCGGTTCCGCCTGCCGGCACTTTGAGGGTCTGGCCGATCTTGAGCAGTCCATCCTGCATGCCGTTCGCCTGCTTCAGTGCAACGACGCCGACGCCGGTCTTTCTGGCAATGGCGGACAGCGTATCGCCTTGCTGAACCGTGTAAGTGCCGCCGGCACCGGCCGGTTTGGCCGTCGCCGAAGCCACCTTCGCCGCAGTCTTTCCATCCTTCGGCTGGCTCGCGGCAGCCGAGGCGTCCACCTGCGCGGCAGACTTGCCTTCCCTGAGTTTCGGCTGCTGCGGCAGCACGGCCACCTTCTCCGGCGCGTCGGCCGGCTGGTCGTGCCTGGTGCCGTTCGCGGGCTTGGCATCGGCGACTTTTGGCGCGGCGCCGTTGCTCGAATACGCATAGGCCGGGATGACGAGCTTCTGGCCGGTCTTCAGCCCCTTGGTCGCGCTCAGCCCGTTGACTTTCATGATGGCATCGGCCGGCACGCCGTAGCGCCGTGACAGGCCGGAAATGGTCTCGCCGTCCTTGACGACGATCTCGGTTGCATGCGGTGCGCCGGCGGCCGTCGCCAGGCGCGGCGCGTCGGGCTCGGCGTTCTTGAACGGCCTTGCCGCCGGAGCGACGGTGCCGGTTGCCGTCCTGTCGACACGAGGAGCGGCAGGCGCCAGGGCCGGCGCGGCAGCGGTACGCACCGGACGGGCGGCAGGCGCCAGCGCGGGAGCCGGCGGTGGCAACTGCTGTGCCGTGACCGGTTCGAGGCTTGAGCGGCTGACCGACTGGGTGTGGCTGCCGTCGATCGGCGCGGCCGCAACATCGCCCGGATAGGGCTGGGTAGCATCCTGCTTGTCGATGATGGCGCGCTGGTTGTTGGTCGAGGCGGTGAACACGTCGTCGACGCTGTTGAACCGCGCCACCTGGGAACTACACCCCGTCGCAGCGCCTGCGATCATGAGGACGGCGCAGCCACGCGCCAGATTGCGTCCGTTTGCCTTCAAAACACTGAATTGCATCGCACTAACCCGCACAGACCCGGTACAACTGAGTGTGATTAAAGCGCGTTAATGTTACCGGTCGGTTAAACCTGTAGAATCAGGCGCAAATTTTCTTAAAATATTCGAGGATCCGGGCGCCGGGTGTGCCGAGATTCAGGTCAGGCCGAGCCGAAAATGGTGGGTTCCGAGAACCGGAGCGGAGCGTACTTTTGGGTACGTGAGCACCGGAAGCGGAGGAAGCCGCCATTTGCAGGCCGACCTCACCTGAATATCACAGCCTAGATCACTGCGGCGACACCGTGCAGGATCGGCTGCAGGCGCACCAGGCCGATATCCTCGCGTTCGAAGCGGCTGCCGACCTTGGTAAGCTTGGCCAGCACCTGCTCGCCCTCGTCGGGTCCGATCGGCGCAATGACGATGCCGCCGCTCGACAATTGATCGAGGAGAAAGCGCGGCAGGCTGTCGAAGGCCGCCCAGGCAACGATGCGGTCGAACGGCGCTTCGTTGGCCAGCCCGCTGGAACCGTCCGCCTGACGCACGATGACATTGCCGATGGCGAGTGCTTCAAGGCGCTGCCGGGCCTGTTCGGCCAGCGTCTTGTAACGGTCGATGGTGACGATCCGCGCGGCAAGCCGCGACATCACCGCCGCCGTGTAGCCGGACCCGGTGCCGATCTCGAGCACCCGGTTGCCCGGCTCGATGGCAAGTGCCGCGATCACCGCCGCCTGCAGGTCGGCGCCTTCGATGGCCTCGCCGCATTCGATCGGCAGCATACGGTCCGACCAGGCTATGGAGTGAAAATGCGGAGATAGAAAGCCGCGCCGCGGCGTCGCCTCAAAGGCGGCGATCAGCGCCTTCGGCACCGTGCCCCTGCCGCGCAGGCGAAGCAGGAAGGCAGCGAAACCTTCGCGCTCGTCGACCGTTGCAGCGTGGTTCGAGTTCATGCGAGCGCCTTGGCCAGTTGATCGCGGATTTCATGTGCGGTGAGATCGAGCTGCAGCGGCGTCACCGACACCAGCCGATTGCGCAAGGCATGGAGGTCGGTGCCTTGCTTGCCTTCGACGGGCTCGCGGCCGAAGCGCAGCCAATAGTATGGCAGGCCGCGCCCGTCGCGCCGCTCGTCGACCCACAGGCTGTGGACCAGCTTGCCCTGCGAAGTAACCACAGTTCCGGCGATCTCTTGCGGCTCGCAATTCGGAAAATTGACGTTGAGCAGCACGCCGTCCGGCAACGGCATGGCGACGAGCTTTTCGAGCAGCGCCGGCGCCAGCGCTTCCGCGGTCTCGTAGGGAACGACGCGGTCCTCGCCGACATAGGAATAGGCCTGGCTGATGGCGATTGAGCGCACGCCGAGCAGCGCGCCTTCCATGGCGCCGGCGACCGTGCCCGAATAGGTGACGTCGTCGGCGATGTTGGCGCCGGAATTGACGCCGGACAGGATCAGGTCAGGCGCTTCGGGCAGGATTTTCTTCACGCCCATGATGACGCAGTCGGTCGGCGTGCCGCGCACCGCAAAGTGCTTTTCGCCGATTTTCCTGAGCCGCAGCGGCTCCGAGATCGAGAGCGAATGCGCATAGCCGGACTGATCCTGTTCCGGTGCCACCACCCAGACGTCGTCCGACAGCGTGCGCGCGATGCGTTCGAGTGATGCAAGGCCCTCGGCATGGATGCCGTCGTCGTTGGTCAGAAGGATGCGCATTATTTCGATTCGATCTTTTCCAGACCGCCCATGTAAGGCCGAAGCGCTTCAGGAATGGTTACGCTGCCGTCCTCGTTCTGGTAATTTTCGATGACGGCAATGAGAGCGCGGCCGACGGCGGTGCCCGAACCGTTCAGCGTGTGGACGAAGCGGTTGCCCTTGCCGTCCTTGTCCTTGTAGCGGGCGTCCATGCGCCGCGCCTGGAAATCGCCGCATACCGAGCACGACGATATCTCGCGATAGGCATTCTGGCCGGGCAGCCAGACCTCGATGTCGTAGGTCTTGCGCGCGCCAAAGCCCATGTCGCCGGTGCACAGCGTCACGGTGCGGAACGGCAGGCCGAGCCGCTTCAGCACCTTCTCGGCGCATTCGGTCATGCGCTCATGCTCGGCAACCGAAGTCTCCTGGTCGGTGATCGACACCAGTTCGACCTTGTAGAACTGGTGCTGGCGCAGCATGCCGCGCGTGTCGCGCCCGGCCGAGCCCGCCTCGGAGCGGAAGCACGGCGTCAGCGCCGTATAGCGCAGCGGCAGTTTTTCGTGCGGCGTGATCTCGTCGCGAACGAGATTGGTTAGCGGCACTTCGGCGGTTGGGATCAGGCCAAGCCTGCCGTCCCCGTGCCGAACGAAGAATAAATCCTCCTCGAATTTCGGCAGTTGCCCGGTTCCGAAAAGCACCTCGTCGCGCACCATCAACGGCGGCTGGATCTCTACATAGCCGTGCTCGGTGGTGTGCAGATCCAGCATGAACTGGCCGAGCGCGCGTTCCATCCGCGCCAGGCCGCTTTTGAGCACGGTGAAGCGCGAGCCGGAAAGCCGTGCTGCCCGCTCGAAATCCATCATGCCGAGCGCTTCGCCGATCTCGAAATGCTCCTTCACCCAGTTCGGCCGCGTCGGCACCTCGCCAACGACGCGCTTGACGACGTTGTCGTGCTCATCCTTGCCGACCGGCACGTCGTCGAACGGCACGTTTGGCAGCACTGCCAACACATCGTTCAGCGCCTTGTCGAGCTCGCGCTCGCGCGCCTCGCCATTCTGGATGAAGGCCTTGATCTCGCCGACCTCGGCCTTCAGCCTTTCGGCAAGAGCGGCGTCGCCCGAGCGCATGGCATTGCCGATCTCCTTCGAGGCGGCGTTGCGGCGTTCTTGTCTGGCCTGCAGCTCGGTCAGATGCTCGCGCCGCGCCTCATCCGCCGCGATCAAGTCGTCGACCGTGGACCGCGCATCCTCAGCCGACCACGAGCGCTTCTGGAGCGCTTCGACAAGGGCCTTCGGGTTGTCGCGAATCCATTTGATGTCAAGCATGGTCTGTTCGTCCTTGAGTAGGCCAGAGGGGGTAAACCGCATCGATGCAAGGCGTCAAGGCAGAGTTCCTTCGCGCCCCCCTCTGTCCTGCCGGACATTTCCCCACGGGTGGGGAGATCGGCCGTCACTGCGGCTTTCGCCAATCTCCGGCGCTGAAAAAGCAAGCCATCGGCGAAGTTGCCAAATCTCCCCCCAAGTGGGGGAGATGTCCGGCAGGACAGAGGGGGGCGCTGTCCCGCCGACCTCAGGCGGCAACACCGGAACTTCAAAAGGAAGAAACAAAAAACCCGCCCTGAGTGGGCGGGTTTTTGGAGCCAATTGGCACCATAGCCAAATTAGTAGCATAGCTGCCGGCACAAAGCAAGAACAAAGTTGCAGCGGCTGGAAGAAAGATGCTGTCCGCTTCAACCGAACCTACGTCGATGACGCGTCCGCCGGCTTGTCGGCCACCTCTTCCGTGGCGTCCTGTTTTTCGCGAGCCACACGGTCGCGCTCCTTGCTGCGTTCGATCAGCCGGGCCGACCAGATCGAGACCTCGTAGAGCAGGATCGTCGGAATGGCGAGGCCGATCTGGCTCATCGGGTCGGGCGGCGTCAGCACCGCCGCCACGACGAAGGCGATGACGATCGCCCATTTGCGCTTCTCGGCAAGGGCCGTGGACGACAGCATGCCGACCCGCGTCATCAGGCTTGTCACTACCGGCAGCTGGAACACCAGGCCGAAGGAGAAGATCAGCGTCATGATCAGACTGAGGTATTCGGACACTTTCGGCAGCAGCGAAATCTGCACCTGGTCATTGGTGCCGGTCTGCTGCATTGCGAGGAAAAACCACATCACCATCGGCGTGAAGAAGAAATAGACCAGCGACGCGCCCATCAGGAACAGGATCGGCGAGGCGATCAGGAACGGCAGGAAGGCATTGCGTTCGTTCTTGTAGAGGCCGGGCGCGATGAATTTGTAGATCTGCGTGGCGATCAGCGGAAAGGCTATGACCATGCCGCCGAACATGGCGAGCTTGACCTGGGTAAAGAAGAATTCCTGTGGCGCCGTATAGATCAGCTCGACCTTGTGCGGGTCGAGCCCGGCCCATTGCGTGGCCCATTTGAACGGAATGACCAGAAGGTTGAACAGCCGCTTGGCGAAAAAGAAGCAGACCAGGAAGGCAACAAAAAAACCGCCGATCGACCAGATCAGGCGCCGGCGCAGCTCGATCAGGTGCTCCATCAGCGGAGCCGACGATTTTTCGATCTCGTCCTTTTCCTTGTCCGAAACACTCACTTGGCGGCTCCCGCCGTTTTCCTGGCGGCCGGCTTCTTCGCTGCTGACGCCGGCTTCTTCGCTGCTGGCGACTGCGGTTTCGGCTCAGCTTTTGCGGCGGCCTTTGGCGCAGCGGTCTTTGCCGGCTTGGCCGGCGCGGCGGCCGCGGCTTTCGCGGGCGCCGGCTTCTTCCTTGCCGCAGATGCTTTTTGCGGCACTGCCGCCGCAGCCGTTTGCGCCTGCATGGCCGGCGCCACGACGGACTCGTCCGTCATCGCCGGAAAGATCGGCGTGGCCGGCGTCGGCTCCGGCGGGCTGACGCCCGGCATCGTCGTTGCGCCGTTGTTCAGCGGCTCGGCTGCCTGCTCCGTCGAAGCGGCGGCATCGACGGCCGGCTTGGGTTTCATCACGGCATCGACGCCGGAACGGACGTCGGCGGCGGCCTGTTCGAATGGATTGAGCTGCTTCCTGATCTCGGCTGCCGGATTGAGACTTCTCAGCGAATCGACCGACTTCTTGACGTCGTCGAGTTCGGCTTCCTTCAACGCGTCGTTGAACTGCCGCTGGAAATCGGAAGCCATGGCGCGCAGCTTCGCCGTCGTGCGACCGAAGGTGCGCAGCATGTTGGGCAAATCCTTGGGCCCGACGACCACGATCATGACGATCGCGATCACCAGCATCTCGGTCCAGCCGACTTCGAACATGGCTATACGTTCCGACTAAAGTTTGGGCTCAGCCTTTGCTGGCCTTTTCCTTCGGTACCGAAACGGTTTCGTCGGCACGGTGTTCGACGGTGCGCTTGTCGTCGGCAGTCTCGTCGTCCGCCATGCCCTTCTTGAAGCTCTTGATGCCCTTGGCCATGTCGCCCATCAGCTCGGGGATCTTGCCGCGGCCGAAGACCAGCAGCACGATCACCAGAACGATCATCCAGTGCCAAATCGAAAATGAACCCATAGCAAATCTCTCTCGAACGGTTTCCCAGACGCTGATCTATGCGCTTTCGGGTTCGGATTCAAACAGAACTGCGACAGAGTTCATGAATGAGTCGCCGAAGTCACGCACTTTCGGCACGGCGGCCCGCTACCAATCGGCGCAGTTCCATCCTGCCTGTGGCTTTAAGATGGCGCTCGGCTCAATCTTCCGTGACGCGCGGCGTCAAAAGGCCGAGTTCCTCGAGGTCGATATCGGTCAGCGGATCCTCGTCGTCGGTGAGCGCATCGGGGTCGGCCGGCGGCAGCGGCACCGAGAAATTCGACGGCATACGGCCGGACAGCAGCCCCGCACCCTTCAATTCCTCCATGCCGGGGAGATCGCGTATCTCCTCCAGTGCGAAATGGTCGAGGAAAATATCGGTCGTGCCATAGGTGACGGGACGGCCGGGCGTGCGGCGCCGGCCGCGCATCCTCACCCATTCGGTCTCCATCAGCGTGTCGAGCGTCCCCTTTGACGTCTCGACGCCGCGGATGTCCTCGATCTCGGCGCGCGTTACCGGCTGGTGGTAGGCGATGATCGCCAGCACTTCGAGGGCAGCGCGGGACAGTTTGCGCTGCTGCACCGTGTCACGGCTCATCAGGAAGGCGAGGTCGCCGGCGGTGCGAAACGCCCAGGCATCGCCGACGCGCACCAGATTGACGCCGCGCCGCGCATAGACCTGCTGCAGTTCGGCCATTGCCGCGGCAATGTTGATGCCGTCGGGCAGTCGCGAAGTGAGCTGTTTTTCGCTGACCGGCTCGGCGCTGGCGAATACGATCGCCTCGGCCATCCGTACGGCCTCCGCCATATGCAGCCGCTCGCCAGGATTCCGCGACAAATTTTGCCCCTGATTTTGTGCCGGATTCTCGGCGACCGCGCCTTGCTCGGCGTCGTCCTCGACCTTGAACGGAATGATCGAAGCGTTGGCGCGTTCGCTCATGATGTCACCTCGACTATCTTGATGGCCTGGGCGCGGCCGCGCAGATAAAGCGGCGCGAACACCTGGTCCTGCCGCATTTCCATCTTGCCTTCGCGCACCAGTTCCAGTGTCGCGGCAAACGAGCTGGCAACCGCGGTGCGCCGGTCTTCCGGGCCGGCCAGATATTCGACCAGGAAACTATCGAGCGCCGTCCAGTCGCGCAGCGACCCGATCAGCCTGGTCAGCACGTCGCGCGCATCCTTGAGCGACCACACGCCGCGCCTGGCAATCGTCACATTGGTGATCGCCTGCTTCTGGCGCTGCTGGGCATAGGCGGTCAACAGGTCATAGAGCGAGGCCGAATAGGCATTGCGCTTCTCGACGATCACCATCTCCGGCATGCCGCGTGCAAACACGTCGCGTCCGAGCCGGTTGCGGTTGACCAGCCGTGCCGCCGCGTCGCGCATGGCCTCCAGCCGCTTCAGCCGGAACTGCAGCACCGCCGCCAGTTCCTCGCCGCTTTCGCCTTCGTCGCCGGGCTGCTTGGGGATCAGGAGCTTCGACTTGAGAAACGCCAGCCACGCTGCCATCACCAGATAGTCGGCGGCAAGCTCCAGCCTCAGCGCCCTCACCTTCTCGACGAACGCCAGATACTGTTCGGCCAGCGCCAGGATCGAGATGCGCGACAGGTCGACCTTCTGATTGCGGGCAAGATGCAGCAGAAGATCGAGCGGACCTTCGAAACCGGCCACATCGACGACCAACGCCGGATCGCCGGTCAGCCGGGAATCGTCGTTCTCGGCCCACAAGCGGTCCATCGGTGCGGCCTTGCCGGCCTTCAGGTCCAATGCTTCCGCCACTTCGCTTCCTTCGATGCTAGGCTACCGCGTCGAAATAACTGGCAAATTCGGCCCGAATCTCGGTCTCGTCCGCAACGTCACGGTTCCTGATATAGGTCAGCGCCCGCTCCGCGCGCTCAAACGACTTGCCTTCAAGCCCGGTCGTTCGCGATGCAATGCCGGCCATCTCCTCGAACACGCCGTTGCAGTGAAGGACCAGATCGCAGCCCGCCGCAAGGATAGCGGCCGCCTTTGACGGGAAATCCCCAGAAAGTGCCTTCATCGAAGTGTCGTCGCTCATCAACAGACCGTCGAAGCCGATTTCGCCGCGGATGATCTTTTCGATGACCTTGCCGGATGTGGTGGCCGGGTTCTTCGGGTCGATCGCGCTATAGACGACATGCGCCGTCATCGCCATCGGCAAATGGTTGAGCTCCCTGAATGGCGCAAAATCATGCCGCTGCAGGTCGCCGATCGAGGCGTCGACGGTCGGCAGTTCGAAATGCGTATCGGCGAAGGCCCTTCCATGACCGGGAATATGCTTCATCACCGGCAGCACGCCGCCCGCCATCAGGCCTTCCGCCGCGGCGCGACCCAATTCGATGACGGCGCGCGGCTCCTTGCCATAGGCGCGCGCGCCGATGACGTCGCTGGCGCCCTCGATCGGCACGTCGAGCACCGGCAGGCAATCCGCCGTGATGCCGTAGCGCAGCAGGTCGAAGGCATGCAGCCGCGCCATCAGCCATGCGGCACGGGTGCCGGCGTCATGGTCGTCGCGCCACAAGGCGCCGAGTGCACCGGCAGCCGGATAGTTTGGCGCCAGCGGCGGCCGCAGGCGCTGCACGCGGCCGCCCTCCTGGTCGATGAATACCGGCGCGTCCGCACGCCCGACGCAGTCGCGCATGGCGGCGACCAGATCGCGGATCTGCTCGGTCTCGCCGATATTGCGCGCAAACAGGATGAAGCCCCACGGGCATTCGTTGCGGTAGAAACGGATCTCGTCGCGGCTCAGTGATTTCCCGGCGCAGCCGAGGATCATGGATTTTGATTCGGTCATGCGGAACAGTTTAGAGCTTCGCGACGACAAAGGGAATCGCCCGCAATTCCCACCAAAGGTTTCCGTTCACGCAAAAAAGCCGGCGCGGGCGCCGGCTTTTCGAGGCGCTTTGGTGCCGCTAGTGGGACACGAAGCAATTGCCGCCGGCGGCCTTGTAGCTGGTGCACAGTTTGATCGCCTCGTTGCGAGACTGCGCCGGAACGCGGACGCGGTAGAAGGTCCCCTTGCCGGCGATCTCGGCCTTGACGATGTTGGCGGTGCGGCCGGAAAGCACGCTGCCGTAGCGGCGCTGCAGATCCTGGTAAGTCGCCTGGGCGCTTTCGACTGTCGGCTGCGAAGCGATCTGTATCGACCATGAACCAGCGCCGGCCGCGGCCGGATCGATGGAAGCAACCTGATCGGGCTTGACCTCGCCGACCACGTCGATCGGCTGGTCGGACGGGCGCTGCGGCGCCACCGGAACCGTGGCCGGGGTGGTGGCCGACTGCTTGCTGGCTGACGCCTGGGCCTTGGCTTCAGCCTTTGTGTCGGGCTTGGGCGCCGGCTGCAGCTTGGGGGTTTCGGCCTGATCGCCGCTCGCCTGATCGCCACTCGGCTGGTCGCCAATCTTCGGGTCGCCAATCTTTGGGTCGCTTGTCATTTGGTCGATCAGGGGCACGGTGCCGGTCTGCGCGGCGGCGTCCGCCTGGGCGGCCGGAGCCACGTGCTGCGGCGCCGGATCGGCCGGCTCGGCAGCGGCCATCTGCGGGGCGGCTGGCGCCGGATCCTCGCGCGCCACCAGCGAGCCGTCAGGTTTCACGACCATGGTCCGTACCTTGCGCGGCGCAACGGCGACGGTCTCGGCACCCTTGTCGACCTCCTGCAGAACCTGCGCGATGCGATCCTCGGACTTGGGCGCCGGTGCGGCGGCGGTTTCGGTAGCGCCAGCCGCATTGGCGCCAAGTGCATTGGCGTCAGGCGCGTTGGTGCCAGACGCATTGCTATCGGACGCCACGGTACCGGGCGCGTCGATATCGTCCGCGGCATCGGGGTCATTGGGCGAAAGATCGACGACGCGGCTCTCCGGTTCGTTGGCCTTCAGGTCCACAGGCTCTTCGGTGTTGGTGACCAGCTTCTGCTGAACCGGCTCGGCGGGCTTGGCGCCCTTGGCCACAGCGTCATAAACCTTGTTGTCCTGGTTCGGCACGACAGTGCCGCCTGGATTTTCTGGCTTGATCTTGATCGGCCTGTTGTCGGCTTTGACGATGACCGGCGCATCGCCGCCGCTCTTGCCGCCGAGGGTCAACGCAAAGGCGCCAAGGCCGCCGGCGATCGCAACGGCGCCGACCACCGCACCTATCAGCAGCCCGCGCCTGCGCGGCTGCCTTTCGGCCTCGCGTTCGGCGAGGCCGGGAACCGACATCTCCTCGTCCAGTTCGGGATCGTAGTCGAGCTCATCGAAGGTGAAATCGTCGGCTTGCGAAACCGGCTGGCCGCCGGGCAACGAGCCCAGATCGAAACCGTCCGCTGCATCCGCATAGGAAGCGGCTGCCGGGCTGACAGGGGCTTCCGCAGGCTTGGTGCCATAGGCGCGCGTCTCGCCGCGATCTTGCTTGTAGCCAGACGCGAAGCCGGCATCGTATTCATCGTCATAGCCAGCACTGCGCACCGGGGCCGGCGCTATATCCGTGGCATTCATTTCGGTGAGAAGGCTGGCAAAATCGGCATCGAGATCGTCGTAGGCGGGCGCCACCGGCTCGTCATCGTCGAAGTTGAGCTCCGGAATGTCGAGATCGTCCGCCAGCGCCACGACGCGCTCGGGCACGTCGACCGTCTCGACATCGGGCATCTCGTCATAGGCGGAAGGCTGTTGATGCGAGCTTGGCGCAGCTTCCATGTAGGCGGGCCGATCTTCATAGGATGACCTATCTTCACGGGATACCTGGCCTTCATAGGACGGCCTCTCTTCGACCGGTGCGGCCCGATAGGACGGCGTTGCAGCCGGCTGCGGCGGTGGTGCCGGACGCGCCGAAGCCACCGGCTGGCTTGCAAAAGCGGGTTGAGGCTGTGCGACCGGCGTCACGCGGCTCCACGAGCGGGCCGGCTCGGGCGGCGTGGCGCGTGTCGTCAGCCAGTTCAGCGCATCGAGCGGGTCTTCTTCGGCAGCAGCTGCCGCACTCTTGTCGGCCGAGTCATGATCCAGGCCGATGTTCCTGGCGAAGTCGGCGTCGAGCGCATCGTTGTCTAAATCACCCGCAGGTCCGGTAGCGGCTTCAACACCGAAATCCTCGCCTTCAAGCTCATCGAGGAGGACACTGCCAAGATCGGCGTCATCGGCGGCACTGGACTGCTGCGGCTCAGCGGGCTCGTGCTCGTCGAGTTCCCAATCCAGCTCGTCGACAGCATGCACCGGGTCGTTGGCGACGTCTTTGACCGCCGCCATTGGCTGTTCAGCAGCCACTGCCGGCTTCTGAATTACCGGCGCGATGGGCTGCTGAACAGCCATCACGGGCTTCTGGGCAGGCTGCTGGGCAGGCTGCTGGCTTGTCTGAGGTTCGTTGACCGCTGGTGCCGGCCGTGTGCTCATCGCACCCAACAGCGCGTTCAGTTCGTCCTCCAGGCTGCGTTCCTCGGCCACTGGGGCCGTTGGGACGACGGCGGCGGCCTGGGCCGCTGGTTCGGCTGCAACGACCTGCGCTACGGGCTGTTCGGCGTGCTCGGCAGGCGCATCGTCGAAGCTCAGATCGAAATCGTCGTCGAGCGCCGCTTCAGCGGCCGTGCCGGAAAGCCGGGCGGCCTCTGGCTCTTCGATCGACAGCTCTTCGATAAACTCTGGTTCTTCGATTTCGGCAGGCTCGTTCGCGCGAACGTCGAAGTCCATGTCGACATCGGCCATGGCATCATCGGCATGGCCGGCAAAATTCTCATCGGCCGCCTCAACCGGCGATGCCGGGGCGGCGTTATCAGCCGGCTCCTGCTCGTCGAACATCGGCTCGTCTTCGAGCGAGCTTGCAACCGCGTCGTCGAATGCGTCATCGAACGCAGGCGCGGCCGCTTGCGCCGCCGTTTCAACGGCGACCGCCTGCTCCATCGGCTCATGCTCTTCGAGCATCAGCTCGTCTTCGAGCGAGCTTGCCACGGCGTCGTCGAACTCAGGGTCCAAGGCGGGCTCGTCGACCGGCTCGATCGCCTCGGCCGCGGCCCTGGGTTCGTCCTCGCCGGTCACATCGTCGTCGAGCCGAAAATCCTGGTCGAGCGAGGCGGCAAGTTCGTCGTCACTCGAAAGGTCGTCCTCGAACGGCGACACGTCTTCGAGCGAGCCGGCGACGGCGTTATCGAACTCTTCATCGAACTCCGGCTCGACAGCGGGAGCGAACGCCCTTTCGGGGCCGGAGGCAATTTCGTCGGCGGCAACAGGAGCGGCCGCAACAGGAGCAACATCATCCACCGCACTGTCGTCGAACGCGAAATCCTGTTCGAATGAGGCAGCAAGCGCGTCCTCCATTTCGTCGGCGGCGGTCGGTTCGGGTGTCGGCTCGCGAAGCTTGGCAGGGGAAGCATTATCATTGGCGTCGGCGCCGAATTCGCCCATCAACTCCTTCTCGAGATCGATCTCGAAATCGCCCTCGTCCACCGACGGTTCGGCGGCAGCGGTTTTCGGCTGGGCCGGCGTTTGCGGTTTGACCGGCTGGCGCGGGTCGAACCCCATGATCCTGGTCAGTTCCGCGAACGGATCATCGCTGGCGATGTCGTTGTGGTCGGCTGCTCTCAGCTGGGTTCTGTCTGCCATTATTGTTCCCGAACTCGCACTCATTCGGACGCCATGGACGTCGCGTAGGGTTGGCCCTTACCAGCGCAATGTGGGCAAAAGGTGACAGGTTTTTTACTCAAACCTAACGCATTTCGGTGGGCGCATTGGCTCCGATCAGCGTCAGGCCGGACGTCAAAACGTCCGAAACAGCCTGCACCAGCCCTAGTCTGGCATGCGTCAATTGTCGGTCGTTAACCTTAACAAAACGTAAGTCGGGATTGTCGGTGCCGCGGTTCCAGTGTCCGTGGAAGCTGGAAGCGAGTTCGTAGAGGTAAAATGCCAGCCGGTGGGGCTCGAGCGCGAGGGCCGCGGCTTCGATCAGCCGAGGATATTCGGCGAGCTTCCTGATCAGGCCGATCTCACCCTCGTCGGTCAGCAAAGCCACTTCGGCGGCCAGCTGGTTGCGGTCGAACATGGCCTCGCCCAATTGCTCGCTCGCCTGCCGGAACACCGAATGGCAGCGCGCCGAGGCATACTGCACGTAGAATACCGGATTATCCTTCGACTGCTCGGTCACCTTGGCGAAGTCGAAGTCGAGCGGCGCGTCGTTCTTGCGATAGAGCATCATGAAGCGGATCGGGTCGCGGCCGACCTCCTCGACCACTTCGCGCAAGGTCACGAACTCGCCCGACCGCTTCGACATGCGCACCGGCTCGCCGGCGCGAAACAGCCTCACCAGCTGGCAAAGCAGCACGGTAAGCTTGACCTCGTCGCCGGCAATCGCCCGGGCAAGCGCTTCCAGCCGTTTCACATAGCCGCCATGATCGGCGCCAAGCACATAAATCAGATCGACGAAACCGCGATCGACCTTGTCCTTGAGGTAAGCGACATCGGCGGCGAAATAGGTGAAGGTGCCGTCCGACTTGACCAGCGCCCGATCCATGTCGTCTCCGACTGCGGTCGAGCGGAACAGCGTCTGCTCGCGGTCCTCCCAGTCGTCCGGCTTCTCGCCTTTGGGCGGCGGCAGCTTGCCCTTGTAGATGTGCCCCTTCAGCGTCAGGTCGTTGATCGCCGAGCGGATCTTCTTCGCATTGTTGGCATGCAGCGTCCGCTCGGAGAAGAAGACGTCGTGATGCACGTTGAGCAGCGCCAGATCCTCGCGGATCATCGTCATCATCGCATCGATCGTCCTGTCCTTGACGATGGCAAGCGCCTCCTCGTCCGGCATCTGCAGCAGGGAGCGGCCGAATTCGCTGGCCAGCGCTTGACCAACGGGGATCAGATAGTCGCCTGGATAAAGCCCGGCCGGAATGTCGCCGATCTCATCGCCAAGCGCCTCGCGGTAGCGCAGCATGACCGAGCGTCCGAGCACGTCGATCTGCGAACCGGCATCGTTGATGACATATTCCTTGGTCACGTCGTAACCGGCGAAGGCCATCAGATTGGCGAGCGCGTCGCCGACCACGGCACCCCGGCAATGGCCGACATGCATCGGCCCGGTCGGGTTGGCCGAGACATATTCGACATTGGTTTTCTTGCCGCCGCCGACAGTCGAGCGGCCGTAATTGCGGCCTTCGCCGAGCAGCGTCGTCAGATGCGCCTGCCAGAAACCGTCCTTGAGCCTGAGATTGACGAAGCCCGGGCCGGCGATCTCGGCGGCCGCGATATCCTCGTCGGCGCGCAGCGCCTCAGCCAGCCTTTCTGCCAGCGCGCGCGGATTCTGGCCGGTCGGCTTGGCCAACACCATGGCAGCGTTGGTCGCGAGGTCGCCATGGCTGGCATCGCGCGGCGGCTCGACAGCGATGCGCGACAGGTCCGGCGACGCGCCATCCTTGTCTTTCAAATCAAGCGCTTCGACGGCCTTTATGATTCGCGCGTTGAAATCGGCGAAGATGTTCATTGCTGTGGCTCTGACGGTTTTGCAGGGGGCCGGCTCGCTGGCCGGCAAAATCGAGCCCGCCCTAGCTCAAATCCGGCGTATGGTCAAACAAACGCCTGTGTTCCTTGAGCGCATAAGTGTCCGTCATGCCGGCCAGGAAATCGGCAACACTGCGCGCCTTGACGCGGTCCTCTGCCCGGTCGAGCCCTTCGCGCCAGCCATCCGGCATGGCGCGCGGATCGGCGAAATAGACGTCGAACAGGTCCCTGACGATCTGGTCGGCCTCGGCGCGCACCCGCATGACGTCCGCGTGCCGGTAGAGATGCTTGTAAAGAAAGGCCTTCAGCTCCTTTTCCCATACGGCCGTCTCGGCGGAGAAGCTCACCATCGTCTCGCCGGCCGCCCTTACCGCTTCGGCGCTGTCAGGCTTGATGCGCGCCAGATTGGCCGTCGTCGAGACGATCACGTCCTCGACCATGATGGTGATCTGCCGGCGCATCAGCTCGTGGCCGGTGCGTACGTCATCGAGCGCCGGATAGCGCTGACGCACGCCCTTGAGGATCGACCCCGGCAGCGAAACGCCCTCCAGCATATCGAGCGTCAACAGCCCTGCCCTCAGCCCGTCATCGATGTCGTGGGTGTTGTAGGCGATGTCGTCGGCAATCGCCGCGCACTGCGCCTCGATACCGGCGAAGCGGTCGAGCTCGAGGTCGTGCAGTTCGGAATAGTCGCGGATTGCCTGCGGCACCCGCCCCTTCAGCCCTTTGCCCTTGGCATCGGTCAGTGGGCCATTGTGCTTGACCAGCCCCTCCAGCGTTTCCCAGGTGAGGTTCAGCCCATCGAACTCGGCATAGCGCCGCTCCAGCCGCGTCACCACACGCAGCGACTGCGCATTGTGGTCGAATCCGCCCCAGGCGGCCATCTTCTCATTCAGCGCGTCCTCGCCGGTATGGCCGAAGGGCGTGTGGCCGAAGTCGTGCACCAGGGCCACCGCCTCGGCCAGGTCCTCGTCGCCGCGCAGCGCCCGCGCCAGAGCGCGTGCGATTTGCGCGACCTCGATCGAATGCGTCAGCCTCGTGCGGTAATGGTCGCCTTCGTGCGCGACGAACACTTGCGTCTTGTGCTTCAGCCGGCGGAACGCCGTCGAATGGATGATGCGGTCGCGGTCGCGCTGGAACGGCGTGCGCGTCGGGCTTTCCACCTCGTCGAACAACCGCCCGCGCGACTTTGCCGGGTCGCTGGCATAGGCCGCGCGCGGCCGATAGCCGAATCCGATGTCGCCCAACTCGTTGGTCATAGCGTATGCCGCAGTTGACTTGCCCCGTCGCGCTTCATACCTATCATACGAAACCGAATGCAAGGTGACGCCCATGGGCGCTGATGCCAAGACTGCCATGAAAGTCGAGATGACCGACGCCGCCGCCAGGCGGATCGCCAAGATTGTGGCGAGCGAAGCCGGTAAGACGGCGCTGCGCGTTTCGGTCGAGGGCGGCGGCTGTTCCGGCTTTTCCTACAAGTTCGATCTGGTCGACAGGCGCAATGACGACGACGTCGCCATCGAAAAGGACGGCGCCACCGTACTTATCGACGACCTGTCGCTGGTCTACATGGGCGGCTCGGTAATCGATTTCGTCGACGATCTGATGGGCCAGTCGTTCCAGATCAGAAACCCGAATGCGGTCGCCTCCTGCGGCTGCGGCACCAGCTTCTCGATCTAGAAATGCCTCACATCGGCGCGGTCCGTCAGGTCGCGCTTTCCGCCGGGCGCGACCTCGATGCGACGCTGGCGTTTTGGCGCGAAGTGCTCGGCATGAGCCTGCACGCGCGTTTCGACCCGCCGGGCATCGCCTTCATCCTGGCCGGTGACGTGCGCCTGCTTTTCACTGACGGCCTGCCGGCCGGCACCGTCTATCTCGATATATCGGGCCTCGACGAGTTCCACGCTTCGGCAAAGGCCGCCGGCATCCCCTTCACCGCGCCGCCAGCGCTCGTTCATCGCGACACCGAAGGCCTGTTCGGCCAAGCCGGGGAAAGCGAATGGATGGCCTTCCTAAAGGACCCGGCAGGCAATACGATCGGCCTTGTCGAACGTCATCCACCGGATCGCTAGTCTCCGGACCACCAGCCTATCGAGGCCGCCATGAAAATCGTCACCTGGAACATCAACGGCGTTCGCGCCCGCATCGGCAATTTGACCCACTGGCTGACGGAAAGCGCGCCCGACATCGCCTGCCTGCAGGAGATCAAGACGGTCGACGACCAGTTTCCTCGCGCCGAGATCGAGGCGCTCGGTTACAATGTCGAGACTTACGGCCAAAAAGGCTTCAACGGCGTCGCCATCCTGTCGAAGCTGCGTTTCGATGAGGTCAATCGCGGCTTGCCGGGCGACGATGCCGACGAACAGGCGCGTTTCATCGAGGGCGTGTTCTCGACCGACAAGGGCGCCTTGCGCGTTGCCTCGATCTATCTGCCGAACGGCAACCCGATCGACGACGAGAAGAAGTTCTCCTACAAGCTTTCCTGGATGTCGCGACTTGAGCGCTGGGCTGAGGAGCGGCTTGCTCTGGAAGAGCCGCTGGTCCTGGCCGGCGACTACAATGTCATCCCCGAGCCGATCGACGCGAAATATCCGGAAAACTGGCTAAGCGATGCACTGTTCCAGCCCGCGACGCGGCAGGCGTTCCGGCGGCTGAAGAATCTCGGCTTCACCGAAGCCGTGCGTGCCGTCACCGACTCCGCAGACGTCTTTACGTTCTGGGACTATCAGGCCGGCGCCTGGCAGAAGAACAACGGCATCCGCATCGACCATTTGCTTCTGTCGCCCGAAGCCGCCAACTGGTTTTCCTCGGCTTCGATCGAGAAGCAGGTGCGCGCCTGGGAAAAACCCTCCGACCACGTGCCGGTGGCGATCGATCTGGCGCTGCGGCCAGCCTGACCGGACCTGCTGTCCGGCGGCACATTGATAAGTTGACCTCTTATCGCCACAAATCGCGCGCTTGATGGGAAATCATCATGGTGGCTGGGGTTCCCATGACTACTCGATTTGCACTCTGCCCGATTGGCTGCGCGCTTGCGATGGCGGTGGCGACGCCGGCTTTTGCCGATGCAGAGTGCCTGGCTAACGGCAAATCATTCCAGATCGGCCGGGTCGCCTGCCTGACGCCTGCCGGCCAAAGTTACCTCGCCCGTTGCGAGATGGTGCTCAACAACACGTCCTGGACAAAGCAGCGGGACGGCTGCCCGGAGAACACGCTGGCCCCGCATTTGCAAGGCACACCGATCTCAACGCCGGCGCCCAGCGGCATGCCGGCGGAACCGAACGAGAATTGATCTCAAAACGGAATTTCTGCCGGCCTACTGGTCGCCGCCACCCTTGGTGAGGATGTCGTCGGCCAGCGAGATCGCGGTGCGGCGGTCGGCTTCGCCGGCGGCGGCAAACGCTTCTTCCTGCATGCCACGGATCCATGGCTGGTCGGCAGGTGAGGCTCGTTCGAGCGCCGCGGTCATCATCGCCAGCCCCCGCACGATCTTGCCGCTTTGGAAAAGCAGGTTGCCGAGCGTCGCCTGCGCGCCCGCATGGCCCTTTTCGGCCGCCAGCTGGAACCAGCGTCCGGCCTGCTTGACGCTGGCCTTGACGCCGCCCTCACCCTTGAGGAACATCTGGCCCATCTCGAACTGGGCGTTCGGATTGCGGTAGTTGGCGGCGGCACGCATGTAATATTCCTGAGCTGCCACCTCGTTCTCCTCGACGGGGCTGCCGGGAATGCCCTTCCTCAGATAGTCGCCAAGCGCCACCAGTGCGTCCGAAACATAGCTCTCCTCGGGCGAACCGGGCTCGACATCCTGGTCGACGATCTCTGAGAAGAACTTGAACGCCGCGTAATCGTCTCGCGCCACCCCGTCGCCTTCGGCATACATGCGTGCAAGCTTCCAGGTGGCGCCGATCTGGCCGTTCTCCGCGGCATATTTATAGGCTTCCGCGGCCTGCTCCTTATGGCCGTTCTTGTAGGCGGAAAAGCCGAACTGGAACACCGCCCACGGGCTCGACTGCGGCTTCACGCCGGTCTTGTCGTCGAACACCTTGTCGTCGAAGGCCATGGCCTGGCCGACGGCGCCCAAGGTCGCGCCAAACGTGGCGAGCGCAACCAGTGCCGAAAGGACAGACGACCTCAACAACTCAGATGTCCGCATAGCAGTGTGTTTCTTTGGCACCGCCGGGATGGGTGACCGCGCCGTCGCGGGCAGATCCGACCGTCTGTGCGTATTTCCAGATCGCGCCCGACTGATAGTCGGTCGTGCGCGCCTTCCATGCCTTTGCCCTCGCCGCCAGTTCGGCTTTGGACAATGCAACCTCGATCGTGCCGTTCACGGCATCGATCGAGATCAAGTCGCCATCCCTAAGCAGCCCGATCGGGCCGCCCACTGCCGCTTCCGGCCCGACATGGCCGATGCAGAAACCGCGCGTCGCGCCCGAAAAACGCCCGTCGGTGATGAGCGCCACCTTGCCGCCCATGCCCTGGCCGTAGAGAGCCGCCGTCGTCGACAGCATTTCGCGCATGCCCGGGCCGCCGCGCGGCCCCTCATAGCGGATGACGAGAACCTCGCCTTCCCTATAGTTGCGATGCGTAACCGCTTCGAAACATTCTTCTTCCGAATCGAAGCAGCGCGCCGGACCCGAGAATTTCAGCTCCGTCATGCCGGCGACCTTCACGATCGCGCCTTCGGGGGCAAGGTTACCCTTCAAGCCCACGACCCCGCCGGTCTGGGTAATCGGCCTGTTGGCGGGACGGACCACATCCTGGCTGTCATTCCAGGAAACATGTTCCATATTTTCGGCCAAAGTGCGGCCAGTCACCGTCAGGCAATCGCCATGAAGGTAGCCATGGTCGAGCAGCGTCTTCATCAAGAGCGGAATGCCGCCGGCCTCGAACATGTCCTTGGCGACGTATTTGCCGCCCGGCTTGAGGTCGGCGATGTAGGGTGTCTTCTCAAATATCCTGGCCACGTCGAAAAGATCGAACTTTATCCCGGCCTCGTGCGCGATCGCCGGCAGATGCAGCGCCGCGTTGGTCGAGCCGCCGGTGGCCGAGACCACGGTCGCGGCATTTTCCAACGCTTCCATGGTAACGATGTCGCGCGGGCGGATGTTCCTTGCGATCAGCTCCATGATCTTTTCGCCGGAAGCGAAATTGAAGCGGTCACGCATCTCGTAGGGTGCAGGCGCGCCGCAGGAATAGGGCAGCGCCAGGCCGATGGCCTCAGCGACGGTGGCCATGGTGTTGGCGGTGAACTGGGCGCCGCAGGAGCCGGCTGAAGGACATGCGGCTTGCTCGATCTCGAGCAGCTCGGCGTCGCCGATGGTGCCGACCGAGTGCTGGCCCACCGCCTCGAACACGTCCTGCACGGTGATCTGCCGGCCACGGTAGCTGCCGGGCAGTATCGAGCCGCCATAGATGAAGATCGACGGTACGTTGAGGCGCACCATGGCCATCATCATGCCGGGCAGCGACTTGTCGCAACCGGCCAATCCAACCAGCGCATCGTAGCAATGGCCGCGCATGGTGAGCTCGACCGAGTCGGCGATGACCTCGCGTGACACCAGCGACGACTTCATGCCCTGATGACCCATGGCGATGCCGTCGGTGACGGTGATGGTGCAGAATTCGCGTGGCGTGCCGTTGGCCGCCGCCACGCCCTTCTTGACCACTTGCGCCTGGCGCATCAGCGAAATGTTGCAGGGTGCGGCTTCGTTCCAGCAGCTGGCGACACCGACCAGCGGCTGCCCGATCTCGGCCGCCGACAGCCCCATAGCATAGAGGTAGGAGCGATGCGGCGCCCGCTCGGGACCAACGGTCACGTGGCGGCTCGGCAGCTTGGCCTTGGAGATCGCTCTGGTGTCCATACTCGTCCTTGCCGCGGGCGGTGCGGCCTGCCTCTTCGCCTAGCCTTTTGGCGCGTGTCCCGAGACAAATTCGAGGTGCGCCGCGTTTATGGCGGGAAATGGGCAATGTTCCCGGGCGGCCGGGTGGCGCGAGGGTTGTTCAGAAACTGTTGCCAAAACGTCACAATTACAGGAGCGAACATCTTTGGGGGCAATTGTTGCGCCGCCGAATGCCGGACGAGCGCCGAACGAACCGACCGGGCAGTGCCCGGCCGTTTTGTCGTTTAAAATCAGTGGTTAGAACTTGATCTTGACGGAAGCCGAACCGGCGAGAAGCAGGTCGTTGTCGTAGCTATAGGTGACGGCATTTGCCTCGTCGCCGACACCGCTGAAAGTCGATGACCCGCTCGTCAGCACACCAATCGAGCCGCCGAGCCTGACCTCGATCTGGTCGTTCGGCGAATAGGAGACGCCGCTGGCCACGGCCCAGGTATCCGACTGATAGCCGGAGGTCGTCGAGGTGCCGCGATCCCAGGTCAGCGAAACCACGCCCGACAATTGATCGGTGAACTTGTGACCGATACCGCCGGTGACCGTCCAGCCGTCGCGATAAAGCAGATCGAATGAAACGGGCGAGGGAGCACCGGTTACCGGACTGCGCACGCCATTGATGGCAATGACGCCAAGCTTGCTCCACTCCTGCCAGCGGACGGAACCAAAGGCCAGCCAGCCAGGAGCTATGCCGCTCTGCAGCTTGAATTCCAGAGCTTGAGGTATCTCAGCCGACGCCGAGACTGGGTACACGCCGGTAGAGCCGGGAATCAGATCCGCTGGAAAGGCGCCCCTGAAGCCGGTCGTGTCGACGGTTCCCGACAGCCCGTCATATTTGTAGCTCGAAGAGTACATCAGGCTGGCGCGCAGAGCGATCTCGGGGATCTCATAGGCTGCGCCCGCACGCCAACCCCATGCCTCGTCGGATAGCTTGAAGACGCCGAGGCCGGTATTGCCGAAGGCGAGCAGTGTCTGACGGGAAAGAAACGCGTCTACCTGCTGGTAGGAGACACCGCCGATGAATCGTATGGCGCCCTTGCCGACGTTCACCTTATAGGAGCAGGTGAGACCGAAATCGTCTGTGTCGACGGCGTATTTGACCGCTGTCGGCGAATAGGCGTTGTTCATGCCGAAATTTGCGTCCGCACCATACGGTCTCGTATAGGTGGCAAGACAGTCTACGGGCTCAAAGATGTTGGCCTTGATGCCGACATGCGGCACCGCATAGTCGCCACCAACATCCACCGCCGACGTCGACAATCCCGAGCCATCCAGGCGCTGCACGTTCTTCAGCTTGCGCTGTGGCGAAACATAGGTGACGCCCGCATCGAGCGAATATGGCGCCGCGTCGAACAGCTGGTCGATGTTGACGCCGCCCCGATCAAAGCCCCCGGCTTGCACCGTCCCGGCAAAAGCCAGCGAAAAAGCCCCCGCGCCCAGCAGCACGTTCAGACGCGAACAACACATGAATCTCCTCCCCAAAATGTCCTTGCATCAAGCTAGAACCAATTCAGGTTAACGGCGCAACAACGAATTCGCCGTGCGTACATGTATACCTTGGCGGAACGCATTTCCGACAAGGTGTCGGCCTTCTTACCGAGGCGGGAAAATGGCCGCCTCAATACAAATCGACGAGAAAACTCGGGAAAACCGCCTAAATCACTAGGGAACAGGGAATTTTGCCTGCCCAGCCGGCCATTGTTACATTATGGCAACAATGGGGCAAAAACATTCAGTTTGCCTCAAGATTTACGCTGCGGAATGCCTGTTTTCGTGGCAGGCGGCCTAGCCGGAAAGCAGATTCGTGACCGGCGAATCTATTGCGGCCAGCCGGCCCAGTTTGTTTGATCAGCCCGCATCGCGAACCCGCGCCAATGCGACCGAAAGCTTCTCTTGCGCCTCGCGATATTCGGCGAGTTTTTCACGCTCGGCCTCCACTACCTCTTCCGGCGCGTTGGCGACGAATTTCTCGTTGGACAGCTTCTTGTAGAGCCGCGCTATTTCCTCGGTCACCTTGGCAAGCTCCTTGTGCAGGCGCGCTGCCTCGGCGGCAAGGTCGATCAGGCTGCCGAGCGGCAGGCAGATGGTCGCCTCGTTGACGACGATTTGAGCGGATCCCCTGGGTGGCGCCTCCGCGAGCGAGATGTCGCCGACCCGCGCCAGACGCTTGATGGCCGAGCCCTGACGCTCGAGCCTTTCGCGCGTCGTTTCGTTGGCGCCGATCACCACGAGCGGTGCGATAGCCGCCGGCGGCACGTTCATCTCCGAACGCACCGAGCGGATGCCGGAGACGAGATCGACCAGCCAGTTGATGTCGGCGGCGGCCGCCTCGTCCTCGAAGTCGGGTGACGGCCATGCCGCATGACAAAGCAGCGATGGCCGTTGCCTGCCCTCGCCGGCGGTTTCGGCCCACAGTTCCTCGGTCATGAACGGCATCATCGGATGCAGCAGCTTATAGATCTCGTCCAGCACGAAGGCGACGCATGCCCTGCTCTCGGCCTTGGCGGTCTCGTCGGTGCCCATGAACACCGGCTTCAGCAGTTCCAGGTACCAGTCGCAGAACTGGTTCCAGACGAACCGGTAGGCGGCACCCGCCGCATCGTTGAAGCGGTATGAGGTGATGCCGTCGGTTATGTCCCGCGCGGCTCGCGTCAGCTCCGTCAGGATCCAGCGGTTGACCGCCAGCTTGGCGTCCTGCAGCCAGAAATCGTCGTCGCGCGCCACTTCGTTCATCTCGGCGAAGCGCGTCGCGTTCCACAGCTTGGTGCCGAAATTGCGATAACCTGCAATGCGGGCCGGATCGAGCTTAACGTCGCGCCCTTGCGCTGCCATCACCGTCAAGGTGAAGCGCAGCGCATCGGCGCCGTATTCGTCGATGAGCTCGAGCGGATCGATGACGTTGCCTTTCGACTTCGACATCTTCTGCCCGTTCTTGTCGCGAACCAGCGCATGGACATAGACGGTATGAAACGGCTCCTGATCCATGAAATGCAGGCCCATCATCATCATGCGGGCGACCCAGAAGAAGATGATGTCGAAACCGGTCACCAGCACGTCGGTCGGGTAATAGGTCTTCAGTTCCGGCGTTTGGTCCGGCCAGCCAAGCGTCGAGAACGGCCACAGCGCCGACGAGAACCATGTATCGAGCACGTCCTCGTCGCGGGTCAGGATCTCGCCAGGCTGGAAATTCTCGAGCTTGTCCTCGACCCAGGCCTTCCACGGCCCTTCCAGCGCCAGATAATATTCGACGGCGGCACCGAGTGCCTCTTCCTCGGTCTTTTCGACAAAGACATGCCCGTCCGGCCCATACCAGGCAGGGATCTGGTGGCCCCACCAGAGCTGGCGCGAAATGCACCAGGGCTGTATGTTCTCCATCCAGTCGAAATAGGTCTTTTCCCAGTTTTTGGGCACGAAATTGGTACGGCTCTCGCGCACCGAGGCGATCGCCGGCTTGGCCAGTTCCGCCGCATTGACATACCATTGGTCGGTCAGAAACGGCTCGATCGGCACGCCGCCGCGGTCGCCGTGCGGCACCGTGTGGCGATGCGGCTCGACCTTCTCGAGAAAGCCGCCCGCCTCCATCAACTCGACGATCTTCTTGCGCGCGTCGAAACGGTCCAGGCCGTCGAGGCTGTCCCATACGGCCTGGTGCTCCGGCGTCACTTCCAGTCCGGCGAGAAAGTCCTCATTGTCCTTGAGGCTCACCGCCGCATTGACGGTGAGGACGTTGACCGCCGGCAGCCGGTGGCGCTTGCCGACCTCGAAATCGTTGAAGTCATGCGCCGGCGTGATCTTGACCGCACCGCTGCCTTTTTCGGGATCGGAATACTCGTCCGCGACCACCGGGATCCTGCGGCCGACGATCGGCAGGATGAGTTTCTTGCCGACAAGATGCCGGAAACGCTCGTCGTCGGGGTGGACTGCGACAGCCGTATCGCCCAGCATCGTCTCCGGCCGGGTCGTCGCAACGGTGATGAAGGTCTTCGGATTTTCCGGATCGAAGGTCATGCCTTCGATCGGATAGCGGAAGTGCCAGAGGTTGCCGTTGACTTCCTGCTGCTCGACCTCGAGATCCGAGATGGCGGTCAACAGCTTCGGGTCCCAGTTCACAAGGCGCTTGTCCTTATAGATCAGCCCTTCCTTGTAGAGCGTCACGAACACTTCGAGCACGGCCTTGGACAGGCCCTCGTCCATGGTGAAGCGCTCCCGGCTCCAGTCGGCCGAGGCCCCGAGCCGCTTCAGCTGGTTGAGGATGGCGCCGCCGGATTCTGCCTTCCACTCCCACACCTTGTCGATGAACTCATCGCGCGTCAGGTCGCGGCGGTGGATCTGCTTTTCCATCAGCTGGCGCTCGACCACCATCTGCGTGGCGATGCCGGCATGATCCATCCCCGGCTGCCACAGCACGTTTTTGCCGCGCATGCGCTCGAAGCGCACCAGAATGTCCTGCAGCGTGTTGTTGAGCGCGTGGCCCATATGCAGCGAGCCGGTGACGTTCGGCGGCGGGATGACGATGGTGAAGGCTTCAGCCCCCTCCTCGGCCCCGGCGCCGGCCCGAAACGCGTCGGCCTCGTCCCAGATCCTGGCAATCTTCGGCTCGACGGCTTTGGCGTCGTAGGTCTTTTCGAGCATGGGAAAACGGTCCGCGCTGTCCGGAATTTTGTGGTCCGGTGTAAATCGGAAGGTTGTCGCCAAGTCAACCGCAAGGGCGGCATGGCCAATAGATAGCGCCGGGATGGTTCGGTGCAACTTGCGCAACTGAATGTTGCAAGGCAATCGCTTCAGGTTTGCGCCGCCCTCATTGCCCTGCCGGGCATTTCTCCCGGTATAGTGACGGGGCGAAAGACGCCTGTACCGAAGCTTTCGCCAATCACAAACGTTGCGGAAAAAGGGGCCGCGGTTACGGTCAGATCCTTCTCCCCCTCGCTATGCGGGGAGAAGGTGCCGGCAAGGCGGATGAGGGGCAGCGCCGACTTCGACAATCCGGCGGTCGAGCCGCCTATCGGCGGCGTCTCCTCCGAACTGCTACTGTGCGCCGCGCGCGACGCGCTCGATTTCCTCGCGCACCAGCCGCTCGACCAGCGTCGGCAGGTTGTTGTCCAGCCAGTCCTGCAGCATGGGCCGCAGCATCTCCTCGGCCATCTCGTCGAAGGTCTTCTTGCTGCGGCTGGCAAACGCGTCGGAAAGCTCGCCGAAGGCGGCGGCAACCTGCCGGCCCGTATGCTCCGAAAGGATCGCCGGACGTGCGGGCGGCGGCTCGCTGGCCGCCGTACGCGCCCATCCGACTATCGAAGATTCCGGGCAGATTTTCGAAGATTCCGGGCCGAGTTCCGAAGAATCCGGGCCGCTTTCCGAAAGCTCCGGCCCAATTTCCGAAGGCTCCGGCGCAGGTCCAGCAGTCGCCTCGTTCTCGAAAACCTCGGCTTTCGGCTCGGCGTCCGGCCTGGGTCGCTCGGCGCGCTCCGGCTTGGCCATCGCGTCGCCGACCGCAGCGATCTCGCGCCGCCAATCGGCAATGATGGTGTCGGTCGTCTCGGCAGCCTTGGCCATCGCAGGCCAATCCGGCTTTGCGGCCGGTGCGGGAGCGGCGTTCACCTCAGCCAGCGTCACCGGTGCTTTTACCGGGCCGGGGCGCAGCGGCGTTTCCAGGCGCTCAATAACCGGTGCGGCCGTTGGCTGCACCTCGGCCCGCGTGGCCGGTTTGGCGATCTCCAGTCCGCCGCGCAGTTCGGAGCGGAACGCATCCGCCTCCGCTGTGGGTCCGGCTGCCGGTGCCGGTTGCAGATCCTGGCGCAGCTCGTCCGCTTCGCCCGGCTGCTTGCGGCCGGTATCGCTGTCCTCGATGATCCTTCTGATGGAAGCCAGTATCTCCTCCATGGAAGGTTCGCGCTGTACACTGCTCGCCGTCGCCATCGTCACATCCGCCGCCCTTGTGACTCGTTCTCAGATTTCCTGTCCGGCAAACGCCGGATTCGAATCATGGCAACAGCGTAACCGACGGAACGCCTTGCGAGAATCCCCAATCTGGCGACATCTCGGATTTCAACAGATTAGGGTCGGGAGTTGAAGCCCGCGCGTCGTTCGAGCGCGGGCTGAAGACACGGCCTGGCGATCAGCGGCCGTCCGGCGTGCGCAGGCCGATCCACTTGTCCTTGACGGCGTTGTAATGCTCTTCCGGCCTGTACTTCGTCACGTTAAGCGCAAGCCGGTCTGCCGACAAATGGCCAACCGCCGAGAGGATGGCATAGCTCGCCACCACAACGTCGCGTTCGGCGCTGACAAGATTGATCTTGGCGGTGATGAGCGTCGCCTGCGCGTTGAGCACGTCGAGCGTGGTGCGCTGGCCGACATTGCGCTCTTCGATGACGCCGTTCAGGGCAAGCTGCGCCGCGGCGACTACCTGCCGGTTGGCCGTGACGCTTTGCTGCGCGGCGGTGTATTGCGACCATGCCGATGTCACGGCCTGACGCACCTGGTCGCGACTAACGTCGACTTCGATCCGCGCCTGGCTGAGCGATTCCTTAGACTGGCGCACAGTCGCCGAGGTCCGTCCGCCCGAATAGATCGGCACGGTCAGTGTCGCGCCGATGTTCGCCGACGTCCTGGTGCCATCCTGCGTTGCCCCAAGGACGCCCGGAACCGTGTTGCGATAGTCGCTGGAGACGCCGGCGCTGGCCGAAAGCTGCGGCAGCAACGCGCCTTCGGCCGATTTCACCGAAAACGCCGCCGCGTCGACCAGATGCGCGGTGGCGAGGATGGCCGGATGCTCGGCCGACGCGATCGCGATCGCCGCATCGAGGCTCGACGGCAACAGCTTCGAAAGCGGCGAAGCCGGCCTGAGCCTGCCCGGCTCGTCGCCGACGATCTGGCGATAGGTCGCAGCACTTGCCAGTGCCGTGGCGCGGGCGGCACTCAACTGCGCCACCGCGGAGGCACGCTGGGCGTCGGCTTGCGCGACGTCGGTGCGGGTACCCTCGCCGACCTCGAAGCGCGAACGCGCCGCACGCGCCTGCTCGGTCAGGAATTGCAGGTTCTGTTCGGTCAGCACCGCAATCTGGCGGTCACGGATCACATCCATATAGGCGCTCGCTGCGTTGAACAGCGTGTTCTCTTCGGTGTTGCGCAGGCTTTCGAACGAAGCGCGGACCCGCGCTTCAGCGGCAGCGACGTTGTTCTTGGTCTGGAAGCCGTCGAACAGGGTTTGGTTGATCTGGACGCCAAAGTTGCCCGTGGTTATGCGCGCGGTTCGACTAGTACCATTGACGTGGGTGCTGGTGTAGTCGATGTCCGCGGAACCCGTTACGGTCGGGCGCCAGCCGGACTTGGCGATTGCAACGCCCTCGTCGGTGACGCGAACGCCGGCGCGTGAAGAATTAAGCGAGGAATTGTTCTGATAGGCCTTTGAAAGGGCCCCGAGAATGGTTTCGGCCGAGGCGGCCAGTGGAGACAGCGCGGTCGCCGAAACGAGGACGGCGGTAAAAAGTAACTTGCGTACAGACGGCACGTTATATTCCCTCATTCGTTTTGCACGGGAACTGCGCCACGCAGGCTTCTCCTTCTGATCAGCCGGCGCCGCGTTTTTTATCGTTCCCCCGCTGAAAGCCCCCAGAAACGCCCGGTTATGCAGATCAGCAACGATTGTTCAAACGCAAGCGATCATGACAGCGCCTTCGCTGCAAGGCAAAATCACTCAGAATTCGAAGGCGGGAATGCGTTCGAACCCCGGTAGTGGCTTAATTGCCGCATTAAATGCGCGTCTTCCCGTTACAACCCCCCCAGTCTTAAAAAAAAGCCGGGCTACGCCCGAATTGCCCTGCCCTTCCACGGCGACGAGTCGGCCGCCTTCGGCAAGCTGGTCGAACAGCGCCGCCGGCACCTCGCCGACGCTGCCACCGATCAGGATGACGTCGTAAGGCCCATTGGCGGCATGGCCTTGCGGCAGCGGTCCCTGGACCACGGTGACATTGCCGCACCCCAGCGCCGCAAGCGTCGAAGTGGCGGTCTCGGCCAGCGCCGGATCGCTTTCCAGCGCCACCACCGACCTTGCCAGCCGCGACAGGATAGCCGCCGCATAGCCGGTGCCGCAGCCGACATCGAGTGCCGAATCGCTTGGGGCGATATCGGCCAGCTGCATCAGCTTGGCCAATGGCGACGGTTCCATCAGATAGCGCGGACCATCGGCCGTATCGGCGATGCGGATGTCCTCGTCGATATAGGCAAGGTCACGCTGGCCGGGGGCAACAAAGGCCTCGCGCGGCACGACAAGCATAGCCTCGAGCAGCGGTGCGCTGGTCACGTCGGTGGTGCGGATCTGGCCGTCGACCATCTTCACCCGGCGTTCGGCAAAATCAGCGCTCATGTTCCAACCATCCGCTTGCCGCGCAAAGGCCGCGGCTGTTTCGACCGGAACTGAAGCCCCCTGGCGCTGACGCGCGGGAGCTCGGGCATTGGAGGCCTCGCCCGGAATCGAACCGGGGTGCAAGGATTTGCAGTCCTCTGCGTAACCACTCCGCCACGAGGCCTCATTGCTCCCGGCGTTCCACCCGGCTCCAATAGGTTGCGGCGAAAATGCCGTCAAGCGGCCACCATGCATTCCCAACGGTTCTTCCGACATCGAGGCACTGCTTATCAATGCAATGCCATGCTAGCAATAACATATTAGCTTATCGTTAAGGATGATCCTCGGCGACAGGAACCCGAAACCGGCGGCCACGTTGGGCAGAAAGGAGGGTTCCGCCATGGGTCGAACAGCTACGAAAGACGGCACACCGCGCGGATTGTCGCAGTCTGCAGAGCTTGTGCGCTATGCCATCGATCGCCTCAGCATAGAAGGCGCAAACAGCCTGCCGCCGCGCGACCGGGCGCGGCTGGCATCGGCTACCGCCGTTCTCAAGGAGCTCTGCGAACGCCTGGAAAGCTGTTTTGACCAGCCTCGGTGATGACCACGCCGCTCTCAAACAATTGCCCTGTTTCCCGCCTGTCAGCAGGGCAACCTCAATCCGGCCGGCGGCGTCGCTCCCACCAGACGACGAAGCGGCGCCGGTGACGGCGCACCAACGCGAATTCGTAGGAGAGCACCAGCAATCCGATCGGCACCATCCAGAAACCCAGGATCGGCAGGAAGCCGAGAATGCCGCCGATGATCAGCACGACGCCGATCGCAATCCGGAGGCCGCGCGAGCGCGGCATGGTGAACTGGCGGCCGAAGACCGAGATTTTCCGGGCCGGTGGCTGGTCGTCGCTCATTGCCGTCATGTGAAATATCGATCCGTTTGCATCAGTAGGCCATCACCCGAAGAAAGCCGCAACGGCCTTTTCCGTTCCGTGACAGGCGAGAGACAGCTCATATGAGGGCGCTTGCCGGCGACTGCCAGGAAGCCTCGCGCCAAAAAGCGTCGAAAAAATGCGAAATGCTTCTTTGCAAAGCCGAAACGGGTTTGCTATAGGCTGCCCCACTCACGCAAGAGCCTCTGTTCCCCGGTAGCTCAGTGGTAGAGCAACCGGCTGTTAACCGGTTGGTCGCTGGTTCGAATCCGGCCCGGGGAGCCAACAATTTCAAATACTTAGCAAGGTGCCAAAGCCGAAGATTTTCCGGTTATGTACGGCATATGTACGCGGAACGCTGTTGCTTGCTTGGAATCGCTCCGGCGGCGAGGCGACCCTGATTCAGTGCTCTTCCCGTAAAACATTTTCTTTGAACGCCCCACGAAACGCAAAAAACCGTTCCCGGCCGGAACGGTTTTAGATGGTGCTGAAATTCCGCACCGGCACCGCCGAGGATCATTCTTACCGCTGGGAAGAATGATGATCTGGACTGCGGAAATTTCCGCAGTTGCTCAGCGGTGGCGAAATTAGCCACCTTCTCAGCGGGTTACACCGCTGGTTTCCCGTGTGACGCTTTGTCGGTCATCGCCTTGATGTCGTCGACTAGGCTTTTCAGAATTTCAATCTCCAGGTCCTTGGCGTCGGTGTAATCGCGCTCTCTCGCTCTCACCTTCACGGCCAGACCCTCCAGGCTTCTTGCTCGGGTATTTATGATACGATCGCGCGCGCGGACGAAAGCCTCGGCTCTCTTCTCCTCTTTCTTTTCCGCTTTCGCACGGCGGGACCTGATACGAAGCTCCTCGTCCTCGAGCTCTGCCGTCCTGGCCGTGGCCTCGTTCCATCGATCGCTTGCGGCGTTGAATTTGACCTCGAGCCGGAGGAGCTTGGCGTCGGGCTTGGTGGTCTTGCTCATCTAGGCCACCTCTCCCCTGCAAGGCGCCTGATGTCCGCGGCGATCGACACGAACGCATCGTTTCCTGCGAAGCTCTTCAAATCCAGCCTGTCGGCCGTCCGGATCTTGATCACCATCCCCTCCAACGTGTTGGCCGGCGTTGCGAAGATGCGATCGCCGACCTTAAACATCTCGTCGACGAGGTCGTCGAACGCCTTTTCGAGGGCATTAATTTTGAATTTTCGGCTCAGTTCCTTTCGCTCGGTCTCATATTTGTCTCGGGCGGCGCGGCGTATGGCGATCTCTTTTTCTTTGGCCCATTCATAGGACTGATAGACGGCAGGGACGCGCCCAGCCCGATAATCGCCCATCGTCATGCCATCCCACGCAGCCGATACCTCATCTGACCACTTCACGCTCTCGTCATATTTATTCGGGTCCGGTGGTGGCGGCGGCAGCGCTGCCTCATACTTCTTGCCGGCTCGGCTGCAGGCCTTTGACGCCCACTCCGTTCGGGCGTGAACTTCCTCCAGTTCCTGATAAAGCCAGAACAGATCCGCGTCGGGATGCTCGGCTGGCTCGGCCAAAGCCGGCAACACGACAGGCAGCGCTGCGAGAGCGCCAAGCACGGTACGGCGCGAGAAACCGCTCTTGGCCGGAACGGTTTCTCCAAAATTATTCTCGGCTTGGAAGATTTTCGGCAAGCCTTCGGCGCCGGCGGTCATGACAGCATTCCCTTCCGCCTGGCCGCCAGCCGGTCCCGCCGTCGCTCTCGCTCATGCTCCCTATGAATTTCCGCCCACGCCTGATCGATCATCGCATTGAACTTGATGCGAAGACGCTTGGCCACGTCCGGCGGCAAGAGCGCCAGGCGCTCGTCGATGCTGACTGGCAAGGCAACCGAAAAGTGTTCCACATCAGGAACACTTTTCGGCGCAGACGCCACCGCCAGTGCGGGGATCGCCATCGCCGCCGGAATCGCAGCGAAATAGCCGAGCAAAGCCCGGCGGTTTAGTGTGGGCAAACCTTCGGCGGCTGCCCGAACAGAGGGGTTCGGCATCAGATAAAACTCCTTGTTGAATTTAAGTGCCAACGTGATACGATTAGATCAGTTTAATGCAATCGTCAATACGTTTGGACAAAGTTGATACGAATGGACAAGCCAACAGGCCGACAAATAGCCGCCGCGCGCGCCCTCGTTGGCATGACTCAGCCGGAGCTAGCCGACCGCTCAAAAGTCTCGGTGCCTACCGTTAAACGAATGGAGGGCAGTGCTGGCCCGGCGGTAGGCATGGCCAACAATGTGGATGCGGTCTGCCGCGCCCTCGAGGCGGCCGGCGTGATCTTTGTAGACGAGAATGGCGAAGGGCCGGGTGTTCGGCTCCGAAAGAGCGCGGCCGGGGGAATCGTCGGAAACGGCTAGGAGCGACGTATTCCCGCCGGAGGAGCTAGAGCTTGTTGCTATGTCGCGCAATATCGGCGAGCATCCCCGTTCGGGGGGGGCTATCTCAAATGAAACGTTCGATGCTTTGCGCTCTGGCAATGTGCCTTGCTGGTTGCGGCACCGTCGCACCAAACACCGATGTTCCGAACGGTATTTACACCGGCCTCACGCCGCGCCCCACAATCGCGGACGACGCTTCAGTGAGCATCGTCTCGACCGGGCCGGCAGGTGTCTCCGTTTCGGGCACGTCCTGTAAGAACAAGCTGTGGCAGCCCGCCCCCTCCGAAGACAATGCCATCGCCCTGATGAAGCAGGACGCGAAAGCTCACGGAATGAACATTGTTCACTCAATGAAGGTCGAAAACGATGGTTCGGCCCTGCTGAAAAATTGCTGGGCGGCAATTACCGCGAGTGGCATCGCGTTCAAGAAATCGGCGGGAGCGATCGGACTCAATTGACAGGGATGGCAGGAAAAAGGCGCGCCATTCGGTCCAGAAATCGCTGCCGATATTGACCGGCTCCATGAAGCGCGGCCAGCGCCTCGATGCGGTCGGCAACCCGCATGGGTGGAGAAATTAGCTTGCCAGATCGGTGGCGCGAGCCTGCATGTGCATCTTGAGTGGCAGAAGCTCGCCCCTGGTCGGCGCGTAGGGCAGGTGGAAATAGTCGGCCAGATGTCCATTGAACCAACTATCCTCGGTGTTCACGTAGTACCCAAGGCGATAGGCGCTGATGTCACTCGGCGCAGCCCCGGACGTTCCCAATATCGCGGCCGACACAGACTCCGTTCCAAGCAGATCGTGGATCGTCACCAGATTGTTGGTCCAGTCAAAGACGCCGGCAGCAGCACACCATCCGTCTATGCGAACGGGCGAGAATATAGACACAATCGTAACCGTGCCACCTGTGGCGCGTAGAGCACGGGCCTGCATGGCTCCGCTTGCGTCTTCCCGTAATGCAGCCCGATTGGACGTGGTCCCAAGGCTGGCTTGCGCAATATACTCGCGTTGCTTTGCCGGGAGAAAACCGTCCGTCACCTTCCATAGGGCCGCGAAGGTGTACTGACCTGTGTTAAGGCCACCAAAGCCGAAGGCCGTTCCCATGGTGTAGCCGGTGGGCGCAACAACAAGGGTCTTGTCGAACGTGGCAACGTTGACGCCATTAACGTTCTCGACAACCGCGTAGTCCTGATTGCTGTTCGCGCCGTATAGCTGACCGTTGATCACGTTCACGAACTCGTTGACCCTGCCGGCCGCTATGGTCACATGGTCGGCATCCAACCGAATGCCTCCGGTCGGTATGAGCCGGAAGCGTTCGCTGGTCGGCAAGCCCGCCGGAGCGGCGGCGTCCTTGTTCAGATGAAGAATGCGAGTGGTCATGCGAATGTGCTCCTGACATGTTTCGGGCGCATCTCCTCGATCCAAGGCGCATCGATCAGGCCGGGGTTGGCCGGCGGCGCCTTGGCATGCATGGCTTCGGAAAGCGCTTCCTCGAGCTGTGTTTGAAATCGAAACGGCAGTTTGCCCATCAGTTCAGTCCTTTCGCCCGGGGAGCGACACCCGTGCGGCGGCGCTGGAACTCGTCGGCGAGGATCAGACATGTGCGGCGCCATAGATATTCCGCCAACATTGACCGGCGCACCAGCAACGCTTGCGTCTCGGTCTCAATCTCATCTTGGATCGCATCGATCGCGATCGCCTTCACCTCGTCGCATGTGCGCCGGGCATCGAGTGCAACGGTCATCAGATCGTCGAGACTGAGGTAGGTCACGCGGTTCGGCATCTCCTCGATGTCGTCGAGTTGCTTCGGTGTTGCCATAGCGCGCGCTAAACGGTCGTATTCAGCGTGTGGATCGGGGCCGCGAGAGCGGTCGTGAAGTTCAGGAATTTCCATGTCCGGCGGGTCCTTCTGGTGGTGGTAAAAGGCGGGCCAATTTCAAGGCCCGCCACTTGGCATCCCTATCAGGAGGCCGATACTTTCAGCAGCTTGATCGCCTCGCTGTTGCTTAGGCCGCCGCCGACGCGCTTGTAAGTGTAGAACAAAACGTGCGGCTTGGCGGTGTAGGGATCGCGGAGCGGACGCAGCCCGAGACGGTCGATGATGGTGTAACCGACCTTGAAGTCGCCGAAAGCGATCGGGAACAACCCGGCGCCGATCGCCGGCATATTTTCGTCAAACGCTACGGGCGCATTGAGGAGCGACGGCGGCGAGCCGGCAGTCATTCCGGAGCGCCACAGATAGTCGCCGTTGCCATCCTTCAACTTGTCGAGGGCGTTCGCGGTCGACGATGCCATCACCCAACTGGCGTTGGTGCGGTAGCCGGCTTTCAGGGACCAATAGACATCCCGTAGGCTATCCGCGGTCACCGTCGTCGCCGCGCCAGAGATGACATACTGCAGGACGTTCCAGTCGCGCGTCTCGTCACCCGTGGCTACGCTGTCGGCCGCATAGCTCATGAAACCGCGCGGCTTCTTGACGCCGTCACCTGACACGAAAGCCAGGCCTTCCGAGCGCGCGAATTTGTCGGCGATCTTCCCATCGATCCACTGGCCAATGTTCAGATAGCTGGTGTCCAGTAGCTTTTGGGTCACCTTCTGAAGCGCGTAGATCTCATTCAACGGGATCGTCAGAAGGCCGAGCGAGCCGGAATCGGTTTCCGGACGAGGCTCGGTTTCGCCCACCCACGTCCCGCCTATGTCGGACGGGTCGACCGGCTCTTCCCAGCTGTCGGCCGCGTCGAGCGTGATGACGCGGGAGAGACGGCGCATCGGGGTTGCATCGAAGAGGCGCTTCATCATCGTTTCGGAGCGCTGCGGCATGACCACATACCCGCCCTGGGGATCGGTGCCGACGGAATAATCCTTCAGCTCATTCTCGAGGCCGGCCTTGATGTAGGCGCCGATCGCCTTGTGCTCGGTCTGAAGATCCTTTTCGTCGCCGAGACCGATCTGGCCGCCGCCGCCGAGCCGCGAACGATTGAACTTTCTCTCCAGCTCGGTCGCCCAGCCATCGAACTTTTTCATCTCTGCAGCGAGCTTTTTGACTTCGTCGTGATGACCGGTGAACAGTGTCTTCAGCTCGACTAGCGGGTCAGGTGCTTCCTTGGTTTCCAGCCGCAGTCCGGCCAGCTTGAGGGCATGCATCATTTCGAGGATCCTTTCAGGTCCAGAATTGCAGATTTGACCGCCGCGGCGAGGTCCGCCACGGACTGTTGGTTTTCGTCGGAGAGTGCCGGCCAGCCGCCGCCGGCGAGCTTGCGCGCCGCCGCCTTGGCAAAGCCGATTTCATGCAGGAAGGTTTCGAAGTCGCGCCGGCTGGTGACATCGTCGGCGGATTTCACATCGGTGATCCTGGCCTTGCCGTTGGACGGGATCGCCACCAGGGAAACCTCCCAGAGGTCGAGGTCCTTCAGATGGCGGACGCCGTCACGGCCGACCGACGCGCCGCCCGGGTTGACGAGGAAGCCGATCGACAAGCCCGAAATCGCATCCTGCTTCACCAAGCTGAGCGCTTCGCGCCCGGCTTGGGTATCAAGGTTTAGCCGGCCGGACATTTTCAACCCGTAGTCGTCTTCCGAAACCCGGTCCCAGACGCCGATCGGCTTGTCCATGCGGTGCGAGAACAGCATGACGGGGCGGGTTCCATCCGCCTGGTGCCTTGCCAGAGTGGCCGTGAAGGCTCCGCGATCGACGATGTCACCGTGGAGATCACGGACGCCGAATACGCTCCCGTAGCCGTCGATCGCGCCTCGATCGGACGCAAACTTGACCTCGACGGGTGCGGCAATGAACCGTTCCGTCGATTCCTTCAGGTAAAGTTGGAAGTCGCGCATCAGGCGCACCTCAAGCGGGGGTTGAAACAAGGGGTTTCGACCTGTTGCCCGGCATAGCACCGGCGCTTTGAGGTGCGTGCCTTGGCGGTTTCGCCAACAGCGCGCAGATCGGAAACTACGCATCGTCCGTCTCCCCGTCAACGGCAGGTGTGGATAACTCTGCCGGCGGCGCAGCCTTCGGCAAGGGTCGCCCGTCGCGGCCGACGCCGAATCGCTCGAGCTCGCCTGCGGCGGCCCGTGCCCTCAGCTCGTCGAGTTCCTGCCGGGCTGCGGCGTTGTAGCTGTTCGAGTAGCGGCGCCGGCCCTCCGCTCGGCATGCCTGGCTGCATCGCGTCGAAGGCTTCCGCCGCCCAACCTGAACCGCTTGGAAGTCATTGCCGCAGACGGCGCAAGTGATCAAAACAAGCCGTCGAGGGACGGTGGGAATTAAATGATCAGTTGAGCCTGGCTGTGTCATGTGTGACTGCCTTTTAATCAACCTTTTCAATAGCTTGTCGATACCCATGTTCGGCTCCTTGGCCACACTCATCCAAAAACGCGCCATTCGAAGGAAAAAACCTCTGAATGACCCCCAAGCGGTTACGGGCCCCTCGGCGCTGTAGAGATTTGACCCGCCCCCCCCTTCAGGTGCGGTCCGGAATGGCGGCGAGCGCGCCCGGATCGTATTTCTTCCGAATCTCCTCGATCTCCTCGGCCTCGGACATCGGCTTCAGGCTCTCGTGGAATGCGCGATGCAGAGCAGCCACGCGGGCGCGTTGCTCTGGCGAGTGCACGACGTCGGGGAGCCGTTGTTCCCGTTCGCGTTGCCGCTGTGCCGCCCTGGCCATCTCGGTTGCCCGAACGTCCAAAGCAGCGTTGCATTGGCGACGGAGCTCTGGCGGTGCCGGGAAGAACGCGTGCCCAAGTGCGTCCTTCAGGATCGCCTTAACGGCCATCGCCAAATCATCGAACATCACGCCTTCTATGGCGGTTTCGTAGGCGGCGAACTCAATCTCGGGGTTGCTCGACAGCCTCTTGGGCAGGCAGGACAGGGCCACTAGTGCCCCGGCGAGATCCTGCTTTGTCACGGCGCGCTGACCATCAATGTTCGATGACATGGCCGTCTCCAGCGATGGTCGGGGAAAGTTCGCCCTGGCACAGGGCAAACAGGCCGTCTGGCGCGCGGGGTGCTGGCAGGGCTCGGCGCTGCGGTGCCTGGTGCCGATCGAGGGCGTTGCGCACCCAATTGCGCCAGGTGGCTTGCCAGTCGCGCTTAACGCCACGCTGCCCAGGCGCCGCCCTCCAATGATCGAAGAACCGTTCTCGCTCTCGGCTCACGTCGGCAGGGGACATGCCCTGTGCCGTGGCCCATGAGACGTCGGGAGCGAAGTTGTCGGGCAAGCGGCAAGCCCGCACCGGCAGGCACGCCTGTTTCTCTATATCCTCGCTAGAGGATCGTTCTAAGTAAGGGTCGTTCTTATGTCCCCACGTGGGAGTGGGGTGCCTCCCCACGTGGGAGTGGGGTACCACCCCATCTGGGAGTGGGGTGGGGGTGGCGGTTTCCGCTGCCTCGTCAACCATTTCGGCCGGCGGGTCGCGATCCATCGCGACTTGGTACTGGCTCGCCAATTTCGCCCCGTTCGGAGCGAAACGGTTCCGCTTCCGAAGGTACCCCCACTTCGCCAGCTGCCGAACGGCGTTTTGAACACTGCCCGGCGTCGAGCCAATTTCGTTCGCCAGCGTGTTCTGCTTAACGATGCACCAGCCATTGCTATCGGAATGGGTTCCAAGTGCCGTCAACACATGCAGTGCCAAGCGCGACAGTCGGTTATCGAAAACCGCATCAGCCGGGATGATCGAATAGCGCGGACCTGATGACATCGAGCCGGTCTTACGCAGCTACCTGGTCGCGTTCGGCGACCGCCTTCTCAATCACAGCAACAAGTTCATCACGACGCCAGCGGTTCGTGCTAGCGTTCATCTTCAGCGGGCGCGGATACCGGCCTGCATTGATGCCCCGCCACAACGTCGAGCGGTGAATGGGACTATTCTCGCCGCCGATGATCCGGCACGCGGTCTGTTCGTCAACCAGGTCAATCATCTCATCTTCCTCACATCACAACGATGCGCGGAAGTTCAGACGGTCGCCGCGTGTGGCGTAGGGGAGAATGCAAATATATTTCGAGCGCGAATTATGTTCGCATTATCCCCTTGCCAGGCGCCATGCGAAGTCAGGCAAGGCTTTTGACCAGTTGAGCGGCTGCAGTTTCGTCGAGCAGTCCCCGGCTGTTTAGGGTTATCCCCAACTCTTTATCTGCGAAAATCAATAGCGGATTTGTGGCATCGCGCACGAACCTAGCCGCTGGCCCGCCTTCGGTTCCCTTTCCCGACTTTTGCCCGGTCCAAACGGTCCAGAAGCACATCACCTGCGACACAAAGGCCGAAAGAGCGACGTGCTTGGGCTTCCGCAGATGATCGTTTGCCTGCCAGGCCTGCATGCACTCACGGACGAAATCCTCATCGGCGACAATCTCGCCAAGCAGCTCGTCAAGGACAGCGTGCTTGTAGATTGCATCGCCCGAGACGAGGCGCGTGCCGAGTAATTCGCGGCCGAAGTAAGCAGTGGCAAAGTCCTGTCGATAGCTGTTGGGCGACCGGAGCAACCTCTGCAGCCGCCGAGCCAAGTTCGCGATCTGGGCAACGTCGCTCAACTCGGCGGACGGGGCGACTGCCCTCGCCACCTGTTCTTTCAGAGCTTCACTAGCCGCCCATTCTATCATGCTCGCGATGTAGCCTTCCTTGTCGGCTCGAAACCGATCGGCATCGGGAAACCAGATGGGGCGCGCCCAATCGCTAGGAAGCGCGTCCAACCAAGTCGGCTCGGGCACCGCGTTTGCGATCGCCGCTCGCTCGGTGGGTGAAAGGCGGAATTCCGGCATCATCGCCGCCCGCCACGAATAGCGACCACCCGGGCCGGCGCTGGCGCGAGTATTCCGGCAAGGCGCGCGGCCCAAAGTTCCAGCGCCTCACGCTTTTCGCGGGCATAATCATACCGGGCATAGACGCGACTGGTGATGGATGCTTTTGTCGCGGAAATGTGATTGAGCACGTGGCCGATGACAAAAGGGGAAATGCCGATCTCTTCCATGTGGGTCGCAGCGGTGCGACGCAGATCGTGCGGCGTCCAGGACGCAACGCCCATGATGGTGGTCGCGTTGCGCTTCGTCGTCTCTTCGCGCTTCACAGCCTTTGCAATTGCGGCGCCGGTCACGGCAGCTCGGGCGCCTGGTCCGGGGAAGACGAAGCGTGAAACTTCCCTGCCCTTGCGGTCGGCGAGCGCCTCTGCGTCCGCGAGTTGCTCATTGATGATGTCGATCGCCCAGTTCGAGAGCGGAACTAAGTGGTCGCGTTTGTTTTTGGAGCGGGCCGCCGGGATCTTCCAAACCTTTTCGTCAAGGTCGATCTCATCGCGGGTCATGCCGGAAACCTCGCCAACGCGCTGCGCCGTAACTAAACACAGACGAATAATGCGCCGCGTCGATTCGCGCGCGTCGGCCTTGGCCAGAGCTGCCCACATGGTTCGGATTTCATCGTCAGACAGCACGCGGTCGCGCTCTGTCGTTTCGGTCGGCCGGCGCATACCTTCGACAAGGTTGCTATCGAGGTCGCCACGTCCCCTCGCCCACCGCACCATTGCGCGTACGTCTTCAAACAGACGGTTTGCCTCGATATGCGCGCCGCGGTCCTTGACCGTGTCGATGCACTTTGTGACGTCGCGACGGTGCAGTTCGGACAGTTTAATTTCGCCGATCACGTCCTTGACATTCTTACGCAGTCGACGGGCTATCTCGTCGCCGCTGCGCTTCGTCGAGGCATGGCGGGCGATATAGTTGTCCACCATGTCGGCAACGGTCTGCGAAGCCGCCAAAGCACGTTTCTCGACAAGCGGGTCCTGACCCTCGCCGATACCGCCGCGCCCGGCTCTGGCCTTCTCCCGCGCTTTGCCAAGCTTCATTTCGGGATAGCGGCCGATCTTCATACGAGCCCGCTTTCCGTCCGTCGGCCTCGTATAATTGAGATAGAAGGTCTTAGCGCCACCTGCTGATGCCAGGAGCGAAAGACCCTTTACCACAGTATCGAAAAACTCCACCTGCAAGCCGCTCGTTGGCTTCGCCGTCTGACAGAAACGGTCAGAGAGTTCAATTTTTGGCATACTCACCCCCGACCAACCGGTTTTCCATTATGTACGGCTTTATGTACGCCAGTACGCGCGCTTTGTCGATACACGTTGCGACAACTCGCAACGATAAGCACGCCTCTATCCCATATGGATCAAGGGTTTCAGGCGTTTCATGCTGTCGCAACGTATTGCAGCAAGATGCGAGTGAAAGCCTCTGTTAACCGGTTGGTCGCTGGTTCGAATCCGGCCCGGGGAGCCACCGCCTCTTCTAAGCTAGGGCGCGATATTGCGCGCCAGCGCGCGATTTTTCCCTGCGCTACGATCCGCTCCACTTGTGCTAGAATGGCGGCAAACAGCGGAGAGGCCGATCGAAGTCAGCGGTAAGCTAGCGTAGCGCCCTACCCTCGCCCAGGCTTGCAAGGCCCTCATCCTAGATTCGGCGGCGACATTGTGAAAAGACTTGCACCGGCGCGATTGCGCCGGAACAAGCCGTTACATAGATTCGGCTGACGAAACCGTCCAGCTCAAGAACCGGAAGAATTGACCAAGCGACCACTGTCAGGCTGCCGCTGGACGACTGCTTCGCGCCTAATATCGGACCTTCGGGTATCTGTTCTCCGTTCCCAAAAGCAGACGCCGGTGGCGCGAGTGCGTTTGAGTTTGAACTCGTATTGTTGGGGTACTTGCAACTGCTTTGCATGCTACTTCCCGAACCGCGCGCCAGAAGTTGGCTAGTCTCGAGGAAGTAGTTCCAGGCAGCTTGTAATCGCATCAGCTTCAACTGGTTTTTCCAGAAACGCACGGGCGCCTGCAGCCATCACCTTGTTTCGCGTCGCCTCGTTTGGGAAAGCCGTCATGAAGATCATCGGAAAAATCCGGCCTCTTGCTATCAGCTCCGCCTGAAGTTCGTCGCCCGACATTCCGGGCATCTGGATGTCAGTGATCATGCAGCCAGGGTCGTCGGCAATTTTATCGTCAAGAAATTCGAGCGCCGACGCATAGCCACACACTTCATAGCCGAGAGATCTGAGCAGGCTGGCGAGCGAGCTTCGCACTCCGTCATCGTCATCCACGATCGCAATCTTGGGAATCTTGATCATAATCAAAGGCGTTCATGCCGCTCGATTGCAGCAGGTCATCTCCACAGAGCCACCCGTCATCCATGAGGCACATTGGCCCGAAAGGAAATCATACGGAGGTTTGCACCACGCCGGTCAGCGACCTGAAATACCCAGCGCCTCTGCCTTGCGAACAAGGTCCGCGAGCGTGCGGACGCCCATCTTGCGCATGACATTGCCGCGATGGATCTTCACCGTGATTTCCGAAAGCCCGATCACGCCCGCCACCTGCTTGTTCATCAGGCCAGCGACGACATGACCCATCACCTCGCGCTCGCGCGGCGTCAACGTTTCATATTCCGCTCGCAGGCGATCGCTCTCCGTGCGCTCGACCCTCCTGACCCGATCCCGCTCGATCGCGCCTGTTACCGCGTCCAGCATGTCCTGGTCGCGAAACGGCTTTGACAGGAAATCGACGGCGCCGGCTTTCATGGCGCGGACCGTCATCGGAATATCGCCGTGACCGGTCATGAAGACCACCGGCAGTTCGATTCCCTGTTTCGTCATCTGCGACTGGAAGTCCAGGCCGCTGACGCCCGGCAGACGGACATCGAGGATGATGCAGCCCGGCGACTGGGGAAGGCTGGCTTGAATCATCTCGGCCGGACTGCCGAACAAGTAGGTCGACATCCCGACCGAGCGGAACAGGCTGTCGAGTGCGTCGCGCACGCCCGGGTCGTCGTCGACGACGACAACAAAGGGAGATGGTCCTGTCGGAGACGAAGCAACTTTCATGGAAGTAGCCCTGTTCATGCGGTCGCGCTTGCATCGACGGAGGGTAGGGTCACGCGGAACGTCGCGCCCTGCCGCGGCAGGCTCTCAACTGTCATTCGCCCGCCATGCGCCTCAATCGTTGTCTTGCATATGGCAAGGCCCATTCCCATGCCGTCCTGCTTGGTTGTGAAAAACGGTTCGAACAATCGCTGAAGATGCTCATTCGGTATTCCCGGCCCGGTGTCCTGCACGATGATCTCGATGTCGTCCACCTCGGTTTTGGCGGCGGTTATGAACTGCATGCGCGCGCCGTCCTGCCCGGCCATGGCGTGCGCCGCATTGATCATGAGGTTGACCAGGACTTGCTGCAGCTGAACGCGGTCACCGCGTATGTTGGGAAGGTGAGGCTGCAGGTCGATCTTGAGTTGTATGTTGGCCTTCGCAATCTCGCGCTGGACGAGCGCCACGGCGTCTTCCACCAATGCGGACAAGGCCAGTTCGTCTCGATGTGACGGCGCCTTCTTCAGGAAAGCCCTGATGCGCTTTACGATGTCGCTTGCCCTTCGCCCCTCGGCGACAGCGCGCCCGAGCGCGAACTCCACCTCGTTGAGCTCGGGCGGATCGCGGCGGAGCCAGCGCATCCCTGCCTCGCCGTTCGTCACCACCGCCATGAGCGGCTGGCTGACCTCGTGCGCAATCGACGCCGTCAGCTCACCGAGGGTGGCGACGCGCGCGGCGTGGGCAAGTTCCGCCTGTGCCTGCTGGATAGCGTCCTGGGCGCGCTTACGGTCCGTGATGTCCACTACGTATACCAGAGCCTTGTCGCCGTCGTCAGGTGAAGAGGGAAAGGTGATGGTGAACAGCACAGGGACGGCCTTCCCGTCGCTCGAGACCATCTCCGTCTCCCCCTCATAGAAGGCGTCACCGCGCGCAAACGCAACGAGCGCGCCCGGGAAAGTCGTATCGGCCGCACCCAGGACATCGTCCAGCGTGTTCAGGAACTGCGTGCGATCATCCACTGAAAGCATGGACAGGAGCGCTGCATTGACGTCCACGATTCTGATGAGCCGTCTGGCGCGCGTGTAGAAGTCCGGGTTGGCGGCGAGATGGTCGGCAATCGAGGTCCCTTCCTCCGCTACGTTGGCAAGCTCGGCTTGGACTGCGCTCCAGTCTTCTTCGATGACGCCGATCCGGCTTGTATCGAACATGCGCCTGTAGCGCCGCTCACTCCTGACCAGTGCTGCATGAGCTGCCTGGCGCTCCGTTATGTCGGTGTGCGTTTCCAGGACGCCAACGCCGTTTCCGTGGCGGTCCCGCTGTATCGCCCAGCGGCTGTCCAGCACGAGCCGCGCACCGGTTCGCGTCTGATGCTCCAAGATCCCCTCCCATCGCCCGCTTTTGAGCAATGCAGCTTCAACCACCGCCCGGTCGGCAGGGTATTTCGTACCGAGCAGTTCGTCCGCCACCCGACCGATCGCCTCGGCTGCGGTCCAGCCATAGACCTCCGCGGCAGCGTCGTTCCAAAAGGTGATGACACCGCGGATGTCGCGAACGAAGATCATGTCGTGCGAGAGGTTCAGCAAGCGAGCCTGCGCAGCCAGGGTTCCCGTGGCGGCCTGGCTCTGGAGCGCCAGCGCGGTGGCGATGGCGATGGCCGCAAGGCTTACGGCCGCGCGTAAGGCGGGAGATCCGAAGCTCTCCATGCCGTGGGAAATGACATAGGCCAGCACCGTCAGTACGATGGCGCCAGCAGCGGCGACCAACACGTCCGCTCGCCGCGAGGTGCGGGCCGCAATGAGTACGACGAGCACGTAGAGTACCGCGATCGCTCCCTCGAGCGGCGACAGCACGTCGAACAGGAAGATGCCAAGCGCAAGGAGGACTGCCGCCAAGCGGTAGACGCTGTTGCTCATGCTATGTCTCGGTTTAGTGAACCGAAGTCGCTTGGCAAACCTGGGGAGCCGAGCGCCGAGATGGCCCGGCGTACTGCAGATGAGCAAAACAGCCGACCATCCGGCCACGGGCGTTCACCGGCTCGGCCGGCTGGAAGGTCTTATCGCAAAGGGGCCGCATTCCTCGAAATCCCTCCAGGTCATATCACCGCCTTCTGACAGCCCATTTTCGGGCAGGTAGAATGGCAATTCAACCGAAAAGACCGAGCCATCGTTCTCGACCGACTGGCCACAGATCGGATGGGGGGAGCAGGTCGGCGGCCTGACGCACGATTGTCAGACCGAGACCCAGCCAGTCGATCGGCCGTCTGGCCGCCCCACCCGACGGCGACGCTACCCGCTTCCGGTGATCGGCCTCATGAAGCTCGGCTTCACGGCGCTGTCTCGCCTGCGGCTTGCTCGATCAACTCCGCCACAGCCGCAGGGTGCGACACCATCACGACATGGGACGCGCCCTTGACGGAGACGGTTTTGCGCGCATGAGCCCGTTCAGCCATGAACTCGGAGACCCGTGGCGGAATGTTCTTGTCGGCATCGCCGTAGATGAACCAGCTGGGTATGGCTTTCCAGGCCGCATTGGCCTGGCGTTCGTTGAGAGCGGCTTCGGTGATCGGGCGTTGCGTTGCCGCCATCAGCTTCGCTTCGCCGACCGGGACGTCGGCTGCAAACTGGTCGTGAAACTTGTCCTGCTGGATGTACAGATCCGAGCCGCCTTCGGACAATGCGACTGGCTTGGCGAGCGTCGGGCCAAGCGAACTGCCGGGAAACTTGCCGGAAAGCTCCACGGCCGTTTCGCCGACCTCCGGTGCGAAGGCAGCGACGTAGACCAGCGCCTTCACATTCGCCTGGCCCGCGGCGGCTTCGCTGATCACTGAACCCCCATACGAATGGCCGACGAGTACGACAGGAGCCTCGATGCTGGAAGCAAGAGAGGCTATATAGCCGCCGTCTTTCTTGACGCCACGCAAAGGGTTGGCCGCGGCCACGACGGAGTAGCCGTCCTTCTCGAGGATAGCGACAACGCCGTTCCAACTCGACGCATCCGCAAACGCGCCATGCACCAGAACGACAGTCGGCTTTCCGGATTGCGCCTGTGCGCTGCCCAAAGTGGCGGCAATGATGGCCAACCCTGCCAGTAAGGTTTTCATTGTGTGGTCCTTTCGTGTTGGAGATAATTAGACAGCGGAGTTCAGAGCGAGGAAAGGCGGCGACGCAGGCCGAGAGCCCGACCGGTCGTCCGTTTCGTCGCGAGGGAAGTCGGTCGACTGGCTTAGTTCCCGCCACCGTTCCAGCTCTTCCAGCCTTCTGAGATCCGCCTGCACGAGAATCTTCAGGGCATCGCTTCCCACTGGCAGTCGGAATGGAGGATCATCCATTGCCGCTATCTTCAGGATGGCCTGGGCCACGCGAGCCGGGTCGCCCGGTTGCCGACCGTCATAATTGCGCTGCATGCGGGCCGTCTCGCCCACCACTCGATCATATTCGGGGCGGCCCTCCTTGAGGGTGGTCGATACACCGGAGAAATCGGTTCGCATGCCGCCGGGCTCGATCACGGTGACTTTCACCCCGACAAGTCCCATTTCGCGGGCGAGGCATTCCGAGAACCCCTCTATGGCCCACTTCGCCGACGAATAGGGTGCGCGTCCAGGAGCCCCGATACGCCCTCCCACGGACGAAAACTGGATGATGTGCCCGCTGCGCTGCTCGCGCATGATGGGGATAGCGGCCTTGGTCACGATGATGGTGCCGAACAGGTTTGTCTCGATCTGCCTCCGAAAATCCTCCAGTGCAGTGTCCTCTACCGAATTGACGTTTCCATACCCGGCGTTGTTGACCAGCACGTCGAGCCCTCCGAACGTGTCGACGGCAAGCCTCACCGCAGCCTCGGCGGCGTTCGGATCAGTTACATCCAAGGGGAAGGTCCTGACCGATTCACCGAAGCGTGCGCCCAGGTCGGATATATGTTCGGGATTGCGGGCCGTTGCGATAACCTTATGCCCGGCCTCGAGGACTGCTTGGGCAAGCGCGCGGCCCGTTCCTCTCGAAGTCCCAGTGATAAGCCATCTCTGCGTCATATGTTGTCCCTTTCCATTTTCGCCGCTAAGCGCGCTGCACCAAACGCGAGTGGCTATGGTGCGTAGCGCGTGAAGACGTAGTCGTGGTTTTGGACGCGGGCCTCGTGGCAGGCGAAACATGTCTCGTGCTGCGCTAGGTCGACCGGCTTGCCATCAATGAAACGGCCGAAACCCCAGCCGCCACTCGCCGCGTATTTCTTCGAATCCTTGACCATCACCTGCACGGTCGTTGGCGCTCCCGGCACGGATGCCGATTCGAACTCCGCCGACTGAGTTCGCTTCCAGGCCAGCTTCACGAGAACGCTGCCATCGGGGAACGGCAGCGTGCCTTTCCTGTAGGCGTCCAGTGCGACCGCGTTTCCGACGACCGCACGGAGTTCGTTCAGCGGGTCGCCTTCCAGCGCGGGCGCGACCAGCTCCCATTTTCGGTATCCATCCGGAATTGTCACCCCGTAGATCGGGGATGCCTGCGAAGGCTCTTGGGCGCCGGCCCTGTCAATCGCCACGCATGTGATCGCAAGTGCCGCGGACAAGGCTGCGACGGCTGCAATGGCCAGATATCGTTTCATCACGCTTCTCCCCTCAGAAGCCGTCTACGTCGACGATGGCCTTGGCGAACGCCTCTGGCGCTTCCTGCGGCAGGTCGTGGCCAATGCCGCCCGACACAAGCCGATGCTCGTACTTGCCCGAGAACTTGCCGGCATAATTGGCCGGATCGGGATGCGGCGCGCCGTTGGCGTCACCTTCCATGGTGATGGTTGGAACGCCGATCACGGGCGCCTTGGCGAGCTTTTCCTCCATCTCGTCATAGCGACGCTCGCCGTCGGCAAGGCCGAGCCGCCAGCGGTAATTATGGATGACGATGTCGACGTGATCGGGATTGCGGAAGGCCGCGGCGCTCCTGGCGAAGGTCGCGTCATCGAAGTTCCAGTGCGGCGACGCGAGTCGCCATATCAGCTTGGCGAAATCGTCGGTGTTCTTCGCGTAGCCCGCGCGGCCCCGATCCGTGGCAAAGTAGAACTGGTACCACCATTGCAGTTCAGCCTGAGGCGGAAGCGGCGCCTTGTTGGCCGCCTGGCTGCCGATCAGATAGCCACTGACCGAAACCATCGCCTTGCAACGCTGCGGCCAGAGAGCCGCAACCACATTTGCGGTGCGCGCTCCCCAGTCATAGCCGCCCAGGATCGCCTTCTCGATACCGAGCGCGTCCATGAAGTCGACGAGATCGACGCCGAGCGCGGCTTGCTGCCCGTTGCGAAAAGTAGCGTCCGAACGGAAGCGGGTCGTCCCGTATCCGCGAAGATGCGGGACGAGGACACGGTAGCCAGCGCCGGCAAGAAGAGATGCTACGTCGACATAGCTATGGATGTCGTAGGGCCAGCCGTGCAGCAGAATGACGGCGGGGCCGTCCGCAGGACCTTGTTCCGCATAGCCGACAGAGAGCAGGCCGGCATCGACCTGCTTCAGGGCGGCGAACGCGGCCTTTGGCGATGTAGCTTGCGACATTGCCGGTCGCACCGCCACCAGCTGCGCCATGGCCACGGCTGCGGCCCCGACCGCCAGGAGGCGACGGCGATCGAGGTCGATAAATTCAGGGTTGGTTCCGGTCTGCATTGGTGGCTCCAGTCGAGTCGGATGAAGGGATTGGCGGCGGTGCGCGTTAGGCCAGAGTGATGGCCACTTTGATGTTGCCGCGCGTAGCTTTCGAATAGGGACAAGTCCGATGCGCGGCATCGACAATCGCCCGCGCTACGTCAGGATCCAGGCCGGGAAGGCTCACATTGAGACGCGCACTGAGGAAGAAGCCGTCCTCGCCGGAATTCAGGTCGACCTCCGCATCGATCGCCGTTTCAGCGGGCAAAACCCCCTGCATCTTGCGCGCGGCGATCGCCATGGCGCCTTCAAAGCAGGCCGACCAGCCAGCCGCGAAAAGCTGTTCCGGATTGGTGCCTTCACCGGCGCCGCCAGGCGTGGAAAGCCTGACATCAAGCCTGCCGTCGGAGCTGCGCGAGGAGCCATCGCGGCCACCGGTGGTATGGATCCGGCCGGTGTAGAGCCGCTTCGGTTGTGTGATCATCGTTTGAATCCCTTCCATGAGAACCATTCAATCAACGCAGCGATCTGAAGGCCGCTCGTATTTCGCGTGTGAAGATTTCCGGCTGTTCCCAAGCGGCGAAGTGGCCGCCGTCCGCCGCCTCGTTGAAGTAGATGAGGTTGTGGTAGCAGCGCTCAGCCCAGCCGCGCGGCGCACAATAGATTTCACCGGGGAACACGGTCACGGCGACCGGAAGCGCCTGAATGTCGACCGCGTTGAAGTTGTTGGAATGGTCTTCCCAGTATATCCGCGCGGCCGATGCACCCGTTGCGGTCAACCAATAGAGCGAGATGTCGTCGAGCATCTCGTCCCTTGTCAGCACACGCTCCGGCTGTCCGCCGCTGTCGGTCCACTGAGCAAACTTTTCGTAGATCCACGCGGCAAGCCCAAGTGGTGAATCGACCAGCGAATAGCCAATGGTCTGGGGCCGTGTGACCATCATCGCCGCATAGCCGGAACTGTCCCTGTAAAATTTGTCGAGCGCGTCGAACGCCTTCCTTTCATCGTCGGGAAGGTCTTTCGGCGCTGGCCCGCCGGCCGCCAGAATAGCCGCGATCTCGCTTGGAACCGTACCCGGCATATTGACGTGAATGCCGATAAGCCCCGGCACGTTCTGCAACGCCATTCGATGCGATATCACCGAGCCGCAATCGCCGCCCTGCGAGACATAGCGATCATAGCCCAGCCGCTGCATCAGAAGCGCCCATGCTCTGCCGATACGATCGGAACCCCACCCCGTCTTGGTCGGCTTTGCGGAGAAGCCGAAGCCGGGGATCGAGGGCACGACGAGGTGAAAGGCGTCCTCAGCATCGCCGCCGAAGGCTGTTGGATCTGTGAGCGGCCCCAGGACTTTGAGAAACTCCAGAATCGAGCCGGGCCAGCCATGCGTCATGATCATCGGCAAGGCGTCGGCATGTGGCGAACGAATATGGATGAAGTGGATCTCGAGCCCGTCGATTTCGGTGACGAACATCGGCAGCCGGTTGAGGTGAGCCTCGATCGTTCGCCAGTCGTAGTCGGTCGTCCAGTATTCGATGAGGTCGCGAAGCCGTTCAAGCTGGACGCCCTGCGACTGAGCTGTGACGGTCTCTTTGTCCGGCCAACGCGTCGCCGCCAGGCGCTGACGAAGATTAGCGACGGCTGCTTCCTGAATGTCGACGCGGAAGGGTCTTATAGCTGTGCTTTCAGCCGCAGCGGCCGTGCTTGACGGCAACAGGCCAACGGCGCCGGCAGCCGCAGAGATGGCGAGCAAGTGGCGTCTTGTAAGGATAGGCGACATCGTGGACATCGATCATTCTCTCGGGACAGGAAGTCTTCTTGCCTCAAGGTAGAGGCGACTGAACCGAGTGGCTGCTATACATAGATATGGATCGCTAGAACTTGTGGGTCGCAGAGCGTCGCCATCCAGCCTCGATCGGCCGATCGCATGTCATGGAATCAGCAGCAGCTTGCCCGTCGTCCCACGGCTTTCCATGTCGCCATGGGCGGTTGCTGCGTCCGCCAGTCCGTATTCGCCACCGATCCGGACCCTGAGCCTGCCCTCAATGATCCAGTCGAAAAGCTGCGCCGAATGCGATCGCAGCAGTTCAGGCGTGTGGATGTGGTCGGAACAGACCGCATAACCGATCTTGATGCTTTTCGGTAATTGCATGATGTCGAACGGTCCGGGACCGCCGAGCACGGGCCCGTACCAGCAAAGGTCCCAGAATGGCGGAGCGCGTCGAGCGATCCCTGGAATGTCTTAGGACCCGACGACAACCCCGAGGGAACACCCATGGAGGTCTTCGACGGCTTTCGGACGGCACTGGCCAGCAACCGCGCGCAGTTCTTCCTCGAATGAGCTGCAGCTGTCCCTGCCCGTGTCATCAGCCATGCGAGCGCGTCGCACCCCATTGGGTTCGCATACCCTCGGGATAGACTCATGATTTTATCTGAATTCCTCTATTTTACACCTGCATACTTGGTCGGCGCCATGGCGCGGGCTAAGCTGCCCGATCTGGTCGACGTGATCTTCGACACGTCAGGGCAAGCCGATTTCAAAGGCTTCAATGAGGAAGGTCAGGTGGCGCGGCCTGTTCTATTCGGATTCGATGCGCGACATGGTATCCGGACCCTCTTCCTCCCGGCTCCGTATTTGTCGCCCTGGCCATTTCGCTTGTCGTGGGTTTCGTCGTGGCGATAGGTTTAACATGAACGCCAACACGCCCCCAAGCGAGGCTATTCGTGAAGGTCGAAAGCGACTGCCATTCCAAAGGCCGGGGCCGCACTGACTATAAGATAGACCAGCTCATCGTCAGTAACCAGCAGATGCGGAACGTCTCGGCGAATCGCTGCGATGGTCCCCTTTACCGATATGATTTCACCGCGAGAGGCTTGCAGGATCACTTTCTGCACAAGGTCCTTCGTGGTAGCTGCGGCGGGTGGAGAGTTCGGTCGATCGCCCATCCTGGGCGCCCCCTCAAGGCTAGAACCCAAGCGATCATTGAGGATCCTACTTGGGAAAAAATCAACATACGATTTCGTGTGAAGGCGGGGTCGGGAATGTTTGGTAGAAATTTCTGAGCGGGGGATTGGATAACTGGCTCGCGCGAAGACCCCGTACCCCTTCGGTTTCCACATAGCCCATGGGCATAGCCTTGCTATGTACCCTTGGCAGCGTCCTCGATCAGTTCGGCTATTAAGGTGCGGACCCGTAGGTCGGACCTATCCCCTATGTTTCCCACATCTTTGGTCACCATCCCCGGCGAAGATACGGACACCGCCCCGCTCACCTTAACGTTGACCGTAAAGGTTCTTCTAGGCGTCTTCTCCAATTCTCGCCTCCTGTAGATCTGGAAACGAATCGACGCGGTTAAAGCTTTGACCTGCCGGCGTGGCGCGGTGTCTATGTCGATAGCCACCTCGCCTGCCACGTCAGCCTTGGCCGCCTCCAGCGATGCAATCACGACGTCGTTTAGCCAAGCCTTTGCTTGCTCGCTGAAGTCCGCAATGGGGGCATCTCGCTTCCCCATCTCCGCGCCACCGACGGGCTCCTCCTGCTGACGGCGAGCTTTCTTCCCGCGCTCAAGGGCTTCTTTAAACTTTGCCATCCCTGTTGCTCCGACTTGTCATCAGACCACCCCCGTCAGATCGGCTATGGCGCCCTCCCATTTCACTAGAACGCGCACAGTCGGGGTACGTTGCGTTGGGGAGCCTTTGGGTTCGCCGCTATTCAGCGTTTGGTCAGTCACAACGAACGTTGACGTTAGACAATGCTTCGGCCACCACCTTGTCAGGCACAACGCTTGAACTGGACAAAGCCGTGAAGCAGTACCTCATCTACACCCGCGTTTTGACGGACCGGCTTTGCGTTTCGTCCGTGCTTATGAAGCAGCTCGCTCACCAGCTGGTTGCAATTGCCGTTGGCGCAACTTTCTGATGTGAATGACCCGACCACTAGCTATGAAGGCGATTTCCGCGCCTTCGCGCGGACCGGTCGCCTGGAAAAAGGTGACCTTGCTTTCCGGCTCGATCGTGATGATTTCGCGCAGATCAGCACCGGCGATCGTAGCTTCGCGCAGGAAGTGGGTCGCGCGCTCCTCCACGACGTCGCAACGGGTGCAGAGGGCCTGCGTGCAGGAACAGGCGGGCGTCGCGCGCCTTGAGTTCGAGGCCCTGCCATATCTGCGCACGGGTCAGCTTGGTCTCGCCTCCGGGATCACCGGATCGGCAGCGGTCGAGTAGATCACGATGTGTCTCCTGGGACAGAAGGTTATCAGTGCTGGAGCTCAGCCGGCAATTGCGGCCGCATAGTCGCGATACGAGCGCAACGGCCGGCCAAGCAGCGCGGTCAGCCGGTCGACATCGCCGGCGTCGGGGACCATGCCGTCCGTGAGGAAGCGCTCGGCCATCAGGCGCATGTCGAGCGCCATCCAGCTCGGCATGAACTGCCGCAGGTTCTGCTCGAAGCCGGCGGTGTCGTCGCCGGGATACGCGATATGTCGACCGAGGACGTCCGTCCAGATCGCTGCGACGTCCGTGCCAGTCAGCGTGTCGGGGCCGACCAGGTTGATGCGGTCGAACGGCAGCGGCGCGGCGGCCTGCTCACGGCGGAGGAGTTCGATCGCGGCGATCTCGCCCAGGTCCCGCGCGTCGATCATGGCGATGCCCTTGGCTCCGATCGGCATCGGATAGATGCCGTAGCCGATCACCACGTCCTTGATCGTGATGTCGTTGTCCATGAAGTAGGCGGGCCGCAGGATGGTGGCGTTGAGCTCCATCTGTTCGATCATCCGCTCGACGCCGAACTTGCCCGCGAAATGCGGCACATTGACGTAGATGTCGCTGTGGATCACCGACAGATAGACGATCCGCTCGATGCCGGCCTCACGGGCAACGGCCAGCGCTACCAGCGCCTGGGTGTATTCGTCGGCCACCACCGCGTTCAGCAGGAAAAGGGTGGAGACGCCGGAGAACGCCTTGCGCAGGGAATCGACATCGAGCAGGTCGCCCTGCACGACATCTACGCCAGTGGGGAAATTGGCCTTCGAGGGATCGCGAACCAAAGCGCGCACATCGGCGCCACGCTTCACGAGCTGTTCGACTACGTTGCGGCCGACATTGCCGGTCGCGCCGGTAACGAGAATGGTCATGGGATTACTCCTGAGTTGAGCCGGATGGCGTCCCAGAAAATTAGTGATCCACATTTGTGTCGGTAGGCATTATATCTGAACACGCCGTCCCACAGGTGGAACACATGGATCTACTTGCCCTTGCTGATTTCAACCTGGTCGCCCGCCACGGGGGCTTCGGTAAGGCCGCCCGCGCTGCCGGGCGCCCGAAGGCCACCTTGTCCCGATGCGTGGCGGAACTGGAGGCGAGTCTGGATCTACGGCTGTTCGAGCGTGGCGCGCGCGCGCTAAAGCTGACGGAAGAAGGACGCGCGCTTTTCGAGCGCGCGGGCCGGTTGCTTTCCGAGCTCGAAGAGACGACGGCGGCGATCGCCTCAGGCGGCGAAAGGCCGCGCGGCCGGCTGCGGATCAGCGCCCCATTGCTGTTCGCACAGACCGCGATGGGGAAGATCGCCGCCGGCTTCGCCCTGAAATACCCGGAGGTCAGGCTCGAGGTCACGACCGAAGACCGCGTCGTCGACATGATCGAAGAGGGATTTGACCTAGTGATCCGGGTCAATCCGGATCCGGATGAGAGCCTCGTTGGGCGAGCCTTTCTGCGTGATCGGCTGGTGGTCGTGGCAAGTCCTGACCTCGCCCAGCCGGCCGAAGGCCTGGCAACCCCGGCCGTCATGCGTTCGACAGACCGCAGGGCTTGGGACGTGAAGACGCCCACTGGCCGGTTAACAATCGCGATCGAGCCCGTCCTTGCGCTGTCGTCGCTCATCATGGTCCGGGATGCAGTGCGAGCGGGCGTCGGCGCAGGACGCCTTCCAGTGTCGCTAGTGAGCCATGATCTGGCGGCCGGAACGCTGGTACTTTGGGGGGATGTCGAGGGACCCGACATCGCCCTGTGGACACTCTATCCCTCTCGGCGGCTGCTGAGCGCGCGCGTCTCCGCATTCCTCGACCATCTGAAACGCGCCTTTCCCATGGGGACACCTGACGAGCTGGCCGCCTATATCGGCAAATGACTCCGACGAAACTGGCTAACCAAGCTGATACGTTACTCCATAAATCTTTCACACCCGAATTAGGGTGACAGTGCACGTTTTGCGGCGGCATTCAGTGCCTTTCCGCCGCAAATCTCGAATGCGCGTTTTTTAGCCTTGCCTGACCGGCAGCGCCTTTTCCCCGGAATCGACCGCCCTATTTCGCCTCGACAGGTGGGTGGCTGCTTGCTGGACGAGTCCTTGCGGCGAGTACGGCATGTGCTTCGAGGTACCCCACATGAACTTCCACGATCGGCACCTATTGAAGTTGCGGGTGAACGGAGAGGATCACAGCCTTTCCGATCTCGATCCCCGCGTCACGCTGCTCGACCTGCTGCGCGAGCGGCTTCATCTGACCGGAACGAAAAAGGGATGCAATTTCGGCGAGTGCGGCGCCTGCACCGTGCATCTCGACGGGCGGCGTGTGAATGCCTGCATGATACTTGCCGTGTCCTGCGAGGGACGCGAGGTTACCACGATCGAAGGGCTGGCAGACGGCGATGCGCTTCATCCCGTGCAGCAGGCGTTCATCGATCATGATGGTTTTCAGTGCGGATTCTGCACGCCCGGCCAGGTGATGTCAGCGGCGGCGCTGATCGAGGAGGGACATACCGGCTCCGATGCCGAGATCCGCGAATGGATGAGCGGGAATCTGTGCCGCTGCTCGGCCTATCCGCAAATCGTCGAGGCGGTGCGCGCAGCGGCCGGGAGGGCGAGCCAATGACCCCATTCGTCTATGCACGCGCCGACAGCCTGGGTGACACGATCGCAGCCGGTGCCGCGCCGGACAGCGCCTTTCTCGCCGGCGGCACCGAATTGCTCAACTGGCTGCGCCTTGGCATTGCCGAGCCGACCCGGATCATCGACATCTCCCGCCTCGACGGGCTGGATCAGGTCGAAACACTGCCCGGCGGCGGCTTGACGATCGGCGCGCTGACGCATCTCAACGATGTCGCGCAGCATGCGTTGGTCGTGCGCGACTATCCGGTGTTGAGCCAGGCGATCCTCAACGCCGCATCGCCGCAGCTGAGAAACCTGGCAACGATAGGCGGCAATCTTCTGCAGAAGACGCGCTGTGCCTATTTCCGTGCCGAAGAGCAGTTGCCATGCAACAAGCGTCAGCTCGGCTCCGGCTGCTCGGCATTGCATGGCATCAACGACAATCACGCGATATTCGGCTGGACCGAGGATTGCGTCGCCACCCAGCCATCCGACCCGGCCGTGGCGCTGGCAGCACTTGATGCGGTCATCGTCACCGCGCACCGCAGCGGCGGCCGGCGCATTCCGGCAGCGGAATTCCACCTGCTTCCCGACACGCGCCCCGAGGCAGACAATGTGTTGCAGCAAGGCGAACTGATCACGGCAATCGAGCTGCCGGCGCCGGCGCCGCGATCGGCTTACCTTAAGGTGCGCGAGCGCGAATCCTACGAATACGCCATCGTCTCTGCCGCCGCTGTGCTGGAGATGGACGGCCAAACCATCCGTCGGGCGGCCCTGGCGCTGGGGTCCGTCGCGCTGCGACCGTGGCGGCTGAGCGCCGCCGAGGAGCAGCTCGCCGGTGCCGAAATCGGCGATCGCGAGGCGTTGAGCACCGCTATCGAGCAATCCTTCGCCGAAGCGCGTCCCTTGTCGCAGAACGCCTACAAGATCGAACTGGCCAAGACCGCCGCTTTGCGGGCGATCGAAAGAGCAGCGAGGATGTCGTCATGATGATCAGCCAGCCTGTTGCCCGCCCTGACGGCGGCGTCAAGGTCACCGGCCGCGCCCGCTATGCGGCCGACTATTTCGCCCCCGACCTGCTCTATGCGGTACTCGTGACCGCGCCCGTTCCGGCCGGCCGCGTGACGTCGATCATGGTCGACGACGCGCTGGCCGAGAAGGGCGCCGTGCGTGTGCTCACGCATGAGGACATGCCCAAATTCGGCCGGTTCGCATCGCCGAGGGCCGAGCCCGATACGCAGATGCAGCAGGCCGAAGGCCCACCGGCAGCGCAGAGCTTCATGCCGATGCAGGGCGACGAGATACGTCACGAGGGTCAGCCGCTTGCCATTGTGCTGGGCGAGACGCTGGAGGCGGCGGAGGCCGGTGCCCGCCACGTCGCATTGCGCTTCGAGTTCGCCGAGCCGGAATTGCCGGCACCGCCGGAGTGGACCGCCATCGACAAGGCTGCGGTCGTGCCGAGGGAGAGCGGCTTCCTGTTCCTGGAGCCGACATTTACCAAGGGCGACGTCGACCGCGGGCTTAGCGACGCAGCCGCCATGGTCGAAGCCGTCTACCTGCAGCCGTCGCGCCACCACAACGCCATGGAGCCCTCGGCGACGCTCGCTGAGTGGAACGACGGAGAGCTGACGCTGCACGACGCCACGCAGCACGTCTATGGTGTCCGCCAGGTGCTTGCCGCCCGTTTGAATGTCCCCGCCGGAAAGGTCCGCGTGATTTCCCGCCATACCGGCGGCGGCTTCGGCGGCAAGGGTTGGATCTGGCCGCATCAGGTGCTGGCCGCCGCCGCGGCGCGCATCATGCAGCGCCCGGTCAGGCTGGCGCTCAGCCGCGCCAATGCCTATTCCTGCCTCGGCTACCAGCCGCGCATGGCACAGAAGATCGTGCTGGCTGCGGACAGGTCGGGCAAGCTGACCGCCGTGCAACAGGACGTGGTCAACCTGACCACCGTGAGCGACGATTTCGTCGAGTTCGCCACCGAAGCCTCGAAGGGTCTCTACGCCACGCCGGCCATGCGTCTCAGCCAGCGCGTCGAGCGCGCGAACGTCGCCATGCCGACGGCGCTGCGCGCGCCGGTCGAGGGTCCCGGCACCTGGGCCCTCGAAAGCGCGATGGACGAGCTCGCACACCGCCTCGGCATCGATCCGCTCGACCTGCGTCTGATCAACCATGCGGACACGGATCCGGCCACCGGCCAGCCCTGGTCATCGAAGAAGCTGCGCGAGGCTTATGAGGAAGGCGCCCGCCTGTTCGGCTGGCGCGAGCGCCCGCGCAAGCCGCAACGCGATGGCGATTGGCTGATCGGCTACGGCATGGCGACCTGCAGCATGGGCTGTTTCCGCCACCCGACGCCTGCAGCCGAGGTCAGGCTGCACAGGGACGGCAGAGTGCTCATCCGCACCGGCACCCAGGACATAGGGACCGGAACACTCACCATCTTTCCGCAGATCGCGGCCGACGTGCTGGGCCTGCCGATGGAGAAGATCGAGTTGGAAATGGGCGATACGCAGCTGCCGGAGGCGGGACCGACCTATGGCTCGTCATCGACCATGGGGGTGGGCGCGGCGGTGCTTGCCGCCGCCGAAGATGCGCGTTCGCAGCTTGCCCGTCTTGCCAATCTGCTGCCGGACGAGGTGGAGATGCAGGACGGCAAGATTCGCCGCAAAGGCGCTGCCGGCGGTCAGACGATCGCCGACGTTATGAGCCATACCAACATCGGCGAGATCATCGGCTCCGGGTCGTTCGATCCGGCGCAGCATGGCAAAGGCCTCGCCATGCGCACTTTCGGCGCGATCTTCATGGAGGTCGGCGTCGATCCGGGGCTCGGCCTGCTCAGGCTTCGTCGCGCCGTCGGCAGCTACAGCGCCGGCCGCATCGTCAATCCCCGCACCGCACGCAGCCAGATGACGGGCGGCATCATCTGGGGCTGGGGCATGGCGGCGATGGAGCAGAGCAGGCACGAACCGGTGCTTGGGCGGTTCCTGTCGAAGAACCTTTCCGGGGTCGCCATTCCGGTCAATGCCGACATTCCCGGCGACATCATAATCCACTTCGTCGACGAGGTGGACGAGCATGCCAGCCCGATCGGCGGCAAGGGCATCGGCGAGCTCGGCGCCACCGGCGTTGCCGCTGCGGTGGCCAATGCCGTCTTCGACGCCACAGGCAAGCGGATCCGGGAGTTGCCGATCACGCCGGAAAAATTGCTTTAGATGGACCGGCCCGCGGAAGCGTCTGCTCGACGAGGTTGACGTAATAGCGCATCACCGTCGGCACGATCTCGTCGTTGAAAACGTAGCGGTCGCCGTGCAGGCCTTCGCCCGGGCCGACCTCGCCGGCACCGATCCACGCATAGCACCCGCCGGCGTCGCGGATCATGAAAGCGAAATCCTCGCAGCCGAGACTGGGGCTGAACTCGGTCAGGACATTCTCCCGGCCGACGACGGATGCCGCCGCCTCGACGGCGTGGGCCGTCGCGTCCGCCGTGTTGATCAGCGGCGGATAGCCCTTCCGGTAGTCGAGCCTGGCCTTGAGCGAATGCGCGGCGGCAATGCCTTGTGCGATCTCGCCGATCAGCCTCTCGCAATGATCGGAAAGGCCGGGCTCGAAGAAGCGGCAGGTGCCTTGCAGCCAGACCTTGCCCGGCACGACGTTGCCGACATTGCCGCCATGGATCTGCGTGAGGCTGACGACAAGCGCGCTTTGCGGGTCGACCGAGCGGCTGACGATGCGCTGGACGGCTTGCACAAAGGCGCCGGCGGCCAGGATCGGGTCATCGCCGAGCTGCGGCATCGCGGCATGCGCGCCAAGACCCTCGAAGGTCAGTTCGAAATTATCCACGGCCGCCATTTGCGCACCAGCGCGGGTGGCGATCGTCCCCAGCCTGACGCCCGGCCAGTTGTGGACCGCATAGACCGCCTCGACCGGAAAGCGCTTGAACAGGCCGTCCTCGATCATGCGCATGCTGCCGCCCTCGTTTTCCTCGGCCGGCTGAAAGATGAAAGTGACGGTGCCGTCGAAGGTGCGCGATTGACTGAGCAGTTTGGCGGCGCCGAGCAGCATGGCGGTGTGGCCGTCATGGCCGCAGGCGTGCATTACTCCTTCTTTCCTGGAGGCATAGGCCAAGCCGGTTTTCTCCAGCACCGGAAGCGCGTCGAGCTCGGCGCGAAGGCCGATGGCGCGTGCGCCGCCACCGCTGCGCAGGACACCGACGACGCCGGTGCCGCCGATCCCTTCATGCACCTCGTCGACGCCGAAGGAGCGCAGCTTCTCTGCAACGAAACGCGCCGTTTCGTATTCATTAAATCCGAGCTCCGGATTGGCATGGATATGGTGCCGCCAGCCTACGACCTCTGGTGTCAGCGCGGCGATGGGGTCATTATGCAGCATGATGCCTCCTTTCACGCCGGCAAGGCGGCGCAGTTTGATCCTGCCAGCCATAGAAGGCCCGACGAAAAGCGTCTTGAACCGGATTGACCATGGCAAAGACAAACGAAGCCGCAGAGACCGGGAAATACTGGCGCCATCCGTGCTTCCCCGACCTGGGCCTGTTCGAGGCGCGCTTCACCCAGCACCGCTACGACCTGCACACGCACCCGACCTATGTGATCGCCCTGATCACCTCCGGCTGCGAGCGCATTCGCATCGGCCGTCAAAGCGTTCTCGCTCCGGCGGGCGCCATCGCCGTCGTCAATCCTGAAGAGTGGCATGACGGCGAACGCGGGGCGGATGAAGGCTGGGCCTACCGGACATTTTATCCTTCGGTGCCGATGATGACCGCGCTTACCCGCGAACTCGGCCGCGACGGCGCTCCAGTGTTTTCGCGCGCGACGATCGAAGACAGCAGTCTCGCCGCAGCATTGACGGCAGCGCACCACGGCTCGACATCCCCGGACACAATGACGGCCGAGACGTCCCTGCTCGTGGCGCTTAGACAACTGATCGTTCGGCATGGCGACTCGAGCGGACAGGCCGAAGAGATCGAAAGCTCCGGATCGCAGCGAAGATTTTCGCTCTACCGCGATCTTGTGGAAAGCGAGCTTGGCTCGCAGCTCGACCTCAAGCGGCTTGCCGGCGCGGCTGGCGTGACCCGGTTCCAGGTCATCCGCGATTTCAACAAGGCAATTGGCCTGACGCCGGCGGCCTATATCCGCGACCGGCGATTGCGCCGGGCGAGCGCGCTGATCGAACAGGGATTTGGCCTCGCCGACGCCGCTATTACGGCGGGCTTCGCCGACCAGAGCCATTTTTCCCGTACATTCCGGGCCATGCATGGTATGACGCCGGGCATGTTCAGAAGAGCTGGATAAGGCGCTCCTGAACAGACAAGCTTGCGCCTCAAAGCTTGCTGCGCAATGCTGACGCCGTTCGGGGGGAATCATGCGAAAAATCTTGGCACCGACGCTGCTGCTCACGGCTGCACTGTTTGCAAACAGCGCCCAGGCGCTGGATGCCAGCGGGACGCCGGTTGTCGTGACCCCGCTTGCCTCTCGCACCGAGACCGCGTCTGGCCAGCCGATCACGCTGCCCCAGAAGAACGTCCAGATCCTGGTCTCGGCCTATCAGATCGCGCCGGGCGCGACCTTGCCGGTCCACAAGCATCCGTTTCCGCGCTATGCCTATGTCGAGGCCGGCACGCTTCAGGTCACCAACGTCGAGACCGGCAAGAGCAACACCTATCAAACAGGTGATTTCATCATCGAGATGATCGGGCAATGGCATCAGGCGATCAATATCGGCGCCGATCCGGTCAAGCTGCTGGTCATCGACCAGGTCGAAGAAGGCACCAAGAACACCGTGTTGCGCCAGTAGCTGCCACGTCTGAAAATGGCGTCCGGGGCGAATCCAGCGCAGCGCGTAACAGACGTCAGAACGCGAACCCCTCCGGCAAATTGTGATTCCAATAGCCTTCCTCGACAAGTTCACTTATGCGCCAGCCCTCGGACGTGCGTACGACGCGGTCGCGATACCAGAGCCCTTGGAAGAAGACCTGCCTTTTGCCTTCGCCGAGGTCGACCACCATCGGGCATGAACAATGCACGCGCGCGCTGGCCTCATCCCCTCGGAGATCCAGAAGGATTGTCGAAATGGCGTGCTGCGAGATCAATATCTTCGAAGGGCGCCTTTCATGTAAGCGACATGCTCATCCACACCGCTCCTGATTCCACCTGTTACAGTGTCGTCAAGCACGGCATCGAGTGTGAATATTTTGCGATAGGCGTCCCAGTCGCGATCGTCCACAGCGCAGCAATAGCGAACAAGCAGCTGTTCGATCTCGAGCCGATCCGAAACCTCTTGCAATGAAAGGGTCATGTCCTGTCTCCGCGGTTGGCGGCACTAATGCCGCATGCGCCAAGCCTGCCCCGACATTTCGATCAATATTCACGTTGCCGATGCTCCGAGCAACCTCGCCGCGCGACTGGGCATGCGCAAACCGAACACTCATTTGGCCTCCGCCTTTACCCGGTCGGCCGCAGCGGCCAGAACGGCGCGATCCCCCTCTTCGTACAAGCGGCGGATGGAGATTGCCTTGACGCGCCAACCTTCCGGCGTCCGCACCAGCCGGTGGAGATAGCTGCCACCGACCGTCCAGAACCGCCCGTCGATCCAGTGGGCTGCGCGGACATGGCTTCGTGCAACCGCGTCATTGCCTGCGCCTTCGACAATGATGTTGGTGATGAGGTGCTGGGTGGCGTCGAAGTCGCGGCTTCGCCGCCGAAGAGGCTGGTATAGTCGGTCGTGACGGACAGCACTTAGTTGGCGGCATGGTGCGACCCTAGCTGCCGCTTGCTGATAGCTCGGGCAAGTCCGGATCTGGTGCTCGGCATACGGCACGATGAATGGCCCGGTTTGGCCTTTGCGGACATCAACGCGGATACAAGAAAGCCGTCTTAGGTCTCCGACGTCATTTCTTTTGCCAATTCGCCGATCATCGAACGCAACCACCTGTGGGCTGGGTCGTGGCGGTAGCGAATGTGCCAAGCCATCTGCACTGGAAAAGTGCCGAGGTCGACGGGCGGCGGTAGTATCTTCAGGCGCGGATCCCTCTCAAGGCTGCGGCAGATCAGTCTCGGCAGCGTTGCGCAGTAATCCGTGACGGCAAGCATCTCTGGCACGGCCAGGAAGTGCGTGACAGAAAGGGCAATCTCTCGCTTGAGGTTTTGTTGCTCCAATGCCTGGAAGAGGCCCGCCCGCAGCCGGCCCGGCGGGAGCACGTTCACGTGCTTGAGCCTTTCATACTGTTCTCGGGAAATATGGTCTCGAACGTCGGGATGATCCTTGCGCACCGCGCAGGCGAGCCCATCGTCCATAAGATGCTGGACGACAAGATTGCCCGGCGGATCGACGATCCGGCCAATCACCATGGCCGTGGTACCGGAAATGACGCCGGTCTCGGCGAGATCGTTGCCAAATTCTGTCATGCGGAGCTTGATACCAGGCGCCAGCTCACGCGTCCTCGCGACGAGGGCCGGCATCAACACAAGCTCCACGTAACTGTTGGGGGCAAGCGTGAACAGCCGTTCGGCCTTTGCTGGCTGAAATTCCTGCTGGTTCAAAATGAGATCGTCCAGTTGCGCCAGCGCTGCTTCGATCGTCGGAGCGATCTCCTCAGCCAATTGCGTCGGCTTTATGCCATACCTTTCCCGGATGAATAGCGGATCCCGGAGGGTGTCGCGCAGGCGGTTCAACGAATTGGACAGCGCCGGCTGGGTGATGCCCAGTCGCGCTGCTGCCCGTGTCACGCTCCGCTCTTCCATCAGGGCGAGGAAAACCGGGAGCAGGTTCAGATCGTATCTCATCGAGATATAATCTCACATGAATATATAAATAAATGAAATAAATTTCTGAAATACATGGGCAGGTGCCATTATCCGTGCATCGACAGGCCGACGCGGCCGATCGAGCTCCAAATCAACCAACTACGACGCCTCATTGGCGCGGCATCACCTGAGAAAAGGATCCGACAATGAAAGTCCTGATGGTACTCACCTCCCACGACACTCTCGGTAACACCGGCAAGAAGACCGGCTTCTGGCTCGAGGAACTGGCAGCCCCCTACTACGTCTTCAAGGACGCCGGCGCCGAGATCACCCTCGCCTCGCCGAAGGGCGGCCAGCCGCCTCTCGATCCGAAAAGCGACGAGCCTATGTTCCAGACCGACCTTACACGGCGCTTCAGTGCTGACGATGTTGCCAAGGCGCAGCTCGCAGAAACCGTGCGCCTGGACAGTGTCGACCAGAAGGACTTCGACACGGTCTTCTACCCCGGCGGCCACGGCCCGCTGTGGGATTTGGCCGAAGATCCGAATTCGATCAAGCTGATCGGATCCTTCATCGCGGCCGGCAAGCCGATCGCCCTCGTTTGCCACGCACCGGGCGTTCTGCATCGCGTGACCAGTCCCGACGGCACGCCGTTTGTGCAGGGACGCTACGTCACCGGCTTCACCAATAGCGAGGAGGAGACTGTAGGTCTCACGAATGTCGTGCCGTTCTTGGTCGAGGACGAGCTGATCAGCCTCGGCGCGGTTTTCTCCAAGGTCAAGGACTGGGGCGTCCACACAGTCGTCGATGGCCAGCTTATCACGGGTCAGAACCCAGCATCATCGAGCGAGGCAGCTGAGGCGCTGCTAGGCGCTTTGAGCCAGAGGAAGAGCAAGACCGCCTGAGCGGTCTGGAACAACCGTGATCTGCCGACGGCTCGCGTCGGCGGATCAACTTCTGAACCCGCTACAGTCTCAAGCCGATCCGAAACGTCTTGCAGTGAAAGGGTCATGTCTCGTGTCGCAGTGGCGCCACTAATGCCGCATGCGCCAAGCCTGCCCCGACATTTTCGATCAATATTCACGTTGCCGATGCTCCGAGCAACCTCGCCGCGTGGCTGGGCATGCGCAAACCCGAACACTCATTTGGCCTCCGCCTTTACCCTGTCGGCCGCAGCGGCCAGAACGGCGCGATCCCCCTCTTCGTACAAGCGGCGGATGGAGATTGCCTTGACGCGCCAGCCTTCCGGCGTCCGCACCAGCCGGTGGAGATAGCTGCCACCGACCGTCCAGAACCGCCCGTCGATCCAGTGGGCTGCGCGGACATGGCTGCGTGCCATGGCATCATTGCCCGCGCCTTCGACAATGATGTTGGTGATGAGGTGCTGGGTGGCGTCGAAACCCGGCAGCAGTGCTTGCCACTGCGCGATCAGCGCGTCGCGGCCGCTGGTCGTGACCTCGCCGCCGAAGAGGCTGGTATAGTCGGTCGTGACACGGGGCGCGAGATAGGATCTGACCCGGTTCCATTCACGCAGGTCGGCATAGAGGCCGATCCCGGCCACTGCCTCGGCGATTGTGATCCTGTCTTTGACCGTCAGCGCATCTCCTGGGGCGCTCGAGGCGGGCGCCGAGACGGCGGAAACCATCGCAGCGGAAACCGCCGAGGCCAGGACATGCCGGCGGGTGACGAAGCTCATTGTCCCGCCTCCCCTGCACTGCCGAGCGTCGCGCGGAAGTGCGCGGCGGCGGCATCGCTCGCCGCCTTCACCGGCGCGGCGCGATCGTAGAAATCGAACTGGGTGACGTTGTCGAGCCACAGCTCCTGCCTGGAACTGGTCAGCCGCGCGTAGAACTTGTGCGCACCCTGCGGAATGGCAGCCGCCTCGCTATGCACCATCAGAAAGGGCTGGTGCAGACGCGTGGCAGCCTGGATGGCGTCGAACGTCAGCCAGCCGCGCCAGAAGGCCGGATCGGCCTCGTTGCGCCAGGCCGGGATCATGCCGCGATCGGGTTCGGTGTAATAAGGCACCTTGAACATGATCGCGCGCTTGTCGGACAGGCTGGCAGCCGGCAGGAACGCCTGTTTGCCAGTGCGGCGATACGCGGCCTCTGCCGCATCGCTCGCGGCCTCAAGCCTGGCGACGCCGTGCCTGCCGCCGTAGGCCTGCTCCACCACTTCGGCATCCTGCAACCAGGGCGCAACGAGGGCGACCGATTTGATCGCGGCATTTTCGGCCGCTGCGGTGACCATATAGCCGGAGCTGGCGCAAATGCCGAGCCCGCCGATGCGGTCCTGATCGGTCTCGGGCCGGGTCGCGAGATAGGCGACCGCCGCTTCGATGTCGGCGATCTTGGCCTTAGGATCCTCGTACTGGCGGCGTATGCCGCCGCTTTCGCCCCAACCGCGAAAATCGAAGGTCAGGGCGACGAACCCGCGATCCGCCATCTCGCGGGCGTAGCGGGCCGGCATCTGTTCCTTCACCGTCATCCAGGCGCCGGTCACGACCAGCGCGGGCCGAGGTTTTGCCGCGTCGAGATCATCGGGCAGATAGAGTTCGCCGACGAGCTGCTCACCGTGCGAGGAGAATGTGACGCGCTCGACGCGGGGTGCGGCGACGGTATTGGAGACGGCGAGCGCTACGGCGGTTGCTGCAGCAAATGTCAGGGCTTTAAACATTGCAAGTCTCCTTTGGCTTGGAGTGAGAAGCGCGGCGCGTAGCGAAAAAGACCGCCGTCTTACCGCTCGCCAGCAAGTCGGCCGGGCAGTGGCTTCAGCAGGTAATGCGCCCAGTAGAAGGCGTCCGACTGGTACATGTCGGTCAAAAAATTCTGTGCCTCGGTGATCTTGCCGTCCTTGATGCGGAACATCAGGGCGTAGAGCTGGTCGATCTCGGGACCCGAGCCGACGTTCGACCAGCCGCGATGGACATCGACGACAAGGTCGCCTTGCGCCTGGAAGAAAATCGGCTCGGCCTTGAATTTGCCGTCGGCCAGGCCGCGGAAGAAGGCGACCACCTCGTCCGGCCCGCGCTTGTCGCCGGCAAGCGGATGATGGCCGGGAATGCGCCACACGATGTCGGGTGCGAGGAAGGGCCGGACGGCCTCGGGATTCCCGGTCGCATAAGCTGCGTAGTAGTCCTTGACGAGTTGGATGTTGCTGTCTTCCAGCGGCCCGGCATTCGCCGGGGCGGCAGACACCGCCAGAAGAGCGGTGGCGGCGAGCGAAGCAAGCCTGGTCATCGGTCCTGTTTCCTTCCCTGTTCGAGCCGTTCCCAACACAGAGGCCCGTTCGTCGGACTCAACATGACGCCTTTTGTTCACCGGAAAAACCAGTAGAATTCGACAGGGCTATTTGGAAAATCCTTACAATGCGCCTCGACCAGCTCAGCGGCATCGTCGCCTTCGTAAAAGTTGCGGAGGCCAAAAGCTTCACCCGCGCCGCCGCCGAGCTCGGCGTCGCTCCGGCCTCCTTGAGCGAGGCGGTCAAGGGGCTCGAGGAGCGTCTGGGGGTGCGGCTGCTCAATCGGACGACTCGCAGCGTTGGCTTGACCGAAGCTGGCGCTCAATACCTCGACCACGTGCGCCCGGCAGCCGAAGATATCCGGGCGGCTGGTGCGGCACTGCGCGAAGCTCGCGACCGTCCCGCCGGCACGCTGCGCCTCAGCCTGCCCTGGATCGCCGCCCCGCTACTGATCGAGCCACTGATGCGGCCGTTCATGGATGCTTATCCCGAAGTGCGGCTTAGTCTGATTTTCGACGACAGCTTCGTAGACATCGCCGCCGAGGGCTTCGATGCTGGCCTGCGCATCGGCGAGCTTCTCGACAAAGACATGATCGGCGCGCGTCTGGGCGGGCCCTTGCAGATGGTCGTGGTGGGCAGCCCAGACTATCTGGCGCGCAATGGTACGCCGAAGCGGCCGGCCGACCTCGCCGCCCATCGCTGCATCGCATTCGCCCTCACCCGCGCGATTTCGCCCTGGGAGTTCATCGTGGAGGGACGCGAAGTCGCATTCACGCCGGACGCATGTCTGGTCGTGAACACGCTTCCGCTGTGCATTACCGCCGCCGAGCAGGGGCTTGGCCTCGCCTTCGCGGTCGAGGGCCTCGCCGCGCCGCTTCTTGCCTCAGGCGCGCTGGTCAAGGTGCTGGAGCCTTTCTGTCTCGCTTACGAGCCGCTCCACCTCTATTATCCCAGCCGCCGCCTCGTACCGCCGAAGCTGCGGGCCTTCATCGACTTCGTGCGCGCGAACGCTCACAAGCTGCGTATCTGATGTGACCTTTCGAGAACCCGGCCCCGTTCAGCCCCAGGCGCCGACCATCTGCCTGGTAGTTGCGTTGAGGCAGTTGAATGCGTTGATCAGGGCAATCTGGATGACCAGGGCGGCAAGAGCCTTTTCGTCATAGTGCGGGGCGGCCTGTCCCAGACCGCATCCGGCATCGGATCCGGCCGGTCAGCCAACCGGGTTGCCGCCTCGGTCAGCGCCAGCGCGGCGCGCTCGGCGTCGGTGAAGTAAGGTGTTTCCCGCCAGGCGGACACGGTGAAGACGCGCTCGTCCTTTTCACCGGCCTTCTCCAATTCTGGCGCATGCATATCGATACAGACGCTGCATCCGTTGATCTGGCTGGCGCGCAAATGGACGAGCTTGCGCGTCACATAGGACAGATCGGCCGTTTCCGTCGACTTGTCCAGCGCGAGCAGCGCCTGCAGGGCCCGGGAATGAGCATCACCGGGTTTTTCAATCGTGCTTGTATAATGGCCTCCTTCAGGCGTGTTTTCGCAAACCCGGACGCCGAACATCCGGGGTATCGACATCCTTGGCTCTGTCAGTTCGCCGGCCGCCGCGTTGCGGCGAGCGCAGGGATCTTCAGCTTCGCGAGGCAGTCACCTGCTCAAGCCGCTCGAGAATGCGCGGCCAGCCGCTTCCCATTCCGATGTACCCGCGCTCGTCCTCGGCCCGGAACCCGGAATGCTCCATGCGCACCCGGGTCGCCGTACCTTCGGGCGTCAACGACCATGTCACGACGGTCTTCAGACCGCTGTCGGATTCGGTGCCGTCGCCCCAGCTGTAGGCGAGTAGGCGCGGCGGCTCGATCTTCAGCACCTCGCAGTTCGTCACGCCGGACCAGCCCGGTACCGGCGTCGCGCGAAAGGTGAAGCGATGGCCTTGCACAGGCGCGAAGTCGTTCTTCATCAGCCATTCGGCAACCAGATGGGGTACGGTCAGTGCGCGCCATATCTTTTCAGCCGCGTGCGGTATGAGACGCTCGACGACAATGGATTTGGTTTCGACTGTAGTTGCTCCAGTCATAACTTCGGACCCGTTGTTTGCGGTTTGGCTGGTCTGTTCACCAACGCGCTCTCCACGAGAACCAATAACCCACCAGCTATCGTTTACGTATAACTCTGAAGTTATGAATGTGTCAAGCGGCGGAATGGCAGGCGCGATCGCAAGCACATTGAGCCAACACTTCCGGCTTTCATCGCACCATGCCCGATGCTACCGCTGGCCAGCTGAAATCATGAACGGATCCCCCATGCCCGAGACCGAACGCCCTCGCCTGCCGCTGATCGAAATCTGCGTCGAAGGCATAGACGGCCTGCTGGCCGCGCAAGCCGCCGGCGCCGACCGTGTCGAGCTCTGTGCCAGCCTGATCGAAGGCGGCATCACACCGAGCTTCGGCACGGTGCGCACGGCGCTCGAGCTGGCGACGATCCCGTTCCACGTCATCGTGCGGCCGCGCGGCGGCGATTTTCTCTATAGCGAAGCCGAATATCGTTCGATGCTCGCCGATGTCCACGCGCTTGCCGACACCGACGTCGCCGGTGTCGTTATCGGCTGCCTTAATGCCGACGGCACGATCGATGAACAGCGCATGAGCGAACTGGTGCAGGCGGCGGGGCGATTGAACGTCACCTGCCACCGCGCCTTCGATATGACGCGCGACCCGACAGAGGCGCTGGAGACACTGATCCGCTGCAAGGTCGGCCGCGTGCTGACCAGCGGCCAGCGCGACACGGCGCTCGAGGGCGCTGACCTGCTCGCCGATCTTGTCAGGCAGGCTGGCGACCGCATCATCATCCTCGGCTGCGGCGGGCTTGACCCAGAGAACATCGGCAAGGTGCGGAGGAAAACCGGGTTGAGCGAAATGCATTTCGCCGCGCTCAAGGACGTGCCGAGTGCCATGCGTTACCGCAACCCAAGGGTCGGCATGGGCGGCACCGATCTCGACCGCGAATACCGCAACACCGTGACCGACGAGGCGAGGGTGGCGGCGACCATTGCCGCCGTCCGGACATGATCCCGGAAGACAGAAAAAACATGATCGAAACGCGTTTGCCGATCGAGCGGGTTTCGCCGCGTGATGAGCCGGCCGTCCTCGCGCTCAACAACGAGCACGCCGCCGAATTGTCGTGGCTCGAACCCGACCACCTTTCCTTCTTGCTCGGCGAAGCGTTTTACGCACGCCGTATCGGTTCGCTCGAAGCCTTCATCATGACCTTCGACCAGGACGCCAGCTACGATAGCCCGAACTTCCTGTGGTTTCGCGATCGTTACCCGCGGTTCGTCTATGTCGATCGCGTCGTGGTCGCCGCTGCAGCGCGCGGGCGCGGCCATGCCCGCCGGCTGTATGAGGATCTGTTCGAGCAGGCGTCACGCGCCAGCCAGGCGATCGTCACCTGCGAAGTCAATGCCGAGCCGCCCAATCCGGCTTCGGACGCCTTCCATGCCGCACTCGGCTTTGCGGAAGTGGGCGACGCGGTAATCCACGGTGGCAGGAAAGCCGTGCGGTATTATGCAAGGCGGATCGCCGGCTAAAACGGCGGGCGCCGTTCGCCCTACCAATTGCGGTTCAGCCAGGAGCGGGCCGGCCTTTCGATGATATAGTAGCTGCACAGCGCGCAAGCGAACGCCGCCGCCAGCATCAGCCACGGCGATCTGCCTTGTATGTCGACGAATTGATAAAAGGGCTGCTGCCACAGATAGAGCGAATACGACCACAGCCCCAGCATCGTCATTGGCAGGGACGACAGAAACCCGGTCAGGTAGCGGCTGCTGAAGTCGAGCAAATTGACGGCGAGCGCCAGCAGCGGCACCGCGACCAGATAGTGAATGGGGGTTGGCACGGCAGCCATGAAAAGGAGCACAGCCACGACTGTGGCCGCCAGGGCAACGTGCGGCCCCTTGAGCAGCGCCGGCAGCCTGTCGTCGGCCTTGAGCAGGCATAACACCGCCGACAGCAGGATCGAGGCGATGTGCACGTCGGTGCGCCAATAGGTGCCCTCGTAGCCTATTGCGAGCACCCAGTAGGAGATGGCGCCGTTCGCCATGGCCAGCAGCGACAATGCGCCGAGCAGCATGATGACGCGGGACCGTCCACGGACGACGACGCTGATCAGAGCCAGAATGATATACGCATGCTCTTCGACGCAGAGCGACCAGATATGGTCGAGCGAGCCGGCGCGGGTAACGAGAACTCCGGCGTAATTGTAGGTGAACGTCAGCGCCGTCAGCGCCGCCTTCCACTTGAAGGCGATGAACGTGCCGGACAAGGCGATCATCGCGACGACGACGAAAACCAGCAGTGCCGGATAGATGCGAGAGAACCGGCGCTTGAAGAATTTCTTCAGCGGATAGTATTCGACGAACAGGATCTCGGCCATCAGCCGGCCGCTGAGCACGAAGAAGAATTCGACGCCCAGGACGCCGAGATTGATGCCGGGAACGGGGAAGAAATGGCCGATCAGCACCAGCGCGATCGACAGGCCGCGCCAGCCGTCGAGATAGGCAAGCCTCGCCCTTGACGATGTGTCGGCGACAGGCCTGGCCACGACAAGACGCGTCGCGGAGATGTCCGTCATGCCGGTCCCCTCTGCGAAAGGCGGGCTCAAGGCCGCATTCCCAGCCATATTGCAGTGCACTACAACTTTGTGCAAGTGCGAGATAACGACACGCCCGACGGGACGCACAGCTTCCGTCCGTGAGCGGCTGCGCTGACGCCGTCAAACGGTAGAAACTTCAAATCCATCATGTTGGCTGATTGCCAAAGCACCGCTTCAAGACAACAATGACCTCGACGCCGGCGCGCCAGACGCGCACAAAAAAGCGTCGGAGGAAATGGAGGAGGAAGCCGCTGGCCAAGTCACGGACGCGCTATGCATGCGGCCTTTCGGTGCTCACCACCGACGAATCTGACGCGGATGCGTTCGCCCGGGCGGTGGCAGCGGAAGCAGCGGGCATTGACGCCGGGTTCGCCCTCCTGTTTTTCTCGCAGAGCCTCATAGAGGCCGTCGCCCTGTCGGAAGCGCTGAAGACCCACGCGCCGGCGCTCCACTATGCCGGCTGCTCGACGGCCGGTGAGATAACGCCCAAGGGGCTGGAGGAAGGCCAGATCCTGGCTTTGCTGCTTCCCTCCGCCTCGTTTTCGGCAGCCAGCACTATGGTCGAAAATCTGTCCTCATCGGGCATGGACGGGATTACCGGCGAAGTCGAGGCGCTGAGGCGTTCGTTACGCGAGCGCCTCGGGCACGAGCGAGCCGACACCACGTTCGCGCTCTGCTTGATCGACGGCCTGTCTTATGCCGAAGAAGCGGTGACCTCCGCCATCCATTGGGGGCTCGACGATATTCCATTGATCGGCGGGTCGGCTGGCGATGACTTGAAATTCGAGACAACGCGGCTGATCTCGAACGGCAAAGTGACCTCCGACAGCGCCATCATCGTGCTGATCACCACGGAAATTCCTTTCCACGTGTTCAAGACCGACAATTTCGTTCCCACCGACGAGAAGCTGGTGGTGACGGCATCCGATCCCGACCACCGCATCGTGCGCGAATTCAACGCCACCATTGCCGCCGAGGAATATGCCGCCTCGGTCGGCGTCGTCGCGCAGATGCTGACGCCACTGAGTTTTGCCTCGCACCCGGTGGTGGTGAAAGTCGGCGGCGAATTTTACTGCCGTTCAATCCAGAAGATGCACGCGGACGGCTCGCTGTCGTTCTTCTGCGCCATCGACGATGGTGTCGTGCTTGCCGTCGCCCAGCCTAAGGACATGGTCGAGGCGACCCGCGCCGCTCTCAGCGACGTCAGCGAAAGGCTTGGCGGCATCGACCTGATCCTCGGTTTCGACTGCGTGCTGCGCCGGCTCGACGCGCGCAATCGGCAGGTCTATCGCGAGATTTCGGAACTCTACAAGGTCAACAACGTCCTCGGCTTCGGCACCTATGGCGAACAGTACCGTTCGATGCATCTGAACCAGACCTTCACCGGCATCGCCTTCGGTGAACGCAATGCGGCCGAAGCGGCGGAGTAGGAAATCCGGCATGCCGCTCAGGAACATCGACGACCTGGAAAGACTGAAGAAGATCAACGCCGCGCTGATCAGCCGCGTCGAGCGTTCCATGGACCAGCAAGGCAATGCCTTTTCGCTGTTCCAGACCGCCATTTCGCTTGAGAGCCGGGTGCGCAGCCGCACCGAAGAGCTGCATTCGACCTTGCGCCGGCTGGAGCAGTCGAACATCGACTTGAATGCAGCCAAGGAAAACGCCGAGCTGGCGAACCTGTCCAAGACCAGGTTCCTTGCGGCCGCCAGCCATGACGTGCTGCAGCCGCTGAACGCCGCGCATCTGTCGGTCTCGGCACTTGCCGAAGTACAGACCAGCGAGGAAGGCAGAAACCTGGTCCGCCAGGTCGAGCGATCGCTGGAGACGATGGAGGACCTGCTCCGCACCTTGCTCGACATTTCCAAGCTCGATGCCGGCGTCGTGCAGCCCGACATCACCGATGTCAGCCTGGAGACGCTGTTTTCGTCTCTGCGCTCGGATTTTCAGCCGGTCGCGGAGATGAAGGGGCTGACGCTGAAGTTCCGGCCGGTCGATGCGCTCGTTCGTTCGGACCGAACCTTGCTGCGCCGCATCCTGCAGAACATCCTGTCCAATGCACTGCGCTATACCCGCTCGGGCGGCGTGTTGGTCGGCACCAGGCATCGCGGCGACACGATCCGCATCGACGTCGCCGATACCGGCTGCGGCATCCCCGACGACCAGCGCGAGGCGGTGTTCGAGGAATTCCATCGGGGCGTGATCCCGACGGATGCCGGGCTTGCCGCCGGCGGGCTGGGGTTGGGGCTGGCCATCGTGCGCCGCATCGCCGCGGCACTCGGCCATCCCGTCACGTTTTCGTCGAAGGTCGGACATGGCACGATTTTCCATATCGACGTTCCGGTCGGGATCGGCGACACGGCCGATCCAATCGCCGGCACCGTCGACATGGAGCGGCCGCGCGGCTACGGTCTGTTCGGCACAAGGGTGCTGCTGGTCGAGAACGACATCGAGGTGCTGCAGGCGATGACCTCCCTGCTCGAGCGCTGGCAATGCCTGGTGCGCCCCGCCACCTCGACCGGTGACGCGCTCGACTTGCTTGGCGATACCGACTGGTTGCCAGACATTGTCATAGCCGACCAGCATCTCGACGGCGGCGACCTCGGCACCACCACAATCGCCGAGGTCCGTGATTATCTCGGCCGCGCCGTGCCGGCGCTGATCGTCACCGCCGACGGTTCGGAGACCGTCGCCAACGCCGCCCGCGCCGCTGGCATCGAGCTGATGCGCAAGCCGCTGAAGCCCGCGCAGCTAAGGGCGCTGCTGGCGCATTTGCTGGCTTGAGCCCATCTGAGGGCATGGGCGAACTGCATCAGGCAGAACCAAATTTTGAAAAGGCCAAGGATGTATTGGAGAATAGAAGAAAACGCCCGAGACTACTGTATTCTCGTCGACGACGGAAATACAAATGGATCCCAGGCTTTCCTCGAGATGGAGGAGGCTGGGCCTGTCGACAAAAGTAAGTTGCTTTTTCGCTTTGATGACGAGCGGCCGCTGCATATCTCGGATTTCGTACCAAGCTCTCATCCAGGCGTCTTGTTTGCAAAGCGCGAGATATTCGAGGCGTTTGGTCCGATTGTTTCGAGAAGCAAGCACCTCTTTTATACGGCCAAGACGGATAGGGGCGACTTGAAAATATATGTACCCATGGAGGAGATAAAAGGGTTCGACTTTTCCGAGTCTACTTTCGAAACATTTGAAGACGGAGACATATACCGCGTTGATCAGCTAAGGCTTGTTGATGGTTTCTCGACCGAGTTTGATATTTTTCGCCTGAATGACAACTTCGGGACGAGATTCCATATGATTGTTTCTGATAAATTCAAGTACATGTATGAGTCGCATGGAATGACGGGGCTGCGGTTTTCTGCGACATGAGCCGCTGAAGCCGGCGCGACTGCGCGGCGTGCTGGCGCATGTGCTGGCTTGACGTCTCAGAGGCGTTAGCTTTGCGCAAGGGATCAGGTGTTCCATGTATACAATGGACACGACGAACGCTCGTTATTGGATTTTCGCATATTGGTCCTTGTTCACTTTGAGGGTTTGTAGGCAGTGCAAGAATTCCAGTTGCGATACGATCATGGTCTGTGGCTCTTGGAGACGAGCAAGGGCTCCTACCCTCTCAGCGAGGTGAGAGATTTTTTCCGCTTTTTCATCCTCTTAGACGAACCGTTTGAGCGAGCGTCCAATATCATCGCTCGATCGCTAATTGGAGGCAGCGGCCAGCAGTTTCCTCTTTGGAAAATTGTGGCGGCGGCGTTTTTGTCGACGTCCGAAATCAATGCTCAGAAGGCTCTGGTTGGCTGCCGTCACTCTCGAGCGAGGATCGATAATAATTACAGCCGTATTTGTCATCAATGTCATCGTCCCGATCGGCCAACCAGAAGACGCGCCACCTCGTAAGGAAATACGTCAATCGTCTTCCTTGAAGCGACAAGCTGCAGAATTTGGAACAAGCAATGACGCCAGGAATGAAAGTTCGGATCTAATAGATGCAATTACGGCAACAGTGCACTTTTCTACTGTTCGCCTGGCCGTAGTTGTCCGTAGATCGACTGCATGGCTCGCCTCGCCCGCCCTATCGTTCCCGGTCTGCCGCACTAAGTAACGCAGCTGACCGGGTTGCGCTGCAAATCGACAAAGCCGTGAACCCACGAAAAATAAGGCAGGCGACGCAAGAAACATGGTGCGCTGTCACCGGATTTGGATTGCAGACATTGAAGCCGTCGCGGGCAAGACCAAGAACGACGTTGCAGAATATCTGATGATTAACTCTGTCGGATTCAACTACGATAAAACGTTTGACAGCGATTCAGACCGCGGTCTTCGCCTGCACGATGGAGGAAGTATTCATTTCTATAACAAAGATGGAATATTCTATCTTGGTTCAGTTTTTTTGATGAAAATTTAGAACAACAGAAGGCGTGAAGAGTCCGTCTTTATTCGCAGACGACCGTGCGATCAAAACCCCGCCGGATCGCGAAACAGCTCGGCATTGTCCAGCTTCGAGACCTCGATCACCGCCTGGGTGCGGCTGTAGACGTTGAGCTTGCGCAGGATTTCCGAGACATGCGCCTTGACGGTGGTCTCGCCGACCTGCAGCTCGTAGGCGATCTGTTTGTTGAGCAGGCCCTGGCGCAGCATCTGCAGCACCTTGAGCTGCTGCGGCGTCAGCGTGGCCAGGCGCTGTACCATCTCGGCGCGGTCGGTGCTGTCGGCGTCGGGCGGCCGGTCCTCATAGGTCTGGGGAACATAGATCGCACCTTCCATCACCGAGCGGATGGCCGCGGCAAGATCGCTCTTGCGTGCCGATTTCGGGATGAAGCCGGCCGCGCCGTAGGACAGCGCCTCGGAAATGATCTTCGGCTCCTCATAGCCGGACACGATGACGACCGGCAGGCGCGGATAACGCGTCCTGAGCTGCAGCAGCCCGTCAAAGCCATGCACGTCGGGCATACTGAGATCGAGCAATGCGAGGTCGAACGGCTTGGCATCCGTCAGAAGCTCGAGCGCCTCGGCAATCGAGCGCGCTTCCACCGTATCGACCTCCGGATAGGCCATCTGCACTGCGCTGTGCAGGGCCTCGCGAAACAGCGGATGGTCGTCGATGATGAGGAACCGGGCGCGATCGTTGACTGCGGTCATTAGCTTCACTTCGGTTCGGTCTGGTCTGGTCTGGTCTAGAATAGTCCGGCAACCATGGCCAGCTTATTGCCAAATAGTACATTGCCATCTTGGCTGGCTAAAGCAGGATGGACCGACGATTTCCGCGGCACCGTGCGGCAGGCCTGCTCTTCCGCCATCCAATGCCTTGCCCGTTTGCCCAAATCGGCCGAATGTGCCGGCGACAGATCCACTGAACAGAGACAGTGCATGACCGGCTTCGTCCTTCCCCTGCCCGCAACCCCGTCGGTGGCCGTGGCCGGCTCGCCGGAGCGTTTTGCCGTGCGCCGCATTTTCTGCGTCGGCCGCAACTACGCCGCCCATGCCCGCGAGCTCGGCAATGACGAGCGCGATCCGCCCTTCTTCTTCACCAAACCGGGCGACGCAGTGGTCGACGCGGTAGTCGGTTCGGGCACCACGGTCCCCTACCCACCGCTGACCCGAAACCTGCACCACGAAATCGAGCTGGTCGTCGCGATCGGCAAGACCGGCTTTCGCATCCCGCGCCAGCGGGCGCTGGACCATGTCTGGGGTTACGGCGTCGGCGTCGACCTGACCCGCCGCGACCTTCAGGACGAGGCGAAAAAGGCGGCACGACCGTGGGACTGGTCGAAAGCCTTCGACCGTTCAGCGCCCTGCGGCCCGCTGGTCCCGGCGCAACAATCCGGTCATCCCGACAAGGGCCGCATCTGGCTCGCGGTCGACGGCGAGATCAGGCAGGACGGCGACCTTGCCGAACTGATCTGGCCGGTTCCCGACATCGTCTCGATTTGCAGCGAGGCGGTAGAACTTAGGCCCGGCGACCTGATCTTCACCGGCACGCCGGCCGGCGTCGGCGCCGTTGGGCCGGGCGAAAAGATCACCGGCGGCGTCGACGGCATCGGCGAAATCGAACTGACCATCGGCCAACCGAGCCCGTGACACAATGAGCGATATCGTCCTTCACAACTACTACCGTTCCTCGACCTCTTACCGGGTGCGGATCGCGCTGGAGATGAAGGGCTTGGCCTACGAGTACGTGCCGCATCATTTGCGCCACGGCGAGCATCTGGATCCCGCCTACCTCGCGGTCAATCCGCAAGGGCTGGTGCCGGCGCTGGTCCTAGGCGATGGCACGCTGCTGACGCAATCGCTGGCGATCATCGAATATCTCGACGAGACCACGCCCGAGCCGCCGCTGCTGCCCAAGGATGCGCCTGGCCGCGCCCGCGTCAGAATGCTGGGGCAGATGATCGCCTGCGACATCCATCCAGTGAACAATCTGCGCGTGCTGACCTCGTTGCGCACGCTGTTCGGCGCCGGCGACCAGGATGTCGTCAACTGGTTCCGGCACTGGGTCAACGAAGGCTTCCAGCCGCTTGAAAAGATTCTGGCTTCCTCGCCCGAGACCAAGACATTCTGCCATGGCGACACGCCGGGGCTGGCCGATATCTGCCTGGTCGCGCAGGTCACCAGCAATGCCCGCTTCGGCGTCGACATGACGCCCTACCCGACGATCGCGCGCATCAATGCCGCCTGCATGGCGCTGCCGGCATTCCGGAAGGCCGCGCCGGAGAACCAGATCGATGCCGAATAGACAAGCCAAAGATCCAGATGAAGCGAAAACGCTCGCCGATATCGAAGAATATGGCTGCCACATTCTGTATGTGCTGGAAGAAGGCGAGCATCCGCCTTTCAGCTACTCGGTGGGGATAGAGCACAATTTCAATGCTCCTGAACTGGTCGTTGTCGGGCTGAAGCCAGAGCTTTCCCAGTCTGTCATCAACCAATACTGCAGACGGGTGTGCAACGGCGAGATTTTCCGCATCGGGCGGCGATCGTCTGGTTTCATAGGCGGCTTCGACTGTCAGTTCGGCTCGGTCCATGTTGAGCACTATCCTGAACATTTCGGTTGGGACATCTGGTTCTACGACGGCCTGGGCTTCCGGGTTATGCAGCTTATCTATCCTACGACCGAAGGCATCTGGCCGTGGGATACTGAAGCGAGCGAGTGGTTTCGAAAGCGGCAACCGCTTCTCGACACGCCGCCGGCATCAAGCTAACTCCGAACAACCGCCTGACGAATGCGCCCTTGGTGAATTGAAACTTATGAAAGCCTTGTCATGAAAGCCGTCGTCTTCGAAAAATTCGGCGAGGCGCCGACGATCCAGACCGTGCCGGATCCGACGCCTTCGCCGGAAGGCGTCGTCATCAAGGTGGAGGCGACTGGCCTCTGCCGCAGCGACTGGCATGGCTGGATGGGCCACGACGACGGCATCCGGCTGCCGCATGTGCCGGGCCACGAACTGGCCGGCGTCGTGGTCTCCGCAGGCAACCAGGTGACCCGCTGGAAGGGCGGCGAGCGCGTCACCGTGCCGTTTGCCGTCGGCTGCGGCCGCTGCTTCGAATGCACGTCGGGCAACCACCAGGTCTGCGAGCACCAGTTCCAGCCCGGCTTCACCGCCTGGGGGTCGTTCGCCGAATATGTCGCCATCGACCATGCCGATACCAATCTCGTGCGCTTGCCCGACGAGATGGAATTCGCCACCGCCGCCAGCCTCGGCTGCCGCTTCGTCACCTCGTTCCGCGCCATCGTCGATCAGGGCCGCGTGACTCCCGGCGAATGGGTGGCCGTGCATGGCTGCGGCGGCGTCGGCCTGTCGGCGATCATGATCGCCAGCGCCATGGGCGCCAATGTCGTCGCCATCGACCTCACCGACGAGAAGCTGGACTTTGCCAAAAAGATCGGCGCGGTGGCGACGATCAACGCGGCGAACACGCCGAACGTGGTCAAGGCGGTCAAGCAGATCACCAATGGCGGCGCGCATATGTCGATGGACGCGCTCGGCCACCCGACAACCTCGTTCAATTCGATCGCGAACCTGCGCCGCCGCGGGCGCCACGTGCAGGTCGGCCTGATGCTCGGCGACCATGCCAGGCCGCAGATTCCGATGGACAAGGTGATCGCATTCGAGCTCGAAATCCGCGGCAGCCACGGCATGCAGGCGTTTCGCTACCAGGCGATGATGGAGATGATCCGCACCGGCAAGCTCAAACCCGAACTCCTGGTCGGCAAGAAGATCAGCCTCGAGGAAGCGCCGGCCGCTTTGATGGCGATGGGCGGCTTCGAAGGCATCGGCATCGGCGTGGTGACCAGATTCTAGATCACGCCCCGACTCTGGATCAGCGAAACGACGCGCAGACCTCCCGCACGCAGGCTCGCAGCCAGCGCTGCGCCGGATCGACATCGAGCCGCGGATGCCAGAGCATCGAAATGGTGACCTCCTCGATGTCGACCGGCAACGGGAAGCTGTACATGCCTGCGCGCGCGCCCAGCGTGTGCCGTTCGGGGACGCTGGCGATCAGATCGGAGGCGCGCGCCATGGCGAGCGTGGCCGAGAAGCTGGAAACCATGCACGCAACCGTCCGCTGGAGACCCAGCAGTTTCAAGGCCTCGTCGATCGGGCCCTTTTCGCGGCCACGCCGCGACACGCTGATGTGGCGACCGGCCGCATAACGTTCCGGGCTCACCGGGCCCTCGCTCAGTTTATGTCCCGTTCGCACCACACCGATGAAGCGGTCGCGAAACAGCACCTGAATGCGCATTTCAGGGCTCGTTTCACTGGCAACCCCGATTTCGAGATCAATCGCCGCGTCGCGCAACGACATGTCGCTCTTGTCGGATTTCGGCGCAAAACGCAGCCGCACACCAGGCGCATCCGCTTCGACACGGGTCACAAGACGCGGTGCGAACTCCTCGACAAAACTTTCGTTGGCGCGCAGCGTGAAGACCTTGTCGAGAGCGGAGAGGTCGAGGGGCCTGGCCGGACGCAGCAGCGCTTCCGCATCCTGCACGACGCGGCCCACTTGCTGCTGCAATTCGAGCGCGCGCGGCGTCGCAACCAGACCACGGCCGGCCCGAACCAGCAATGGGTCGCCTGTCGCCTGGCGCAACCGCGCCAACGTCCGGCTCATCGCCGAGGGACTGAGGCGCAGCCGCCCGGCCGCGCGCGCCACACTTCCCTCGGTCAGCAGCACATCAAGGGCGACAAGCAGATTGAGATCGGGCGACGACATGGAAGGACCGTAGCACAGCTCAGCTGTAATGTGGCGTTTCATGCACGAATAAGATGCAAATACTGCGCCTTCCGCCACATCATGTGAGGGAATAGCCTCCGACAGCTCCGATTTGGGGCTGACGGCAAAGGAGTTCACCTTGGCATCGACCGCTGAAAAGACCTGGGACGAAGTTGCCCCGGTGAGCGCCCGCTCGACCCGATGGGCATTGGCAAGCCTGTCGCTTTCAACGCTGCTGTCGTCGCTCGCCACCAGCATCGCCAGCGTCGGGCTGCCATCGCTGATGCAGGCGTTCGGCGCATCGTTCCAGCTCGTGCAATGGGTCGTCCTTGCCTATCTGCTCGCCATCACCACCTTGGTCGTCAGCGCCGGGCGGCTCGCCGATATATTCGGCCGCCGTCCGCTATTGCTCGGCGGCATTGCCCTGTTCACCTTCGCATCCGTGCTTTGCGGGCTTGCCCCGACGCTCTGGCTGCTGATCGCCGCACGGGCGGCACAGGGGCTCGGCGCGGCTGTCATGATGGCTCTTACGCTGGCCTTTGTCGCGGACACGGTTCCCCGGGGAAAAACCGGCAGCGCCATGGGCCTGCTCGGCGCCATGTCGGCGATCGGCACCACGCTTGGCCCGTCGCTTGGCGGATTGCTGATCGCCGGCCTCGGCTGGCGCGCGATCTTCCTCATCAATCTGCCGTTGGGGGCGCTGGCCTTCGCGCTCGCCTGGCGCGTCCTGCCGGCCGGAAAAAAGACGCCAGATCGGCGGGGTTTCGACGGGATCGGCACGGCCTTACTTGCTCTGACGCTGGCCGCCTATGCGCTCGCCATAACGCTTGGGCGCGGCAGTTTTGGTTTCCTCAATGTCGGTTTGCTGATTGCCGCCGCCGTGGCTGGCCTGCTGTTCGTCATTGCGCAGACAAGGACCGAGAACCCTTTGATCCAACCTGCCAGGTTCCGCGATCAGGCGTTGAACGCAAGCCTCGCCATGAACCTGATCGTCGCCACCGTCATGATGGCGACGCTGGTGGTCGCGCCGTTCTATCTGTCGCGCACGCTTGGGCTAGACGCAGCCATGGTCGGGCTGGTTCTGTCGACCGGCCCTCTGGTTACCGCATTGGCGGCGCTGCCGGCCGGACGCCTGGTCGATCGTTTCGGGGCGCACCGGATGATGATCGTCGGCCTGTTCGATCTCGCCGTTGGTACTTTTGCTCTGTCGCGGGCGGAATTCGGTATTGCCGGCTATATCGTGCCGATCATCATCGTCTGCACCGGCTACAGCCTGTTTCAGACCTCCAACAATTCAGCCGTGATGACCGGCGTGGCATCCGACCAGCGCGGCGTCGTCTCCGGCCTGCTCAATTTCTCGCGCAATCTAGGCCTGATCACCGGTGCGTCGGTGATGGGCGCGGTGTTTGCCTTCGCATCGGCTGGCGGAAGCGAAGGTAGCGGTCAGCAGATATTAGCACCTGCGGCAGCCGCACGAGGGATGCAGGTCACTTTCCAGGTGGCGACGGCCCTGGTAGTGGCGGCGCTGATCCTTGCGACTATTTCTGGTCGCCGCGGCCAGCGCGCTTAGCTGAGCCGCCGGCGACGAACTCCAGCATCAGTTCAGCAGCCTTGAGCGCATGCGTCTCCAGGAGGAAATGTCCTGCGTCGAAGACGTGAGCCTCCATCCGGGGAAGATCCACAAGCCACGATTGAACCTCTGCAATGTCGAAGAAGGCATCGTGGCGACCCCAAAGAAGCATCGCTCGGGGCTGATGCTTCGCCAGATAATCAGCCACTTCCCCGAACCGGTCGACATACCGGCCGTAGTCGGCAATCAGCGCCTTCTGCAGATCAAGTCGTCCCGGCAGACACATGACCCGCCAGTCTTCAATCCAGTTACCTGGATCGACCCGCGCCGCGATCTCGGCTGGCAGCCCGGCGACGTACTGGTCGCGGGTTCCCTCGAGGGTCAGATGGGCGGTGGCGGCCTGCTCATTCGCCGCATTCGGCGCAGCCCAGAAGTCCAATGTGTCTGCCCATTGCGGACCAAAACCGGAGCGGTGGGCATTGGCATTCTGGATAACGAGGCCTTCGACGAGTTCCGGCGCGCGCATGGCGAGATGAAGCGCTACCGGGGTTCCGAAATCATGCAGATAAAGAAACCTGCGGCCAACGTTGAGACGCGAGAGCACCTCTTCAATCGCGCCGGCCAGCATGTCGAACGATGGCTCGGGCGGCAGATCGGACGCGCCGAAGCCCGGCAGGTCAGGCGCCACGACATAGGCGCAGCCGGAGAGCGGCGCGATCACGTCGCGAAACGTCCGCGAAGAGCTGGGAAAGCCGTGCAGCAGCACGAGCGCGGGCTTGGAAGCGTCACCAGCCGTCCGGACGGCCACCTCGCCGCCGGAGGACAAGACTACCTTCTGGACCCCAGGCACCAAAATCGTCCCTTTTTCCTCCACGCCGACGTGAGGCCACCTCGCGCCTTTGTGCCACTCTGGCCGACTCGGCACCTCGAGACGTCGTTCCGCCAGGTCGGCAGCTTTTGGTATCAATTGGACGCGATTGTATCGAGTCAAGAGTGCGCTGGCGCACCTATTTCGCATATCTCTTGGCACCGACGACGCAAAGCACGATGGCTGCGGTGACGGCGATCATGGCGGGACTGACCTGCTCATGCAGCAGCGCTGCCGCCAGCCCGAGGCCGAAGAAGGGCTGCAGCAGTTGCAACTGCCCGACCGCGGCGATGCCGCCTTGCGCCAGGCCGCGATACCAGAACACGAAACCGATCAGCATGCTGAACAGCGAAACATAGGCCAGGCCTATCCATGCGCCCCTGCCGGCACTTTCGAGCGACGGCGGCATGGTGATGAACGTCAGCGCCAGCATGAAGGGCAGCGACAGCACCAGCGCCCACGAAATCACCTGCCAACCACCGAGTTTGCGCGACAGCGCCGCTCCCTCCGCATAGCCCAATCCGCACACGATGATGGCGGCCAGCATCAGGATGTCACCGAGCGGCGAGACCGACAGGCCTTGCGTGACTGCAAAACCGGCAACAAGGGCGCTGCCGAGGCAGGAGAACAGCCAGAACGCCGGCTTCGGGCGATCGCCGCCTCGAACCACGCCGAAGATCGCGGTCGCCAACGGCAACAGGCCGACGAAAATGATGGAGTGAGCCGACGTGATGTGCTTGAGCGCCAGCGCTGTCAGCAGGGGAAAGCCGACCACGACGCCAAGCGCCACGATCGCCAGCGGGAACAGATCTCGCCGCTCCGGGCGCTTCTGGCGAAAGAGAAGCAGCAGCGCCAGGCCGAGGATGCCCGCCGAAGCCGCACGGGCGACCGTTACGAACACCGGATCGAAATCCATCACCGCCACGCGCGTCGCCGGCAGCGAACCGCTGAAGATCAGCACGCCGATGAACCCGTTGACCCAGCCACTTGCCGCCCAGCCACTCGCCGCCCAGCTACTCGCCGCCCAGCTACTCGCCGCTTTGTCCATAGATGCCCCGCTGATTTCGCCCTCTATCGGGCCGGGCGTATGGCTCCGCCAGAGACAATCAGGTACAGTTTGACAAAACTGTCATGGTGGGGCGAGCAGTACGGATGGACGAGCAGACGACAACAGATGAAGGCAGCCGGACGCTTGTCGAAAGCGTCATGGCGACGATCAGGCACAGGATCGCCTCGCGCAGCCTGACACCGGGAATGCGGCTGCCTTCGATCCGGGCTTTCGCCAAGGCCATGCAGGTTTCCAAATCCACCGTGGTCGAAGCCTATGAGCGTCTTGCGGCGGAAGGCATGATCCGCTCGCGGCCAGGCTCGGGCTTCTATGCCGCCGGACCGCTGGCTCCGCTGTCGCTGGCCGAGATCGGCCCCAGGCTTGACCGTGCTGTCGACCCGCTCTGGGTCTCGCGCCAATCGCTGGAAGCCGGCGACGGCGTCCTGAAACCGGGTTGCGGCTGGTTGCCGGCGTCATGGATGCCCGAGGCCGGATTGCGTCGCGCGCTGCGGACGATGGCTCGCGCCGACGACGCAGCGCTGACCGATTACGGCACGCCGCTCGGGTTGCCGGCGTTGCGACACCTGCTGGCGCGGCGCATGGCCGAGCACGGCATCGAAGCGTCCCCGGAACAGATCATGCTGACGGCATCGGGCACTCAGGCGATCGACCTGCTGTGCCGGTTCCTGCTCGAACCGGGTGACACGGTGTTGGTCGACGATCCCTGCTATTTCAACTTCCATGCCCTGTTGCGCGCCCATCGGGCCAAGGTGATCAGCGTCCCCTACACGCGCTCGGGGCCGGACATCGAACTGTTCGCGCAGGCGCTGAACGAGCACCGGCCGCGCCTCTACATCACCAATTCGGCGCTCCATAATCCGACCGGCGCTATATTGTCCCCGGTCGTTGCCCATCGGGTGCTGAAGCTCGCCGATCAGTCGGGGCTGACGATCATCGAGGACGATATCTTCGCCGATTTCGAACACACGCCCGCCCCCAGGCTGGCGGCCTTCGACGGCCTCAGCCGGGTCATCCATATCGGAAGCTTTTCCAAGACGCTGTCGGCATCGGTGCGCTGCGGCTTCATCGCCGCTCCTCGCGACTGGATGGAAGGTTTGACCGATCTCAAGATTGCCACATCCTTTGGCAGCGGGCGACTTGCATCCGAACTGGTGCTGATGCTGCTGAAGGACGGCCTCTATCGCAAGCACGTCGATCTGCTGCGCGCGCGGCTCTCGCGCGCCATGGAAGAAACCGGCACTCGGCTCAGGGCAATCGGCATCGTGCCGTGGATAGATCAGCCGGCCGGCATGTTTTTATGGTGCAGGCTGCCGGAGGGAATAGATGCCGCGGACGTCGCCCGTCACGCTTTGTCGGCCAACGTCGTGCTTGCGCCCGGCAATGCGTTCAGCCTGTCCCGTTCGGCCAGCCGTTACATGCGCTTCAACGTCGCCCAATCGGGCGACGACCGGATTTTCAGGGCGCTTGAAGAGGCGATGTCGCGTTGATTGCGCTGCCGGAAGCCTGCTGGTCTGAGGCTGTGCTCTCAGGCCCCTGCCCGCTTGCGGCGTGCATAAAGCATGACGAGCGTCTCGGCGGTCAGCGCCGGCTTTTGCTCGCCTTCGATCTCGACTGTATTGGCGGCCTTCATCAAATACTGCCCCGGACCTTTGTCTTCCATCGACAACAGCGTGGTACGCAGCCTGATTCGCGAGCCGACCCTGACCGGCGCCACGAAACGCACTTTGTCGAAACCGTAATTGAACGCGGCCTGCGTGTTTTCGGGCACGATGCCCATCTCGAGCGCCAGCGCGCCGATGATCGACAGGGTCAGATAGCCATGCGCGATCGTCGTTCGGAACGGGCTTTGCCGCTTCGCCCGTTCGGGATCGACATGGATCCATTGATGATCGCCAGTGCATTCGGCAAACTGGTCGATGCGGTGCTGATCGACCAACGTCCAGTCCGAAACGCCCAACTCCTGCCCGGCCATCGCCCTGAGTTGCTCGAAGGTCGGCGGCGTCCTCGGCCGTATCTGCGTCATTCCTGCTTTCCCGATCGCTTGCCTGTTCCGGACCACGACCGGCCCCCCCTGTCAATTCGCCAGTGCGATTCCAGCCCATAATCTTCGGCCGCGAACCGCCGGTCGTCGCTGCCGGCAAGCGTGCTGCCGGGGAACAGCTTACCCCTTATGATGGCCGGCGCGGATCTCCTCCATCGCCTCCTTGATGCAGGATTTCGATCGATTCGGTGCCGGACGCCCTCGCCAGTTCGGCCATCTCGCCGGCATTCTTCAGCGCGGTCTCGAAGGATTTCCTGGCGAACGCCGCCTGCTTCTGCATCATTTCCTGCGGAGTGCCGGACGCTCGGTAGTTTTGTGCCATGTCGGTGATTTCGCGCAGTGTGTCCTGCAGCATCTCGCGTTGCCTTGACAACAGCGCCGACGCTCCGGCGGCACTCGCCCTGGCCGACTTCTCCAGCGCTTCCAGGTTCCTGGCGTGGTGGGCGAGGATCGCCTCGACGTCGACATTCGGCAGCTTCAGGTCGCGGCCGAACTTGCCGAACATGTCGATGAAGGACTCAGACTCCGGTCGTTTTGCCATGCTGGTTCTCTCCCCCCCTGTTGCCGTGAACGCCGCCACTGCACCGAAGATAGTGCAGCGAAGCTCAGCGGTCCATTCGGACGAGTCAGCCGACGAGAAACAGCCGTTCGGCAATGTAGAGCACGAGCCCGGCAAGGCCACCGATGATCATGCCGTTGAAGCGGATATATTGCAGGTCCTTGCCGATGTTCATTTCTATAAGCCTCGTCAGTTGCGCGAGGTCCCAGCGCTTGACCTGGTCGGCGATGAACTTCGACACGCCGCTTTTCTGGCTTTCGACGAAGGAGGCCAGCGCCACGATGAAGCCCTGGTTCATGTCGGCCCTGATCTGCGCGTCGTCGGCAAGATGGCGGCCGACCTCGACGAACATGGTGGCGAGATGGTCGCGGATCATCGAATTCGGCGCCTTGGCGTCCTGTTCGATGAACAGCCGCAGGCTGTCCCACATATCGCCGGCCAACGCGCTGAGCTCTGGCCGGGCAAGGAAATCGCGCTTCAGCTTTTCGGCGCGCCTGGCATATTGTTTGGATGTCCTCAACCGCTCGACGAAGGTTTCGACGAAAAGGTCGAATTCGGCTCGCATCGGGTGGTGCGGATCGGCCCGCACCTCATCGAGCAGCGAGCCGGCCGACGCAACGATCTTCTTCAACAGATAGGCGTCGGCGCGAAACAGGTTGAACAGCGACGGCAGTTCCTCGCGGATCTTCTCGCGCATCGTCGCCAGCGCCTGCTCGTCGCTCAGGAAGCGGCCGACCACCTTGGTGAACTCGTCGAATAATTTCTGGTGGCGGCGATCGTCGGTCAGCGCCGACAGCAGCTCGGCGGCAAGCGGCGCCAGCGGTACCTTCTCGATCTGCTCCAGCATGCGGCTGGTGACGAATCCGCGCAGCCCGGATTGCTCGACCGCTGCCAGCGTCTGCGGCACCAGCCGGCCAACGAAACGCGACAAATCGGCGGCGCGGTTCGGGTCGGCCAGCCAGTCCGCGACCAGCGCCGAAAAGTCCACCTCGGCGAGCTTTTCGCGCACCGGTTCCGGCGCCAGGAAATTGACCTCGATGAAGCGGCCGAGATTGTCGGCGATGCGGTTCTGGTTTTCCGGGATGATGGCCGTATGCGGGATCGGCAGGCCAAGCGGCCGCCGAAACAGCGCCACCACCGCATACCAGTCGGCCAGCCCGCCGATCGTCGCCGCCTCGGCGAAAGCGGCGACGAAGCCCAGCCACGCATGCCGGCTCTCGAGCGATTTCGCCACCGCAAAGACCAGCACGCAAAACGCAAGTGCCGCGGCGGCAACGAACTTGGTGCGCCTGAGCGCCGAAAGCTTGGCATCGGCATCGAACCGGGCGGACGCGACAGATGCAAATGCCGGGGCTGGTCGAGACATGATGGGCCGCTCCTGATCGTGTATGCGAACTTATCTAGTGCCGCCTGCCACGGAAAGCGCGCCGCTGGTTTCAGCCCGCGCAATTGTGCACGCAAACTTGACGCCGGAATTCATCTATTATGCAGCGCCAGTCTGGAATTGTTCCAAACTATAGGCCATATTGACGCCAACCACTGCTATGTGAGGACACGATGCGGCTTACCCGTCAGACAAACTACGCCATGCGCATTCTGATGTATTGCGCCGCCAACACCGAACGGTTGAGCCGCATCCCCGAGATCGCCGCCGCCTATTCGGTATCGGAACTTTTCCTGTTCAAGATTCTGCAGCCGCTGGTCGAGCACGGGCTGATCGAAACGGTGCGCGGCAGGAATGGCGGCGTCAGGCTCGGCCGTGCGGCCGAATCAATCAGCCTGTTCGATGTCGTGCGGGTGACTGAGGAAAGCTTTGCCATGGCCGAGTGCTTCGAGAACGATGCCGCCGAATGCCCGCTGGTCGACAGCTGCGCCTTGAATTCGGCATTGCGCGAAGCGCTCAACGCCTTCTTCGCCGTGCTGTCGCGCTACACGATCGCCGATCTGGTGGCGGCGCGCCCGAATGTGCGGCACCTGCTCGGCATCGACATGCTGGTGCAAAGGGCGCCGGCCGCTTGAGTTCTCTGATTGCCTAAGCCGCCGATTGCGGCAGTACGAACGGCATGTTTGCCGCCGGCAACACGCCGACCTTCAGCCGGCAATCGAAGACCTTTTCGATCAGCTCGTCGCTGAGCACCTGTTGCGGCGAACCTGTAGCGGCGAGCCTGCCGCGATGCATGACGAAAATCCGGTCGGCATACATCGCCGTCAAATTGAGGTCGTGCAGGATGGCGACCACGCCGCCGCCGCGCCTGGCGAAATCACGCGCGATGTCCATGATGATCAGCTGGTGTTTGATGTGGAGGCTGGACACCGGCTCGTCGAGGAACAAATAGCGCGGCTTGCCGTCGAGCACCGGCGCCCATACCTGGCACAGAACGCGGGCAAGCTGCACGCGCTGCTGCTCGCCGCCGGACAGCTCCTGGTAGAAGCGGCCGGCAAAACCGTCGAGGTCGACGCGAGCCAGCGCCCGTTCGGGCAGGCGCTGGTCCTCGCCGGGCAACGCGCCGGAGAGCCCGCCGACCAGGCCTAGCCTGACGATCTCACGCACGGTGAACGGGAAGGACAGCGTCGTCGCCTGCGGCAGCACCGCGCGCACCGTCGCCGCCTCGACCGGCTTCATCGCGGATAGATTGCGGCCGTTGACGGTGACCTCTCCCGAATAAGCAAGATCGCCGGACAGTGCTCTGAGAAAGGTCGTCTTGCCCGAACCATTAGGGCCGACGATGGCCGCGACCTCGCCGGGCCGAGCCGCGAAATCGATATGGGCGACAATGCGCTTGCCGCCGATCGCCACCGAGACATCCCGCGTTTCGATCATAAAAACCCTCTTAGAGACTGTTTCGAAATTCGCTCTGGCGAGTCATATGGTGGTGGTTTCGAGAACCGGAGCGGAGCGGACATTTGGGTCCGTGAGCACCGGAAGCGCAGAAAAACGGCATCAGATGGCCGCCAGAGTAGAGTTTCCAAACGGTCTCTCACAGGTCGATGACGCCGCGCTTACGCAGCAGTATCCACAGGAAGAACGGTGCGCCGGCGACCGCGGTGACGATGCCGATCGGCAATTCGGCCGGGGCGACGATGGTGCGGGCGACGGCGTCGGCCAAAAGCAGCAGCACCGCACCAAGCAGTGCCGATGCAGGCAGCAGATAGCGGTTGTCCGGGCCAATCAGCAGACGCAGCAAATGCGGTACGACGATACCGACGAAGCCGATGCCGCCGCTGACCGCGACGGAGGCGCCGACCGCTGCCGAGACGCCGATGATGGCGGTGTATTTCAGGCGCTGCACCGGGATGCCGAGATGGCCGGCGGTGGCCTCGCCAAGCGCCAGCGCGTTGAGGCCGCGCGCCAGGAACGGCATTGCCGCCAGCGCCAGCACGATGACCGGCCCGACCGAGCCGATCTTCTGCCAGGTTGCGCCGCCCAGCGAACCGAGCTGCCAGAAGGTCAGGTCGCGCAATTGCCGGTCGTCGGCCATGAAGATCAGGATGCCGGTCAGCGCCATGGCAAGCGCCGCCAGCGCGATGCCGGCGAGCAGCATGGTGGCGACCGAGGTCCGGCCTTGTCGTGTGGCGACCCGATAGAGCAGCAATGTCGTCGCCAGCCCGCCGCAGAACGCGGCCAGCGGCAAAGCCGTCGTGCCGAGCGCTGAAGTCAGCGGCGCCAGCATGGTCGAACCAAGCACGATGACGGCGACCGCACCGAGGCTCGATCCGGCCGAAACGCCGATCAGGCCGGGGTCGGCCAGCGGATTGCGGAACAACCCCTGCATGACGGCACCGGAGACGGCAAGCGATGCACCGATCAGCACGCCCAGAATCATGCGCGGCAGACGGATGTCATGGATGATCAGGCGGTCGCGGGCGCTCAACGCCGCGTCGCCGGGCAACGCGCCGAACAGCCAGTTGTGCATGACGCCGATGGCCGAGGCATCGGACGCGCCGGAGGTCAGCGACAACAGCACGGCGATAACCAGCCCGACGCAGAGTAGCACGATGACGAGGCGGGCACGCCGCGAACGGTCACCTGCCGTCGCCATAATGCCCGTCGCACCGGCGATCGAATGATCGGCCATCGCGCTCAATCCGCGACCTGGCTGCCATAGAGCGAGACGGCGAGATCATGGATGGCGTCGGCCGTGCGTGGACCGAAGCCGAGCAGGTAGCCGCCGTCCATGCGGATCAGCGTGCGGGCTGCACCCGCCGGCGTCGAAGCCACGGCAGGGTTCGAAAACAATTCGTCATCCGCGGTGGCCGGCCCGGCGTTGTTTATCATCAGGATCACGTCGGGCCTGGCGGTGATGACTGCCTCGTCCGACAATTGCTTGTAGCCGGCAAATCCGTCGATGGCGTTGATGCCGCCCGAAAGCTTGATGATGCCGTCGGCGGCGGTGTCGCTGCCAGCGGCAAGCAGCTTGCCGCCCTGCATCGACAGCACGAACAGGATGCGCCTGCGCTCCTTGATCGAGGCGGTCTGCTTTTCAGCTGCCTTCAGCTTGGCGCCGATCTCGACCGCCAGCGCATCGGCCTTGGCGCCCACGCCAAGTGCCCTGCCGACAATGTGGATCTTTTCTAGAATGCCTTCGTGGTCGTAGCGCTCGGGCACCTCGATGAACGGGATGCTCGTTTTCTTCAGCACGTCGACGGCTTCCTTCGGCCCGCTGCCGTGCAGCGCCAGGATGCCCGACGGATTGACCGACAGGACGCCTTCCGGCGACAGCTGGCGCATGTAGCCGACGTCAGGCAGCTTGAGCGCCGCGTCGGGGTAACGGCTGGTCGAATCGCGGGCGACCAGCCGATCCTGCTCGCCGAGCGCGTAGACGATCTCGGTGATCGAGCCACCAATAGCCACGATCCTCGAGCGATCGGCGAAAGTCGCGATGCCCTCGGCGGCTTGAGCCGTCATCAGCGCGGCGAATGCCAAGAAAACGGCGGCCGCAGGACCAAGCGCCGGCCTGGAGACCGATGCCAGCTTGGAGACAAGAACCATCGTCGTGTCCTCAGGCTGCGGTCGGGCTTGGGATACGCGGCAGGTTTTCGGCCAGAAAGCGCCAGTCTTCGCGCTCGCTTTCGCCTTCGTGCCGCTTCCCGAAGAACTGGATGATCATCTTGCCGTCGGCGCCATAGACTTCGAGCGACGTGACATGGCCGTCCTTGGTCGGCTTGCGCACGGCCCAGACCTCATCGATGTGGTCGGTCCGCAGGTGCAGATGGAAGGTCTCGTCGAGCACGTTGAGCCATGGTCCCATCCGCTTGATCGAGGCGACGGGGCCGGAATGGATCTGGATGCAGCCGCGATTGCCGACAAAGCACATGATCGGAATGGCGCCACCAGCGGCGTGGTTGAACATGGCGTTCACCGCATCCTTCTCGACCAGCCAGGCGTAGTCCTGGCCGACCATGCGCACCGCCTGTCGGCGGCTGAGCTTCAGTGTCTTCAGCATGCCGAAGAACTGATGCACGTCGGTTAGTTGGCTCCAGCGGTCGCGCAGATCCTCGACGCTGGCCGAATTGTCCGCAGGCTCGATCTCGTCGTCAGCCGCGCCCGCTGAAATCGCCACCGTCGGTTCCTGGTTCGGAGATTCCAGTCCTGCCACCAGCTTCTGATAGGCATAGAGGTTGGATGCGGGTCTGAGATGCACCTTGTGCATCGCCTCGCCTGCGGCGTCGAAGAACTGCAGGCTGCGACGGATGTCGGCGCCGTCGCGCTTTTCCACCGCAAAGCCGTGCGCCCAGACTTTCGGGAAGATGCGCAGGTCGATGTTTTCGCCGAGCACCATGGCATTGTGATTGCCGGTGACGACCTTGTCGTAGACGCCGATCTTCTCGTGCACCGCGTTTTCGTTGCGGGTCAGCGCCATCACCTCACCGACAGCTTCGAGACCAGTCAAAAGGTCGTTGACACGCGGCTCGACCCGCACGACCCCGTCGCCGCAATGCGCGGCGACCAGTTCGGCCTCCGAAATACCGAGTTGGGCGGCGAGGTCGCGCTCGCGCATCTTCGGATTGTCTGCCCGTGCCCGCCGGATCTCGTGCGGGGCGGGTTTTACGCGCTGGTCCATTTCTACCACCTACTTGTTGAGGATGAGCTTGCCCTGCCGGGTGATCTTCAGCCGATACAGCGCACCGTGATGCTCGATGCCGATCTCGTGCTCACCCTGGAACAGCGTGTTGCTGGACAGCGTTCTCACGGCCGATTGGACCCGCTCGAAACGGATGGAATTTTCGTCGGAACGGCGGACGCGATAGCGAAAGTCGCTGGGATTGTGCGTGTTCATTGGTTCGATCCCTTTCCTGTGCCGGGCATCTGGCTCGGCGCCTGCGTGAAATGCCGATTCAATTCTTGACTGTAATGGTCATGTTATCTAGCAGTGCAATACCGGAGTAAATGAGTCAACATTTAAGGCGCCGGACGCGATGAAAAATGCCAGCCAGCCCCAAGCCAGCCAGCATCGAACATGGATTCTTGGAGTTGCAGCATGGCGAATTGGGGACGGCCGGCGGGCGGCGGCCTGGCACACTGGTCGACGGCAAGAAAAGTGGGGTCTATGGCAAGCAAAATGGCCGCGTTGCTGGCCGGCGCGGCGGCGATCCCGCTGCTCGCCACACCGGCCGGCGCCCAGCAGGCCGCCCAACCGGCAGCCGACCAGCAGCAGACTGACCCGTCACAACAGCCAGAAAAGGTAAAGCCGGCCCCGGCGGGTACCACGCTGCTCGACAAGATCCTGATCCTCAGCCGTACCGGCGAGACGGCGATCGAGTCGCTTGCTTCAGCCAGCCATGTCGACGAGGAACAGCTCGAGCGCCGCATGGCAACGACGCCCAACGAAATGCTGTTCGGTGTGCCGGGTGTCGCCGTCCAGGCCGACGCAAGGCGTGTCAGCTCCAGCATCAACATCCGCGGCCTGCAGGATTTCGGCCGCGTCTCCGTCATTGTCGACGGCGCTCGTCAGAATTTCCAGCGCTCGGATCATGGCACGCAATCGACCTTCTACATCGATCCCGAATTAATCAAATCCGTCGACGTGATCCGCGGCCCGGTCGCCAACACCTATGGCTCCGGGGCGATCGGCGGCGTCGTCTTTTTCGACACCAAGGATGCGCAGGATTTCCTCAGGTCCGACGAGACCTGGGCGGCAGCAGCGACCGGGCGCTACGAAACCAACGGCGAAGGCTGGACCACCAGCGCCAGCGGTGCCTATCGGATCAACGAGAATTGGGACGTGCTCGGCAACATCGTCTACCGCGATTATGACGACTACAAGCACGGCGGCGGCGACACTGTAGCGGGCACCGGCTTCGACGTCTTGAGCGGGCTGCTCAAGACGACCATCCGCCCCAGCGACAACAGCGAACTGAAGCTGGGTTGGATGGGCTCGAACGACGGATGGACCGAAACCAGCGGCAGTGCGCCGGTGAACGACGCCGACCTGAAGGCGAATACCTTCACGGCCCGCTACAACATCACCGACGAAGACAGGAGTTGGCTCGATCTCCACATCAACGCGTCTTACAACAAAACCAAGCTCGATCTGACGACCCTTGTCGCGCAAAACCGGTTTGATCCGGTCACCGGTCTTCCGATCATCCTGCCAGCGGGTTCGATGTCGACATTCGATATCGGCACTTCCGGCATCGACATCTGGAACACGTCGAGATTCGAGACCGTTGGAATCGCGCATGAGTTGACCTATGGCGGCGACTGGGTCGGCGACGATGTCGAGACAGGCGGCGCGGCGGGCGGCGACAGTTTCTACACGCCCTCGGGCGATAGAAACGTCTCCGGCGCTTACGTTCAGGACAAGCTCACCTGGCACTGGCTCGAGGTCATCGCCGGGCTGCGTTACGACAGCTACAAGCTCGACAGCGATGTCGGCGAAACCTCTGGTAACCGGCTGTCGCCACGCATCACAGTGGGCGTTTCGCCCTTCGAAACCGCCGGCCTGCAATTCTACGGCACCTATGCGGAAGGCTACCGTTCTCCGTCGCTGTCGGAGACGCTGATCAGCGGCAATCATCCGTCAGGCGTCAGCTTCCCGTTTCTCCCCAATCCGAATTTGAAGCCTGAAATCGGCAAGACGGTGGAGTTTGGCGTCAATTACAGCACCAATGGCGTCATCGAGGCTGATGACGCGCTGCGGCTGAAGGCGGCCTATTTCAACAACAACGTCGACGACTACATCGACGGCGTGACGTTGTCGCCGTTCGACCCGACCAGCGGCTGCCCATTCGGTCCGGGCATCCCGATCTGCTTCCAGTACCAGAATTTCGCCAAGGCCAGGATCCACGGCTTCGAGATGGAGGGCGTCTATGACGCCGCCTGGGGCTTTGCCGGGCTGTCGGCGTCGGTCACCGACGGCCACACCATCTCCTATGAAGGCGAACGGGCGGACCTTGTCACGGTCCCCTCCTCCCAGGTCACCGGGCAACTCGGGTTTCGCTTCCTCGAGGACAGGCTGACCATCGGCGGCGAGGTGCAATACAACGGCAAGCCGCAGGGCAACGCGGTAGCCAAGGACTATACGCTGGTCAATGCCTTCGCCAGCTACCAGGCGACCGACAATTTCAAGGTCGATTTTCGCGCCGACAATCTGTTCGACGTCAAATACGCCAACCCGCTGAACGCATCGACGACGAGCGTCGTCTACGAGCCCGGCGTCACCCTGAAGCTGGCGGCGACCATGAGGTTTGGAGGCTGACGACAATGACAGGCATGACGGCATCCCTTCGTCCGTTCGCCGCGGTGCTGGCAATATCGCTTGCGGCGGCTCCGGCATGGACACAGCAGCCAGCGCCGGCGCTGAACCTAGAACTGAACGGCGCGCAACCATCCGACAAGGGCTGCCGCCTGACCTTCGTGGTCACCAACAATCTCGGTGCCGATCTGTCCAAGGCGGCATTCGAGGTCGCGCTGTTCAACGAGGTCGGTGTCGTCGATCGGCTGACCGTGCTCGATTTCAAAGAGCTGCCGGCAGGCAAGACCAAGGTGACGCGTTTCGACCTTGCCGGCACCGATTGCGGCAAGCTCAGCCGCGTGTTGATCAACAGCGCCACGGAATGCGCCGGCGCCGAGCCGAATGCCTGCATGCGCGGGCTGAAGACGCAGACCAGGACCGGCATCGCCTTCGGGGTCTGAATTTTGGGACTGGAACCCGCCTTCGCACGAAACACCATGGCGTGGCCGCTAGCCGGTTTCCTGCCGCCGGAGCCGGACGATCCGGATTTCGCCATCCCGCGCGAGGCGCTGCGTGTTTCGCTGCGCGACAGACCGGAAGACAGTTACATCGACGATGCCGACGGCGACCTGCCTACGGTGCCTGTGGAGCCAATGCGGCAGGCGCGACAGAAGCAGCGGCGCCGCAACTGGACGGTGGCGATCGCCTGCTCTTGCGCATTCCACGTAGCCGTGGCGCTGGCTTTTCTCACGCTGCCGGACGACCGGCCAAGGATCGAAGGTGCCGACCAGCAAGGCGAAATGCTGCTCGGCGCCGACCCGCAGCAGGCAGCCGGCGATGTCGGAGACGACCCGGACGTGGCCAACGTGACGATGGTGACGATGCTTGACGCCAGACCGGTGGAAACGGTCGAGGCACAGGCGACTGCGGCGGCGGAGATGCTCCAGCCGGTCACTGGCGCGGCCGAAGCTTCCGGAACAGAAGTGGTCGAGCCGGTCAGCGAGCCCGCCACGGAAGCTGCTGCGCCTGCCGATCGCACCGATCCCGCACCTGCCCAATCCGTCCAGCCTGCCCGCCAGGACCCATCGCCCGACATTCTTGCGACCGACAGGCTGGTGCCTGCCGACGACAATGCCGTGCCGCCGCCAGTCAGCGCGGTCGAAACGGCCGAGCCTGCCGAGACGAGTGCTCCGGCACCAGCCGACCCGGCGCCGGCCGAAACGGTTCAGACGACCGAGACAGTCGGCGCGGCGGAAGAACCGAAGCCGGACAGCCCGGAGCCCAAGCAGCCGAAAAAGGCAACCGCACAGAAAAGGCCGGCCAGGAGGGCCGAACCAAACGAGCCCGAAAAGCCGACCTTGCGCAAGAAGGCGAGCAAGGCACTTGCCAAAGCCGATTCCAAGAAGAAAAAGACCGGCTCCGGCGGCCGTGACGAAACGGATGTCACGCGCGGCGCGGCCGACGGCAAGAAGGACGGCAAGATCCTGACCGCCAGCAGGGGCGGCAAATCAGGCGTCGGCAATGCGACCGTCACCAACTATCCCGGCAAGATCAGGTCTAAGCTGGTGCGGGCGTTCAATTCGACACGCACGCGCGCCACCGGCACGGCTACCGTTGCCTTTACCGTCGCATCGAATGGCAGCGTCCGGTCGGCCAGGCTGACGGGCAGTTCGGGTGTTGCCGCGCTGGACAAGGCCGCACTCGACGCAGTCCGCCGGGCTTCTCCGTTTCCCCCTATTCCAGATGGAGCCGGTCGCTCGGCCTGGCAGTTCGAAGTGCCGCTCGGTATCAGGTAGCGACCATCCCCATGCCGGCACCAAAGTCGGCGCCGCCGCTGCCGGCGATACGCGAGCCCTGGCGAAACCCTCAGGCCGCGGCCAGCAGGCTGGCATTGCCGCCCGCCGCCGTGGTGTCGACGCAGACGGCGCGCTCGTGCGCATAGGCGGCCGGATAATAGACTTCGCTGACCAGCGGCACGATCGGGCCGGCGCGCTCGGCGATGACCTTGCGCACGATGCGCGTGGCCTCGGGCGTACCGGAAAAGGCGACGACATCGACCCGCAGCGAGCGCGCTTCGACCGGGTCCGGCCGGCCGTCGATCGCCGCCAGCGGCAGGCCCTTGCCGGTCAGCGCTGATAGCGCCGCCGGCGCGCCGGGTGCGACGGCGAGCACGGCATTGCCGGCGGCCAGCGCCTGGATGGTCTGAGCAAGCAGCGTATCCGCGTCGGGACCGAGGCACAGCACGCGCCCGCGCGGCGCCAGCGACAGCGTGTTGGCCTCGCCGGTCGGCCCGGGCAGGTCGACCTGGCCGAAATCGATGGCGGCGGCAGCGCCGATGGCCGCGGCACCCTTACCGCGCAGATGTTTCCTCAGGATGGCGACGCGGTCCGGCCGCGTCGACCAGCCGCCAAGCGCCGGGTCCGGCAGATTGTCGGCGAGCTCGGTCGCCGTCACCTTGCGGCCTTCGGCAAGATGGATGCCGGCCTCCGGTCCCTTGCGGAAGCGCCGGAGATAATGCGGGCCGCCAGCCTTCGGCCCGGTGCCGGAAAGCCCCTCGCCGCCAAACGGCTGCGCGCCGACGACGGCGCCGATCTGGTTGCGGTTGACGTAGATGTTGCCGGTATTGATGCCGTCGACGAAATGCTGGGCGCGGCCTTCGATGCGGGTGTGCAGGCCGAAGGTCAGGCCATAGCCCTTGCGGTTGATCGCCGCGATCACCGCATCGATCTCGTCGGCATCGAAGGTGGCGACATGCAGCACCGGCCCGAACACCTCGCGCTCCAGCTCCTCGATGCCCTTGACCCGAAAGACGTGCGGCGCAACGAAGCGGCCATCCTTCGGTGCTTCGAGTTTGGCGATCAGCCGGCCCTGCAGGCCCATTTTGGTGCAGTAGTCGCGGATCGACGCTTGCGCCTCGTCGTCGATGACCGGGCCGACATCGGTCGATACCCGCCAGGGGTCGCCGAGGCTGAGCGCTTCCATCGCGCCTTTCAGCATCTCCAGCATCTTCTTCTCGACGTCCTTCTGCACGTAGAGAATGCGCAATGCCGAGCAGCGCTGGCCGGCACTCTGGAAGGCGGAGGCCAGGATGTCGCGCACCGCCTGTTCGGGCAGCGCAGTGGAATCGACGATCATGGCGTTCAGGCCGCCGGTCTCGGCGATCAGCATGGCATCGGGCGCAGCGGTCTCGGCGAGTTGCTTTTCGATCAGCTTGGCGACCTCCGTCGAGCCGGTGAAGCAGACGCCGGCAATGCGCGGGTCAGCGGTCAGCGGGCCGCCGACCGAGGGGCCGTCGCCGGGCAGAAGCTGGATGACGTCTTCCGGCACCCCGGCCTCGCGCAGCAGCTGGACGGCGCGAAAAGCGATCAGCGGCGTCTGTTCGGCAGGCTTGGCGATGACGGAATTACCGGTGACGAGTGCTGCCGCGATCTGCCCGGTGAAGATGGCGAGCGGAAAATTCCACGGCGAGATGCAGGCGATGGCGCCGCGCGCCTCGGTCCCCGCCTCGGCATTTGCGGCCTCGGCCGCATAGTAGCGCAGGAAATCGACCGCCTCGCGCACCTCGGCAACGCCGTCGGCGAGCGACTTGCCGGCCTCGCGGGCGGCGAGTGCAAAGAACTCGACCGCGTTCGTTTCGTAGAGATCGGCCGCCCGGTTGAGGATGGCGGCGCGCTCGGCGACCGGGCGTCTTGCCCATGCCGGTTGTGCCTCGACGGCGATGCGCACGGCGGTCTCGACCTGCTTGGCGCCGGCCTCGCTGACCGTGCCGACCACTTCCGAAGGTTTTGCCGGATTGACCACCGGACGTTGCTTGCCGTAGCCGGCGGCGCGGCTGACCGGTTTGGCGTGCCAGCGGTCCGGCCCGGCGAACTCGGCCCTCGCCTTGTCGATCGCAGCCAGCGTCAGCGTGTCGGTGATATCGAAACCCTTGGAATTACGCCGGCCGGGGCCAAAGATCGCCGACGGCGGCACGATCGCCGGATTGGCGGCGGGGCCTTGTTTCTCCACCGTCTCGAGCGGGTCGCGGGCAATGTCCTCGGGCTCGACCTCCTCGTCGGTGAGCTGGTGGACAAAGGAGGAATTGGCGCCGTTCTCCAGCAGCCGGCGGACCAGATAGGCGAGCAGATCGGAATGGGCGCCGACCGGCGCATAGATGCGGCAGCGCGTGCCTTCGGCTTTGCGCACCGTCTCGTGCAGAGCTTCGCCCATGCCGTGCAGCCGCTGGAATTCGAATGTATCGCGGTCCGTCGTCATCGATAGGATGGCGGCGACGGTGTGGGCGTTGTGGGTGGCGAATTGCGGATAGATGCGATCGGTCATCGCCAACAGCTTCTTCGCGCAGGCCAGGTAGGAGACGTCGGTGTTGGCCTTGCGGGTAAAGACCGGATAGCCGTCGAGCCCGAGCGTCTGCGCCCGCTTTATTTCGGTGTCCCAATAGGCCCCCTTGACCAGCCGCACCATGATGCTGCGGTCGTATTTCCTCGCCAGTTCGTAGAGCCAGTCGATGACGAACGCGGCGCGCGGTCCATAGGCCTGGACGACGACGCCAAAACCGTTCCAGCCGGCAAGTTCCGGCTCGGCCAGCACCCGTTCGATGACGTCGAGCGACAAATCGAGGCGGTCGGCTTCCTCGGCGTCGATGTTGAGGCCCATGCGCGAATGGCGCGCTGCGAGCGCCAGCGACAGCAGCCGCTCGGCCATGACGGGCAGCATCTTTTCCTTCTGCGTGACTTCATAGCGCGGATGCAGCGCCGAAAGCTTGACCGAGATGCCGTGGTTCTGGCGGATGTCGGGGCCGTTGGCGCCGGCATCGAGCGACGAGATGGCGTCGGCATAGGCCTTGAGATAGCGCAAGGCATCGGCCTCGGTGCGGGCCGCCTCGCCCAGCATGTCGAAGGAATAGAGATAGCCTTTCTGCGTCATCGGCCGGCCGCGCTTGACGGCCTCGGCGATCGTGCGGCCAAGCACGAACTGCTCGCCCATTTCGCGCATGGCAGCCGCGACCGCCTTGCGGATGACCGGCTCGCCCAACCGGCGCACCATGGCGCGCAGCGTGCCTTCGATGCCGCCCTCGCCTTCGTCGAGCACCCGGCCTGTCAGCATCAGCGCCCAGGTCGACGCATTGATGAAGATCGAGCTCGAGCCGCCCGCATGCGCCGACCAGTCGTGCGGCGCGATCTTGTCGGCGATAAGGTCGTCCATCGTTTCGGTGTCGGGCACCCGCAACAGCGCTTCGGCCAGGCACATCAACGCCACGCCCTCCTTGGTCGAGAGGCCGTAGGCGGACAGGAAGACTTCCATCAGCCGCGGATCGGACGAGCCGCGCACTGCCCGCACCAGATCGGCAGCGCGGGCCGAGATCGCCTTTCGGTCTTTCCCTGAAAGCCCCGTCGCCTCGGCCAGCCGCTTCACAGCCTCGTCTTCGTCAGGCAGGTAATTGGCACGGATCTGCTGGCGGATGGCATCGAGCGCTGGCATGACGGTCCTGTAGAGCAAGCATCAGGGAGCGGGCCGGCGGTCGCCGGACCGAATGGCGCAAAGCTAGCACAAAGCCCGATCGCAGTCGGTCCAAAGAAATCGACAGCGCAGGTCGATTGATCTATCATGACGGCTGATGCCCGCCAATTTGACCAGAATTTTAACGACAGAAGACCAATTGGACCGCATTGACAGGAACATCCTGTCGGCGCTGGGCAGCAATGGCCGGCTTTCCATGTCGGAACTGGCGGCAAAAGTCGGCCTGTCGAAGACGCCGGTGCAGGCGCGGGTGAAACGGCTGGAGAAAGACGGCTTCATCAGGGGCTACCAGGCGATCATCGATCGCGAGCGCATGGGCGAAGGCCATGTCGCCTTCGTCCAGGTGAAACTGTCCGACACCCGCTCGGCCGCGCTCGACGCCTTCAACCGCGCCGTGCAGGCGGTGCCGGAGATCGAGCAGTGCCACATGATGGCGTCGAGCTTCGACTATCTGCTGAAGGTCCGCACCACCGACATCGCCGCCTACCGCCGCGTGCTCGGCGAGCGCATCTCCGCCCTGCCGCACGTTGCCCAGACCTCGACGTTTGTCGCGATGGAGACGGTGAAGGATCGGTAGGAGAGCGCTGTTGCGGTAATGTTGGCGGAGTGAAGGACTTAGAAAGCCGATCGCTACAGAGCGGGCTGAGCCACCCTCACTCCGCCAGTGTCTTCAAAAACGCCACCAGCGCCGCGCGTTCGCGGTCCGAAAGCTGCAGCGGGTGGATCTCGGATGTGCCCTCGACGCTTGCCGGTGCCTTGGAATAATGCGCCACCACCTCGTCGAGCGAGGAAAACTGCCCGGCGTGCATGTAGGGCGGCCGGGTGGCGGCACCCCGCAGCGACGGCGTCTTATACGCACGAACGAGTTCCGGCCCGGCCTTGACCATGAAGCGCAGTTCGCGGCAGGCGCTGGCATCGCCGTCGCGAAAGGCGCCGAAACAGTTGAACGGATCGGCCTCGACTTGGCGTACCGCGTCGACGCGGCCGCGATCCGGCGGCAGGCCCGCGACCGGCGGCACGCCGGTGTTGTGGAAGCTGCCGTCGGTAAAACGCGGGCCATTGTGGCAGGTCACGCAATTGGCCTTGCCGACGAACAGCTTCAGGCCGAAGATTTCCTCCGGCGAAAAGGCGGCGTCGCCTTTCGGCTCGGCGCCCGCAGCCAGATCGATGGCAAAGCGGTCGAAGCGTGTCTGCGGCGGCGCGATCGAGCGCTCGAAGGCGGCGATCGCCTTGCTGATGTTGGCAAAGACGCGGTTGACCTCCTCGGCTTGGCTGGCGGGCATGGCTTTCCAGGCCGCCTTCTCGGCATCGGTGCCGAGCGGGCTGGCATTGGCCGGCACGCCCGAAAGGTTCGGCAGCGGGCCGAAGATGCGCTCATAGCGCTCGCCGAAGCGGGCCTTGATGTAATGCGCGAAGGCGGCGCGGTTGCCGGCCTGCTCCAGCGGATTTTCGAGCGGTGTCAGCGCTTGCGCCCACAGGCTGTCGCGCCGCCCGTCCCAGAAGAACCAGGGATCATGAGCGACGCCGGCCAACGGCATGGTACGACGGTTGGTGCGGCCGACCCCGACCGCTTGCGGCAGGTCGTCCTGGAATTGGCGGTCGATCTTGTGGCAGGTCGAGCACGATACCGTGCCGTCGCCGCTCATCCCGGTGTCGAAGAACAGCGTCGAGCCGAGTGCCGCGGCGGCCGGCACATCGGCGAAGCGATTGGTGGTGTCGGGCTTCAGCGGCGGCAGCCTGGATAGCGCCAGCGAGGCGATGGTCTGCTTTTCGGCATCGGAGAACTCCGGTCTGCCGCAGCCGGCAAGCACGGCCACCACCACCAACACGAGAAGACTGGAAAACCGGCTCATCAGCGGCTCACAGCACCACGTTGAAGACGACAGTGTCCGAACCGGCCGCAGCGGAAATGGCAAAATGCAATTGCCACCACCCGCTCATCGTGAATTTGACCCCGTCGATGCGATAGCGCCCGGCGCCGAGGTAATCGGTCGCCTGTGGGCTGGTCGGCAGACCGTGCTTGTGCTGCGGCATGCCGCCGGAAATCGTTATCGCAGCACCTTCCACCGGCGCACCGTCGACGGTATTCAGCGTCAGCAGCCAGGATTCCAGTTCGCCCTGCCGGATGATGCCTTTCTCGGGCTCGAAAGTCGCCACGAACAGCTTGTTCGCCGTCGTCTTGGAACGGCCTACATCCGAGCTTGGTTGCGGCGCATGCGGCGCCGTCAGATAGACGGCGGCCAGCACGCCGGCAAGCAAGGCAGCCAGGCCAAGGCCTCCAAGAAGATAACGCCATAACGATGCCAAACCAATTCCTGTTCTGCGGATAACGTTTCGCTGGGCAGATCGCGTCCCACGCCCCTGTGGGAAATCGCGCCCAGCGCAAGAATCCGCCGTCGCCAAGCATGGCGCTGCCGGCCGCAAAAAGCTACAGCACCGCAATTGCAGGATGGAGGAGTGCTTCATGGCAGGAAACGGCATCGCCTCGATTGGCGAGTGCATGCTCGAGCTTTCGGGCCAGGCCGGGCCGAACTGGCGCATGGGCTTTGCCGGCGACACGTTCAATACTTTATGGGCGCTGCATGCCTTGAGCGGCGAGCGGCCAGCGACCTACGTGTCGGCCTTCGGCGACGACCCGTTCTCGCGCGACCAGATCAAGTTCCTGGCCGAAAACGGCATCGGCATCGGCGCCAGCCCGGTGATAGCGGGCGCCCGCCCAGGCCTCTATGCGATCACCCTGACCGGCGCCGAACGTTCTTTCACCTATTGGCGGGCCGATGCGGCCGCAAGGCAGTTGGCTTCGGACCCAGCGGCATTGCAGAAAAGCCTTGAAAACCAAGCGCTTGTCTATTTTTCCGGAATCACTTTGGCAATTCTCGACGAGGGTCCACGCAAGGTACTGCTGACGGCCGTGGCCACGGCGCGCGCGGCCGGCTCGCTGATCGCCTTTGATCCCAATTACCGGCCTCGGCTGTGGCGCCGGCGCGAGGAAGCACAGGCCGCCATGCTCGAGGCGCTCGCAGTCGCCGACATTGCGCTGCCGACCTTCCCCGACGAGCAGGTGCTGTTTGGTGATACGACACCGCAGGAAACAGCCGAACGGCTGCGAAAGCTGGTCGGCGAAGTCGTCGTCAAGAACGGCGAGGAGCCGGCGCTGATCGCCCGGAACGGCGGCTTGCAATCGGTGCCGGCGGTGCATGTCGCCGCGCCGGTCGACACCACCGGCGCCGGCGACTCCTTCAACGGCGCCTACCTCGCCGCCCGCCTTGCCGGGCATGCCCCGGCAGAAGCCGTGCTGCGCGCTCATCGCGTCGCCGCCGCCGTCGTGCAGGTGCGCGGCGCCCTGGCGCCGTTCGAGACGCTGAGGGGTGCGTTCGAGGCACCTGCTATCTGAGCTTGATGACGACCTTGCCCTTGGCGCGTCCTGTTTCGACATAGGCCAGGGCGTCATTGGTCGCTTCGAATGGAAAGACTCGATCCACAACCGGGCGGATCGCGCCGGCTTCGATGAGAGAGGTGATTCTGCTCAGCTGATCGCCGTGCGCCCACATGAAAAGGAACGAAAACTGCACGCCGCGGCGCTTGGCTTTGGCCCGAATTCCGAGACTCAGGACGCGCAGCACCAGCCTCAGCATCAAATTCAGTCCCTTTTCCTGGCAAATTCGGGATCCGGTGGACCGGAAATGGAGATGAGCTTCCCACCCGCTTTCAGCACGCTCAGGGATTTTTCCAGTGTTTTGGCGTCCTGGCTGTTCAAGACGACATCGTAGCCCGACAGAACTTTCTCGAAGTCGTCTTTCCTGTAGTCGACGACGACATCGGCGCCGAGGCTTTTCAGCAGATCGGCACTCGCCGCGCTCGCGGTTGTCGCAACGGTCGCGCCGAGGTGCTTGGCCAACTGAATGGCGAATGTTCCGACGCCGCCGGAACCAGCCTGAATGAAGACCTTCTGTCCCTTCGTCAGGTTTGCCCTGTCGACAAGCGTCTGCCAGGCGGTCAGTCCGACCAGGGGAATCGAGGCCGCTTCTTCCATGCTGAGATTCTCAGGCTTCAAGGCCACGTCGGCTTCATCCACGGCAATGAATTCGGCGAATGTCCCAATCCGGCCATCGCGCGGCCGCGCATAGACATCGTCGCCGGCTTTGAACTTGCGAACTTTCGGTCCCACGCGGATAACCGTTCGGCCACGTCGTGGCCCAGGATGAACGGCCGCCGATAGGGCAGGATGAGCTTGAATTCTCCGGTTCTGACCTTGGAATCGAGCAGGTTCACCCCAGCAGCATGGACCGCTACCAGGACATCGCCGTCCTGGAGCTCCGGTTCCGGCAGATGCCGCAAAGGCGCTGATCCGGCCGGTTCAAGACGAGGTGGCCTCCTGAGGGCCGCCCGGACTATTCGGCCGGCTCGAATCTGCCTTGCACCAGGACTGTCTCCACCGGCCCAAGCGGATTGATGATCCGGCTCTCCAGGACTTCGATAAGTTTGCGTCCAACACCCGCCATATCGACGGAATGAACTCCGATCTTCGCCGGCAGGAAGCGTGCCAGCCGCGTGCTGTCGCGGGTGACGATGTGGACGTCGCGGCCTGCTGTGAGACCCCGCTTGCCGAGAGCGTGCAACGCTCCCAGAAGGCCCAGTTCGTTGGCGCACGCCAAGCCCGTTGGCGGATCTGCTGACGCCAGCAAGCGATCGAACCAGCCGGCGCTCGATTCCATGGTGAACATGCCATGACCGATCAGCGACTGGTCGATCGGAATACCGGCCTCGGCCATTGCCCTTCCATACCCGGAAAGACGCATGGCACTCGCCTGGTCCTCCGGAACGAGAAGTTGCAGCGCAATGCGTCGACAGCCCTTATCCATGAGCCGCCGGGTCGCCTCGCAGGCAATCTGTTCATTGTCGACATCGACATAGGGATAGGCGATATCCAGGTCGGTTCTTCCAAACGCGACGAATGGCATGCGTTGATCCAGCAGCAGCCTGACGCGCGGATCAGCCGACACCAGGCGTGTGATGATCAGGCCGTCTGCGCTGCGCGCCTGAAGCTGCCGCTGCACACTCTCAACGGGATCGTCGTCGGGAGTGGTGGAATAGATGGACAGACTATAGCCGGCTTGCCGCGCCGCCAGCGTCATGCCTTCGATCAAAGGAAGCTTCAACAGATCGGACAGATGGTCTCGTGTCTCCATCGGGAGTACCGCCGTCAGCGTCTGCGTTCGACCGGTTTTGAGCGCGCGACCATGATGATTTGGTAAATAGCCGACCCGCTTAGCCGCCTCCTTGACGCGGGCTATGGTCGAGGGCTGCACTTCCGGTCCATCCTTCAGAGCGCGGGACACCGTGGTCACCGAGAGGGAAAGTTCCGCGGCGATCTGCTTTAGATTGGCCATTGTTCGCCCGACTTCATTTGCGAAAGCGCCGGCTGATTTGCTGACCGCCTTAGCGTTACCGAATTCGACATCCCGGTCAATCCGAACTCCCATAGGAAGCAGCTTGACTCTAGCGTATCCAGATGCAATCGTAACGTTACGATTACAAAATAATGGCTCTTTCAAGCAATATTCCATAAAAGTTGGGGAGGAGAACCTATGTCCTGGCTACGCATTTCCTTAACAGCATTCGCAATCTCGGCTGCCCTGCCCGTGCATGCGCAGACGGTCACCATCACGACCGCGGGCGGCGACTATGGCAACGCCATCAAGGAGGCCATGTGGGACCCGGCTGCAAAAGAGCTCGGCTATGATGTCCGCGAGGAGACGCAGAGCGACGGCCTGGCCGCCCTGAAGATGCAGGTTACCTCGGGTGCAGTCACGACCGATATCGTCCACCTGGGTTCGCCGGAAGGGGCGCAGGCTGCCGCGCAATCGCTGCTGGAGCCGCTCGACTACAAGATCATCGATCCGAAATCCGTGCCGGACGGCGCAAAGTCCGACTACTGCTATCCGTTCGATTCCTATGGCACCGTCATGTCATGGAACACCAAGACCTATGGCCAGAACCCGCCAAAGACGTGGGCGGAGTTCTGGGACGTTGCCAAATTTTCTGGCCGTCGCGCGTTGCGCGCCAATGCGCAAGACTCGATCGAGATCGCGCTTCTCTCCGATGGCGTGCCACCGGCGGACGTCTATTCCGTGCTCAGCACGCCGGAAGGGCTAGAGCGCGCCATCAAGCGGCTTGAAGCGATTAAACCAAACGTCGCCGTGTGGTGGACCTCGGGCGCCCAATCCGCGCAGTTGCTGAAAGACGGTGAGGCGGATTTGGTCGTTACCTGGAACGGACGCGCCCAAACCGTGAAAGCAGATGGCGGCGCGGCTGACTACACGTTCAAGGGTTCGGTCATCGGCACGGACTGCCTTGGGGTGCCGAAGGGTGCGCCGAACAAGGAGGCCGCGATGAAGCTCATCGCAGCGATGACGCAGCCCGCGCGGGTTGCCAAGCTGACCGATTTCATTGCCTATGGCCCAGTCAATCCTGCGGCATATGAGGGTGGCCTTATTCCCGAGGACCGTCTGAAGACACTTGCGACCGCGCCTGAAAATGCTGGCACTTCGGTGTTTTCCAATTCAGAATGGTGGGTCAAGAATGGCGAGGCTGCCCAAAGAGCCTTCGATGAAATGATGGCTCGCTGACTCTCAGCTCTGACGCATGTAGCGCAAAAATGTGCAGCGCGCGACAACGACATGCATGAAAACAAGAACCTAAAGCGCGTCGCGTGAAGCCGGTCGAACGCGACGCGCTTCAAGGCTGGAGCACATGATGAAGTCGCTCGCGATCACCATCGAAAGCGTGCACAAGGCTTATGGGTCCTACGTCGCACTGGATGATGTTTCGCTCGACATTCAGGCTGGCGAATTCCTCACGCTGCTAGGGCCATCGGGATCGGGCAAGACCACGTTACTCATGGCTCTGGCCGGTTTTGTCCGGCCGGATTCCGGTAAACTTTTCCTGGGCGATCGAGACATCACCCGCCTGCCGCCCAACAAACGAGACATCGGCATAGTATTTCAGAATTACGCCTTGTTTCCCCACATGAACGTCCTGGCGAACGTCGCGTATCCGCTGGTGCTGCGCAAGGTACCGAGAGCGAAGGCGCGTCAGCGGGCGCGTGATACCTTGGCCCGCGTGAAGCTGGATGGCCTGGCGGAGCGCAATATTGCCGCACTATCCGGCGGCCAACGTCAACGGGTGGCATTGGCGCGGGCTATCGTCTTCGAACCGCGCGTGATGTTGATGGACGAGCCGCTGTCGGCGCTCGACAAGAACCTGCGCGAGACCATGCAGTATGAGATCCGGCGTCTGCATGATCATCTACGGATCACCACAATCTATGTGACCCACGACCAGCGCGAAGCGCTGATTATGTCTGACCGGATTGCGGTGATGAATTCTGGCCGCATCCAGCAGATAGATACGCCGCAGCGGATTTATGATCGCCCATCGACCCGCTTCGTCGCGGAGTTCATGGGCGAGGCCAACATTGTGGCCCCGGGCTCGGCGCGCAGAATCGACGGCGCCGAAGCATCACGCGAAACGCTGATGATCCGCGCCGAAAGCTTCCATCTTGATGCGAAGCGCGTCGGGGGAGACGGAGTGGCTCTCGAAGGAATACTGCGCACCAAAGCGTTCCGCGGCGAGAACTGGCTTTTGACGCTGGCGCTTGACGGTGGGCAAGAGGTTCTTGTCTGCATTCCGGCAGCGCTGGCCGGCGGCTGCGCCGAACTTGCCGCCGGTCAGCGGATGACCGCATATGCACCAGCAGCGAAGGTTCACGCGATACCGGGAGCGACGGCGTGACCGTCGTCCGGGATCCGGCGCTCGCAGTGGATGCACGGCGCGAGCGGCGGTTTTTTCTATCGCTTTCGCTTCCGGCGCTGTTCATCGTTGGACTGGCGGCGATACTGCCCATCCTTTGGATAATCCGGCAATCCTTCCTGACCACCGGAGGTGAGTACACCGTTGGCAATTACCAGAAGGTCCTTTCGAGCGGACTGACATGGTCGGCGCTCGTCACGACCCTCGAACTGTCCTTGGGTACGCTAGCGGCCTGCATTCTCCTCGGCACCCCTCTGGCGCTCGCTCTGGCCAGCGTCAGACCAAGGTTGGCCAACGTGCTCATGGCGTTCGTCATGCTGCCGCTGTGGACCTCCATTCTGGTGCGTACCTATGGTTGGCTCGTGCTTTTGCGGCGCGACGGCCTGGTCAACGCGGCGTTGACCGGTTCAGGCCTGACGGCGGAGCCATTGCCGCTGGTCTACAACTTCACCGGAACGCTCATCGGCATGGTGCACTACATGCTGCCACTCTTTCTGCTGCCTGTTTATGCTGCGATGCGCGATATCGACCCAAATCTCATTCGCGCGGCAGCGAGCATGGGAGCCACTCTCAGGCAGGTGATCCGCACCGTCATTATGCCGCTTTCGGCGGGCGGCATCTTCTCGGGTTCGATCATCGTCCTCATCTACGCCATAGGTTTTTTCATCACGCCGGCGGTGCTTGGCGGCGGCAAGGTAAATCCGCTCTCTACCCGGATCGAGCGTACATTATCGACCTTTCAGGACTGGGGATCGGCGAGCGTCCTGGGCATTCTGCTCCTCGTTCTCATAGCGCTGATCGGTGTGATGTTGCTGGCGGCACGCCGGCTGGTGGCCCAGAACACCGTGGAAGCCTCCCATGCTTGAAGCCTATCCGCAAAACAGGCTCGCCCGCATTTTGCTCTGGAGCTTTGCCGCTCTTGTCATGGCATTTCTGATGCTGCCGACGCTCGTGGTGGTGCCGCTTTCCTTTTCGGCATCGAATCTCCTCGAGTTTCCGCCGCACGCCTACTCGTTGCGCTGGTACGAGAACTTCTTCGGCTCGGCAACGTGGATGGCCGCGCTGAGGACGAGTTTGATCCTTGGGACATTGACGGCGTTGATCGCGGTGCCTTTCGCGCTGCTCGCCTGCATTTCAATGAACCGGCTGGGCGGAAAGACCGCTGCGGCCATCCAGAGTGTCCTGCTGACCCCCTCGATCACCCCAGGTATCCTGCTTGCGATCGGTCTCTTCTTTGTGTTGGCCGCACAACATCTGATCGGAACGCTATTCGGTGTGCTGGTCGGACATGTGGTGCTGGCCGTTCCGGTCGCCTGCATTGTGTTGCTACCCGCTCTCGCCCGCTTTGACTGGAACCAGGTTCAGGCGGCGCGCAGCCTCGGTGCAAACTGGGCCAGAGCCATTGGCGGAATAATCGTTCCGCAACTTCGGATCAGCTTGCTGTCGGCGACATTGATGGCGTTCCTGACTTCGCTCGACGAGTCTGTGATTTCGATCTTCATTGCAAGCGGTCGCAACAGCACGATGCCGAAGCTTATGTTCCTGTCGCTGCGCGATCAGATCGATCCGACCATTGCGGCGATCTCGACATTGTGGACCGTCATCGTCGTGGCCGTGGTCCTGATTGTGACCCTTCGCCAAAAATCCTGACCGAGACTGGAAACATGCCCACCAATTACCATGCAGCCGACGATCTGGCGGATCATTCGACGGACATCCCTCAGGTAGGGTTGGCCATCATCACCGGGTCGGCAAACTGGGGGCTTGCCTTCCCGGAAGATGTCGAATTCGATGGTGTGCGCACGTTGCGGCGCGACATGAGTTTTGAAACGCCTTTCGGTCGTACCGACAACTGGAAGCTGCTCGAGTTCGACGCGTCGATTACTGCCGACGGGAGAGCAAAGCGCGCTCTGTGCATGTATTCGCACGGCAATCCCCGCGACCATATTGACCATTCCTGTCATCGCCGCGCGTTCTGGGTATTGATGCGGGCGGGTGTACGGCAAGTTCTCGCCTGCTCGACGGTTGGCGCCGTCAACAAGGCGATCCAGCCGGGCGACATGGTGGTGACCGCCGACATCATCGAACTGACGCAGACCCCGTTTTCACTGTTGCCTGACCGCCAGAGCTTTGACTGTTCGGGCAAGCAAATCGTGTGTCCAAGATGTGCGGCGGTTCTGGTCGAAACGGCCCGCCGTCATTGGCCAGCCGAATGCCGCGTTTATGGCATCGAACAGCAGTTGGTGGCTGCCCACTGTTATGGGCCCCGGCTGACAACGCCAGCCGAAGCCTTGGCGTATCGGGGCATGGGGGCGGATGTACTCAACCATTCCATCGCCCCTGAGGCGACCTTGTCGCGCGAGATCGGCGCGTGTTTCGTGCCTTGCGCGTTCGTGACGGCGGGCTTCAACGACTATATGGATCGCAATCGCCAGAAATTGCTGCAGGAGGACGTGCTGCCCAATCTCTCAATGACAGCCTCGCGGGTCGCGCTGGAGACCGCCGCGCGACTTCCTGCTGATCCGGCATGCTCCTGTCAGGGCTTGAAGTCGCCTCAGCCGAAAGAACGCTCCAGCCGGTTCTGAGATAGCCGCCAGATGGCTGAAGCTCTGCCGCAGACTAGGGATCTCGAGAGTTGTGTGCGTCAAGCTCTGCAAAAATGGCGTTGCATTCAGCGATGACGTTGGCGTGTCCGCCGGGCAGCCGGTAAGCCTCATGGGAGCCGGTCTAGGGCCTCCGCAACTTTTACTCTCAGTTGTGCGTCGTCAAGATAAAATCTAGGATTCTCTCTAATCAAGCTGATATCGGAAGTGTATGCGTCAATGTCAGCAAAGATCTCATCTATCACCTTAAAGTCCTGCTCTGGGATGGCTCGCGTCTCATCCTTAATTTCTTTAAGTAAAATTCTACCAACTTAGGAGCATCTATTTCCCCTGCGAGAAAGGTTTCAACCAACGCACGGTATTCGCCAGATACGCTGCTCATAGTTCGCCTCCCAGTTTGCCGGTCGTCAAGACATATTCTAACTGCTTGGGACTGAGCTTCCATCCAGACAGGAGATTTCCTGAACTATCGCGAATGACACTCAAGCCGGTTTGCGGGTCGACGAAGTGCGTTACTGATTGCCCTTGGTAAGTTCCTTGGATGGCCTGCGTCATCTCGGCCTCCAAAGCCTCCTGCACCACAATCTGCAAGTCCTTGCGAAAGCCGTCCTCATCCGACAACAGCAACCCTTTCAACTCGCCCTCTGCTCAGTCTAATTTCTCGATTGGTCATGGCACTCCCCTTCCACGGGAATCGGTGGTCGAAACGTCACCAGCGTGCCATGGCAGCCCCTTGCCTCAGGCCAAGAGCTGTTCTCTCTCCAGAGCTTTTGCAGAACCTTCAGGACACTATCATCCCGAAGGCGCCGCGCTGGGCATGTTCACGACGCTCGAGTCGTACGCTTGGGCAGCGGCACTCCTGCCCTAAGGCTGCCTGAACCGGTATTCCGTCACGTGATGGTAGATCTGCCCAGGCCACAGCGTGGCTTGCGGGAAATACGGCCGGTTCGGCGCATCCGGCCAGATTTGCGGCTCCAGGCAGAAGCCCGAAAAGGCCTTGTATTGACGCCCGCCCAATCCAGGCGAAGACAGCGCCAGGTACTGGCCGGTATAGAGCTGGACGCCCGGCTCCGTGGTCCAGAGCTCCATCTCGACCCCGGAATTCGCGCCTTGCGCCCATGACGCCTGCTTCAGCGGCCCGCGCGTCGAGGCGAGGCAGAAATTCTGGTCGTAGGGGAGCTGTTCGCCCTCGGTCTCCATGCGCAGCGGCCGGGCCTGGCGAAAATCGAAGGGCGTGCCGTCGACCGGCTTGACCGTGCCTGTCGGGATCAGATCGGCGTCGACAGGAAGATAGGCCCCGGCATTCAGCATCAGCCGGTGGTCGAGAATGTCGCCGGCGCCGCCGTCATCCAGGTTGAAATAGGAATGCTGGGTAAGGTTGCAGAGCGTCGGCTCCTCACAGGTGGCGGTCAGTTCGACGCTGAGCGTGCCGGGGATCTTCAGCCGGTAGGTGCAGGTCACGTCGAGCGCGCCGGGAAAGCCCATCGTGCCGTCCGGGTCGTGGAGGGTCAGCGTGACAAAATCCCTGCCATGCAGCGAAACCGCCCAGGCCCGGCGCGAAAAACCTTGCGAACCGCCATGCAGCGTGTGCTTTTCGAGGAAATTGCGCTCGGTCTGATAGCGTTTGCCGGCAAGCGTGAAGCGGCCGTCGCGGATACGGTTGGCATAGCGCCCGACGACGGTGCCGAAGAAGGCGGTGTCCGTCTCATAGTGCTCGAAACGATCATAGCCGAGCACCAGCGGCGCGTCGTGCCCGGCCAGACGCAGATCCTGGATGATCGCACCCAGCCCGATGATGTTGGCGGTGAGGCCGCCGCCACGGATGGTGAAGCGGCGGACGGCCTCGCCCGCCTGCGTCGTGCCGAAAACCTCGCCGTCCTTCATTGCCATGCTCGCAAGTTCGCTGCTCGATGCCAGCCTGGCCTTTCGAAGCGGCCCAGGGTCGTTTCGGTATTACCGCATCAGGCTTCTAGAGACCAAGTCCGCCGATGCAGACATATTTGGTGTCGAGATAATCCTCGATGCCCTGATGGCCGCCTTCCTTGCCGAGGCCCGATTCCTTGACGCCGCCGAACGGCGCTTCAGGGGTGGTGATGAGCCCCTCATTGACGCCGACCATGCCGTATTTCAGCCCTTCCATGACCCGGAAGGCGCGGCCGAGATCGCCGGTGTAGAAGTAGCAGGCCAGGCCGAACTCGGTGTCGTTGGCGAGTGCTACGGCCTCTTCCTCGGTCTCGAACTTGAATACCGGTGCTACCGGGCCGAAGATTTCTTCCTTCATGAAGCGCATCTTCGGCGTCGCATTGGCGATCACCGTCGGCTGGAAGAACGAGCCGCCGAGCGCGTGGCGCTTGCCGCCGGCGACGACCTTGCCGCCTTTGGCGGTAGCGTCGGCAATCAGCTCCTCGACCTTCTCCACCGCCTTCTCATCGATCAGCGGTCCCTGCTGGACACCTTCCTCGAGGCCGGAACCGACCTTCAGCCCGTTGCTCGCAATAGCGAGCTTTTCGACGAACTGGTCATAGATGCCGGCCTGCACCAGGAAGCGGTTGGTGCAGACGCAGGTCTGGCCGGAATTGCGGTACTTGGCGGTGATGGCGCCAGCGACGGCCCGCTCGATATCGGCGTCGTCGAAGACGATGAACGGCGCATTGCCGCCGAGCTCCATCGACACTTTCTTGACGGTCACCGACGACTTCTGGATCAGGATCTTGCCGACCTCCGTCGAGCCGGTGAAGGTGATCTTCTTGACCAGTGGGTTGGCACAGATCTCGTCGCCGATCTCACCGGCGGCGCCGGTCAGGATATTGATTACGCCTTTGGGGAAGCCGACCTCCTCGGCAAGCGCGCCCCAGGCAAGGCCAGAATAAGGCGTCTGCGACGCGGGCTTGACCACGGCGGTACAGCCGGCGGCAAGCGCCGGGCCAAGCTTGCGGGCCAACATCGAGGATGGGAAATTCCACGGCGTAATGGCGGCGATGACGCCGACCGGCTCCTTGGTCACCAGGATACGGCGGTCCGCCCAGGGCGACGGAACGACGTCGCCATAGGTGCGGCGGCCCTCTTCGGCGAACCACAATATGTAGGACGCGGCCGAGCCGATCTCGCCCTTCGATTCGAACAGCGACTTGCCCTGCTCGATGGTCAGCAGTTCGGCCAGCACGTCCTGATTGTCCATCATCGCGTCGTGCAGCTTGCGCAACAGCTTCGAGCGTTCGAGCGCGGTGGTCTTGCGCCATGTCTGGAAAGCAGCGTCGGCGGCTTCGATGGCGCGGCGGGTCTCGGCCTTGCCCGACTTCGGCACTGTGCCGATCTTGAGGCCGGTGGCAGGATTGTTGACGTCGATCGTCTGGCCTGAATCGGCCTGCACCCATTCGCCATTGATGAGATTGGCCTGCCGCATGAAATGGCTGGTTTTCTGAAGCATGATCTCGCCTCCGTTCGGCACCTGGCGGGCCGGTCGCTGATTTCGTGAATGGACGTGCGCGATAGCATCGCTAGAGCCACTGCTCTTAGCCCAGGGCAAGCCCCGCAAGCAATCACAAGATGGCATATAGGGTTTGGGCCAGCCAAAGCGAGAGCGATGCAGCCGGGCTCTTATCCAAAAACGACGACGACCACTGTCAGCCAAAACGCAGTGGTCACGACAGCACAGGCGGTGGCGATGGTCATCTGGTTCGACGCCAGCGCCTGGCCGGTGTTGAACTGCACCGCGATGAGATAGGAATTGATGCCGGACGGCAACGCCGCGACCATCACCGCCACCTTGGCCGTCAATGGCGGCAGGCCGATCAGCCACACCAGGCCGAGAACCAGCGCCGGCATCAGGAACAGTTTCAGCACCGACAGCGCCAGCGCCGGCCTTACATTGCCGGAGATGCCAAAGCGGCGCAGGCTGAGCCCCATGGCAAACAGCGCAACCGGGGCGGCCGTGCCGGCCAGCGCGTCGCTCAGCCGCGTCGCAAGCACCGGCAGCGGCGCACCGGTGAAGCGCCACGCCAGCCCGGCCAGTATGCCGATGATCAGCGGATTGATGAATACCCTCCTGAGAAAGCTCCTGACGACACGGACCGGATGCACAGGCTCGCTGCCGCCGCGGCCGAACATCTCGAACAGGATGATCGAGGCCATCATCATCACCGGCAGGTGAATGGAGACGAGCAGTGACAACACTTCGAACCCGGCCGGCCCGAACACGCCGATGATGAAGGGCGCGCCGAGCAGGACGACGTTGGAGAAGGACGACGATACGCCGCCGACGACGCCGGCGCGGGCGTCCCGCCCGAAGATGCGCGTAACAACCAGATGGCCGGTGGCCCAGGTGAGCGCGACCGCCGCGAAATAAGCGCCCCATAGCGACCACGGCGCCACGCCGTGGAAATCGGCCTTTACCATGGTCTGGAACAGCAAAAGCGGCATTGCCACGTTGATGGCGAATTCGGATACGCCCTCGCCGCTCGCCGGCTTCAAATAGCCGGTCAACCCGGCAAGATAGCCGAGCCCGACGAGACTGAAGACGAAGAGGACGGTTTCGGTAAGCGGAGACATTTTTCCCGTGATAGGCGAGGCCCGGCGGCGGCGCAATCGCCCTTCCCTCGCGAATGTACCGGCCAACAATCCGGCTGCTCGGATCTTGCCCGAATTTGCTCATGGTTGGATGCCAGCGCTATACAGGGTTGTCGGGGGACACGCGGCGAATGGGCCTTGTCGGAAATCAGCACTTCTTCAAGCAGGCGTGGCTGACGGCTTTCGTCGGCGCCATGCTCTGCCTCGTGGTGACCTCGGCTCATGCCGCGGAGCCGGAGAGCCTCAAGGGCGTGGCGCTGATTGTCGGCCAGTCGAAATACCAGCACATAGCGGCTCTTCCCAACCCCGCCAACGACGCCCGCGACATCGCCAAGATGCTGACCGATCTCGGCTTCGGCGCGCGCAGCGTCACCGACCGCGACGCGGCAAAGCTGAAGCGCGACCTCGAGCGTTTCGCTGAGGATGCCGAGGACGCCGACGTCGCCTTGATCTACTATTCCGGCCACGGCATCGAGGCCGGCGGCGAAAACTATCTGGTGCCGGTCGACGCCGACGTTTCTTCATTGAAGGACGCCGATCAGGCCCTGGCGCCGATCTCCGCCGTCATGGACGAATTGAAGACGACCGTGCCGGTAACGATCATGCTGCTCGATGCCTGCCGCACCAACCCGTTTCCGGCGGATGCGGTGCTGCGCCGGGCGCCCACCGCCTCGGCCTCGCCGATCGGCGCCGGCGGGCTGGAGCCGATGCGCGGCGCCAGGGCACTGGCGGACGTTACCGCGACGGAAAATCTGGGGGCGGTGATCGGCTTTGCCTGATCAATCTCGGCAATCTCGAACGGACCGGCAAATATCTGGACGAAGCCGAAGCCGCCTTCGAGGCGACGCTCAAGGTCTTCACCCGCGAAGGCCAGCCGATGCAATGGGCCTTCGAGCAGAACAATCTCGGCGACGTCCACTGGAACCGCGGCAGCTATGGCGGCGGCAATGCCGAATACCAAAAGGCGATCGAATTCTTCGAGAACGCCAAGCAAGGCTTTACCGAAGCCGGCTACACACTCCCCATCCCGCTGATCGACCGCAAGATCGATCTGGTGAAGAAGCAGATAGCGAAGAAATAGGCGTCTCGGCCGCAGGTTGCACTCGGCTTGTCTTTCAGCCGGCTTTGCCGTCCCTATATGCCGGTCACCGGGGACCTGCCTGCCGGTCACCCGAAAAGGATGTCTGATGCTTCGATTTGTGCTGGCGCTGCTGTTGCTTGCCGTTTCCGCCACAGCCCATGCGACGGAAGCCGGCTGGGCGCTGCTCCGCGACGGCGGGCATGTGGTCCTGCTTCGCCATGCCATGGTCACCGGCACCACCGATGCCGCCAATTTCGACCTCGGCAAATGCGCGACCCAGGTCAATCTCTCTGAGCGCGGCAAGCAACAGGCGCGCAAGATCGGCGCGCTGTTTGGCGCCCGCGCCGCACCGGTCGAGCGCGTGCTGTCCAGCCGCTATTGCCGCTGCCTCGAGACCGCCCGCATCGCTTTCGAAAGCGAGCCGGAGCCGTTCGCACCGCTTGACCTGCTGAAGACCGACGAAAAGGAAAAGGCCGACCAGATTGCCGCGATCCTTGCCGAGATCCGCGGCTATTCCGGCTCCGACAATCTGGTCATGGTCACGCATCTCGAAAACATCAAGGAATTGACCGGGATCTCGCCGCGTGAAGGCGAGGCCGTGGTCGTCGAGCCGCAGGGCGACGGCCTGCGAGTACTCGGCCGCGTCACTTTCTGACTGCGCCGGTTGAAGCGTCCGCTAGTAGTGAAATCTAGCGTTTGGTACCTTAAGCGGAATACTGGTTCCGACCCGCGATGAGGTCTTGATCGAGTCCAAGGTCGACATTGACTCTTAGTCAGGACCAACCAGCGCTTTCAACGAAAGCCAATGCGATGGTACGTCTCATCAGGGCTTCCGAGCCGCGACAACGGGCGAGGTTTTCGTCCTCTACTTTGCCGGCCGGAGCCTCAGCGGCCGGAAAAACGCCCGGATGTCCTCGACCAGGAGTTCGGGTTGCTCAATCGCCGCGAAATGTCCTCCGTTCGGCATGTCGGTCCAACGCTCGACACGGAAGACTCGCTCGACCCAGGAGCGAGGTGGCATAGGAAGCTCTCGAGGGAAGACTGCAACGCCGAGGGGCGGTGTTATTCGCTCTCTTGGCCCAAAGATCAGGGGGCAGAGCCGGTTCTCTTTGTAAATCCGGAGCGAGGCCTCGATCGTGTTACCGAACCAGTAGAGCGAGATGTCGGTAAGCAGCGTGTCTAGAGGGATGGCGCGTTCGAGTTCGCCTTCGCAGTCGCTCCAACTGCGGAACTTCTCGGCAATCCATGCGGCTAGCCCGATTGGGGAATCTGTCAGTGCAAAGGCTAGCGTCTGGGGCTTGGTCCCCTGCAGAAAAGCGTAGGCCCCCTCCGTCGCGGCGAAATTCGCCGCACTGTCGAGGAATGCCTTCTCCTCCGGCGTGACAGGTGGGTCGCCGCGACCGAGGGTCGGGCGGAAACTGCCTGGAATGTAATTCAGGTGCAATCCGATAAGGTCCTCTGGGTAAAGCCGAGCGAGCCAGGTCGAGACTCCGGCGCCGATGTCGCCACCTTGTGCGGCGAAGCGATCATATCCCAGTTCGCGCATCAGCCCCCGCCACAGCTTCGCGACATGCTTTGAGCTAACGCCGGCCTGACGCGGCGGGGACGAGAAGCCGAAACCCGGAAGCGACGGTGCGACGACATCGAAGGCGTCCTCGGCATCCCCGCCGTATTTGGCAGGATCCGTGAGCAGCGGAATGACATGCTCGAACTCGGCGAAGGAGCCGGGCCAGCCATGAGTGAGGATCAACGGCAAGGGCGCTGACCCCTTTCCTTTCTGGTGAACGAAATGGATGTCGCACCCGTCTATCGTGACCCTAAACTGAGGCAACAGGTTCAGACGTTTTTCGTGATCGCGCCACCTGAAATCGTATTCCCAGTAACGTGAAAGCTTTCTGAGGAAATCAAAGTCAGTACCGTCCTCCCATCCGTATGCGAAGATCGACGACGGCCATCTTGTCGCTTGGATACGACGCCGGAGGTACTCGATCTGTTCATCCGGGATGTGGATGTGGAAGGAATGCATGGCCACGGGTGTTGCTCCGATCAGCGGCGAAGAATTGTCCCATCAAGGCACAGAACGCAGGAAAACTCACTGAGCGACAGCTTTGTCCGCTACTTGCTCGTTCCCATCTACGAGACGAAGGTAACATTCCACCCTTGGTGGCAATTCGTTTAAGTTACCTGGCGTCAGATTTTCACCGCTACCAGCCAAGCGTCGACACGGAGCTTCCATCCCTCGATCATGTCCGCGAACGCGTCCTCCGTCAGTTCGGACAGATACGATGCTCCTGCCGGGCTCAAGGCCGTGAACGCATAGGTAATCGACGCCTCCGTGCGTCCGTTAGTGTCGGTCGGCAGGCCACCTCGACAAATCCGAAACGCCAATCCGGCGTAACGCGAACATAGCGGATGCGATGCGCCAGCCGTCCACCCAGGCTCATGTCGCGATGCTCAGCCAAGGCCTTGAGCACCTTCGCCAATCGTTTTTCCAGGCGCACCCGGTCTGCACGCGTTCTATGGTCATAGATCTTCGTGGTACATTGGTACACGCAATGACCAGAGATGGGACGGTTTGGGCATATCGCCGGGAGGGGTTGCCAGCGACCCCTATTGCTCTGCCAGAACATCAATCCCAGCTGCGGTCGGCGCATCAGGCCTTTTCCTGCCCGGAAAAACCGATTAGACAGCGCCAAACACATGCGGACAGATTCCGCCCGCAATCGAAGGAAAAGCCCTTGTCCACCACGTTCGACAAAGTCGCCAAGATCATCGCCGACACCAGCGAGATCGATATCGAGACGATCACGCCCGAAAGCCACACCATCGACGATCTCGGCATCGACAGCCTCGACTTCCTCGACATCGTCTTTGCCATCGACAAGGAATTCGGCATCAAGGTGCCGCTGGAAAAGTGGACGCAGGAGGTCAACGACGGCAAGGCTTCGACCGACGACTATTTCGTCATGAAGAACCTGTGCGCCAAGATCGACGCGCTCGTCGCCGCCAAGAACGCCACGTGAATACAGCGCCTGACGCGCCCGACCCACAACAGCCTCCCATGAACCCCCACGACGTCGTCATATCAGGCATCGGCCTTGTTTCGTCGCTGGGCGAGGGTCCGGATGCGCATTGGCAAAAGCTTGTCCAGCCGCGCCTTGAGCCGGTTCTGGAGGCCTCGCGCTTCTCGCCCTATACGGTCCATCCGCTGCCGGAGATCGACTGGAACCTGCAGATCGCCAAGCGCGGCGACCAGCGGCAGATGGAGACCTGGCAGAGGCTCGGCACCTATGCGGCCGGCCTTGCGCTCGACGATGCCGGCATCAAGGGCAATGACGAACTCTGCGCGACCATGGACATGGTGGTGGCCGCCGGCGGCGGCGAGCGCGACGAGGCGGTCGATGCGGCCATTCTCGCGGCATCGGAAAGCCGCAATGACCGCGACGTGCTGCTCAACGAGAAGCTGACCACGGAATTGCGCCCGACGCTGTTTCTGGCACAGCTTTCCAACCTGCTCGCCGGCAACATCTCGATCGTCCACAAGGTGACAGGCTCCTCTCGCACCTTCATGGGCGAGGAAGGTGCGGGCGTTGCCGCGGTTGAGACGGCGGCCGCGCGCATCCGCTCCGGCCAGTCGACGCATATACTGGTTGGCGGCGCTTTTCAGACCGAACATTCCGACATGCTGCTCGGCTATGAACTGGCCGGCTACCTGCATCGCGGCGCGTGGCGGCCGGTCTGGCAGAGGCAAGGCGCCGAAGGCGGCGGTGTGGTGACCGGATCCGGCGGCGCGTTTCTCGTCCTGGAGCAGCGCGAGCACGCGGAAAGCCGTGGCCGGAAGATCTACGCGGAACTCGGCCCGGTCCTGTCCGGTCGCGCCAGGCGCCGGCGGGGCGAACTCGACGGTGAGATCGCCGCGCTGTTGAAGCAAGCCGCATTGCCGGACGGCGAACTGCTGGCGATCTCCGGCGCTTCGGGCGCCCATGCCGCGACCGCCGCCGAGAAATCGGCACTCGAGGCCAATCCGGCGATCGCCGCACGCGGCTTTTCGACGCTGACCGGCCACCTGAAGGAAGCGCAGTTCCCCTTTGCCGTTGCGCTGGCGGCCCTGGCTGTCGACCGCAAGGCGGCCTACCCTGTCTTCGACGCCACAGTCGAAAAACCGTTTGCCGGCGTCCCGAAGACCGTCCTTGCAACGGCGATCGGCTATCACCAATTCGAGGGCATGGCGCTGATCAAAGCCGCCTAGAGCATCGGACCGAAAAGTGTGATGCGGTTTTCGGGCGATCCGATTGCTCCAAGAGAAACAGGTTTTTGGACAACAAATGGCCAATCTGAACGACCATATGGGCAGGCCTATCGTCGCGGTCACCGGCATCGGCGTGGTGACGTCGCTCGGTGTCGGCAAAGCCGACAATTGGGCGGCACTTACGTCAGGCAAATCGGGCATCCATCCGATCACCCGCTTCCCGGTCGATCATCTCAACACCCGCATCTCCGGCATGGTCGATTTCCTGCCGTCGAGTTCCAAGGGCGCCAGTCTCCTCACCTATGAGCTTGCCGAAACCGCCGCCCAGGAAGCGATGTCGGAGGCCGGCCTCGATGCCGGCGATTTCGGCGGACCGCTTTTCCTCGCTTCGCCGCCGGTCGAGCTCGACTGGAGCGAGCGCTTTTCGCTCTACAATTCCGACACGCACGACACCGGTGCAGAGAGGCTGCTGCGGGTAGCGCGCGGCCTCAGGGAACTCGGCATCTTCGAGACCACCCAGTTCGGCTCGATCGCCGACCGGCTTGCCGACCGTTTCGGCACGCGTGGCCTGCCGATCACGCTGTCGACCGCCTGCGCTTCGGGCGCCACGGCGATCCAGCTCGGTGTCGAGGCGATCCGCCGCGGCGAATGCGACAGGGCGCTGTCGATCGGCGCCGACGGCTCGGCGACCGCCGAGGCGCTCATCCGCTTCTCGCTTCTGTCCGCGCTCTCCACCCATAACGACATCCCCGAAAAGGCCTCAAAACCCTTCTCCAAGGACCGCGACGGCTTCGTGCTGGCCGAAGGCTCGGGCGCCCTTGTGCTGGAATCGCTGGAGGCAGCACTTGGCCGCGGCGCCACCGTTCTCGGCATATTGCGCGGCTGCGGCGAAAAGGCCGACGACTTCCATCGCACCCGCTCCAAGCCGGACGGTTCGCCGGCGATCGCGGCGGTGCGCGCCGCTCTTGCCGATGCCGGCTTGAGCGAGGACGGGATCGATTATGTCAATGCCCATGGCACCTCGACGCCGGAAAACGACAAGATGGAGCACTTGTCGCTGTCGACGGTATTTGGCGAGCGGATCTCATCAATGCCGGTCTCGTCGAACAAGTCGATGATCGGCCATACCCTATCGGCTGCCGGTGCCGTCGAGGCCGCATTTTCGCTGATGACGATGCGCGAAAGCGTCATTCCGCCGACCATCAACTATGACAATCCCGACCCGGCGATCGTGCTCGACGTGGTGCCGAACGCCAAGCGCAACGCCGAGGTCGGCACGGTCCTGTCGAACTCCTTCGGCTTCGGCGGCCAGAACACCTGCCTTGTCATGGCGCGGGAACCGGTCTAAGCGACCTTTTTCAGCCGGACTGAACCGACAGGCACCATGCGCGCATTGCAACTTATCGAGGATCGCCGGCTTGAAACGGTGGACCTGCCGCCACCGCCGCCGCCGTCGCTCGGCGAGGTGACGCTGCGCATCAAGGCCGTGGCGCTGAACCACATCGATGTCTGGGGCTGGCGGGGCATGGCCTTCGCCAAGCGCAAGCTGCCGCTGGTCGTCGGCGCCGAGGCGTCAGGCGAGGTCGAGGCGGTCGGCCCCGGCGTTTCCAGCCTTGTGCCCGGACAGTTGGTGTCGATCTATGGCGCCCGCACCTGCGGGCTTTGCCGCGCCTGCCGCGAAGGCCGTGACAATCTCTGCGAGCATGTTTCGGGCGTTCACGGCTTCCATCTCGACGGTTTTGCGCAGGAAAAGATCAACCTGCCGGCGCGCCTTCTGGTCCCCGCCCCGCCAGGCGTGAGCGAAATCGGCGCGGCGGTGGCGCCTGTCACCTTCGGCACGGTCGAGCACATGCTGTTCGACAATGCCCGGCTGCAGCCCGGCGAGACGATACTGGTCCATGCCGGCGGCTCCGGCATCGGCTCCGCCGCCATTCAGCTGGCCAAGAAGATGGGCTGCACGGTCATCACCACCGTCGGCTCGAACGACAAGATCGACAAGGCCAGGGCGCTCGGCGCCGACCACGTCATCAATTACCGCGACGACCGCTTCGAGGGCGTCGTGCGCAAGCTGACCAAGAAGAAGGGCGTCGACGTGGTGTTCGAGCATGTCGGCGCCGACACCTTTGCCGCGTCCATGCTGTGCCTCAAACGCGGCGGCCGGCTGGTCACCTGCGGCTCGACCTCCGGCGTGTCGACGCAGATCAATTTGATGCAGTTGTTCCAGCAGCAGCTGAAGCTGCTCGGCTCGTTCGGCTGCCGCATGGAAAACATGGCCGACGCCATGCAGAAGATGGCGGCGGGCCTGGTCGCGCCGGTGATCGACACCGAGGTCGGCTTCGACGGCATCGATGCGGCGCTGAAACGCATGGAAGGCCGCGACGTCTTCGGCAAGATCATCCTGCGCGTCGGCTGAGAATGATCGGCAACGCCTTCAAGAAGATCCGCAGGGACCTGGGATTCCGCTATGGCAGGCGGCTTCGCCAGTTCAACTACTGGCTGGTCGCGCGCGTCGCGATGATCATCATCTCCGCGCTGCGCCTGCTGCCGCCCGACAGCGCGCTCAATTTTGCCGACCGCGCCGCCCGCCGCATCGGCCCTTGGGTGGCGCGCCATCAGGTTGCGGTCGACAATCTGCGCCAGGCCTATCCGGAAAAAAGCGATGCCGAGATCGAAGCGATCGCTTCCGACATGTGGGGCAACATGGCCCGCCTGGCCGCCGAATACATTTTTCTCGATGCTTTGTTCGACTACGATCCCACTGCGACGAAGCCGGGCCGTGTCGAGGTCAAGGGCGTGGAGCATTTCGTGCGCATCGCGGGCGAGGACAAGCCGCATATCGTCTTCACCGGGCATCTCGGCAATTTCGAGCTGCTGCCGGTGGCGGCGGCGACCTTCGGCATGAACATCACGGCGCTGTTTCGCCCGCCCAACAACCCTTACCTCGCCGACTACATCCTCTCGACCCGCCGCTCGAGCATGGGATCGCTGCTGCCATCTTCGACGGGTGCCTCGTTCGCGCTTGCGGCCGTCCTGGAGAAGGGCGGCAATATCGGCGTGCTGGTCGACCAGAAATTCACCGGCGGGCTCGAGACGACATTCTTCGGCCGCCCCTGCGAGAGCAACCGGGTCCTCGGCACCCTGGCGAGGCACTACGATTGCGATGTCTACCCGGCGCGCTGCGTGCGCTTGCCGAACAATCGTTTCCTGCTCGAGATCGAGGACAAGCTCACCTTGCCGCGCACCGCCGGCGGCAGTGTCGACGTCCCCGCCACCACCCAGCTTCTCAACGACGTCGTCGAGCGCTGGGTGCGCGAAGACCCCGGCCAGTGGATGTGGTTCCACAAGCGCTGGGAGATCAGCGGCCGCAAAAAGCGTCGGCCGGCGACAATGCGCCACAAAGCCGTCTGAGCGCACCATCTTTTTTGGGCACAAGCCTTATTTTGTTCTTGCTTTGTGCCGGCAGCTATGCTACTAATTTCGCTATGGTGCTATTTGGCTCCGGCGAACCCGCCCGCTCCGGCGGGTTTTTTGTTGCGGCCGAGGAGCAGACCCTAATTCGTCACGAGGATCCGCGTATTGCCGAAGCCGGCCTTGCGCACCATCGAATAGAATGCGGCCGCGTTGCTGGGGTGAAGGCGCACACAGCCATGCGATGCCGGGCGCCCCAATTGCCGGATCGCGCCGGTGCCGTGGATGGCATAGCCGCCGCGGAAGAACACCGAATAGGGCATCGGCGACATGTCGTATTTGCGCGAATACCACATCCGGGCCGTCCGCTGTGGACGATAGCTGCCGCGTGGCGTGATATAGCCTTTGCGGGCGGTGGAAACGCTCCATCGGTAATACGACAGCCCGTATCTTACCGTCATCGTCTGTGAGGAAATATCGATGTTCGCGACCAGGCTGGCCGCACGGCTCTCGAACGACGAACCGAACAGCATCGCTACTAATGTTGCTGCCATGAGAACAGTGTTTTTCATGCAATCAAACCCCTTTGATGCCCCTTGCCTGCCTGCCTTCAGCTGTTCTCCAGCGTTTTGATGGCAAGCCAGCGAGCTAACACTTACTCCCTGACGATTTCACCAATCCCAAGCAGCGAATTTGAACGATTTCCCGCAATAGTTGCCGTAACGACACGCAATCGCCTGGCAATTCGCCATTGGGCTTGCAAAACCCCCTCATCCGCTGCTCAATTCGCCGAATGAACGAACCGAACGAACGGCTCCTCAAGGCTATCGATGACCGAGCCGATGATCTGGTTGCACTGACTGCGGATCTGATCCGCTTTCCGACCATCAATCCGCCCGGCGAAGCTTATCGGCCATGTGCCGAATATATCGGCGCGCGGCTGAAGAAGCGTGGTTTTGAGACCGAATTCATCCGTGCCGAGGGCACACCTGGCGACACTGACCGTTACCCGCGCGTCAACGTCGTCGCTCGCTTCGATGGCCGGGCGCCGGGTGCTTGCGTGCACTTCAATTCGCACATCGACGTCGTCGAGCCCGGCGACGGCTGGAGCCTCGATCCGTTCGCCGGCATCGTCAGGGATGGCAAGGTCTATGGCCGCGGCGCTTGCGACATGAAAGGCGGGCTTGCCGCCTCGATCATCGCCGCTGAAGCCTTCATGGAGGTCTTTCCCGATTTTCCCGGCGCCATCGAGATTTCAGGCACGGTCGACGAGGAGTCCGGCGGCTTTGGCGGCGTCGCGCATCTGGCCAAGCTCGGCTATTTCTCCAGGCCGAAGGTCGACCACGTCATCATTCCCGAGCCGCTCAACAAGGATCGCATCTGCCTTGGCCATCGCGGCGTCTGGTGGGCGGAGATCGAGACCAGGGGCGAGATCGCGCACGGCTCGATGCCGTTCCTCGGCGACAATGCGGTGCGCCATATGGGCGCCGTGCTGCGCGCCTTCGAGGACGAATTGTTTCCGGCGCTCGACCGCAAGATGACGCGCATGCCGGTCGTGCCCGAAGGCGCAAAACGCTCAACCATGAACATCAACTCGGTCCATGGCGGCCAGACGGAGGATTTCCGGCCCGGCCTGCCCTCGCCCAACGTGCCCGATTCCTGCCGGCTGACCATCGACCGCCGCTTCCTGCTCGAAGAGGATCTCGCTACGGTCAAGAGCGAGGTGACCGATATCCTCGAACGGCTGAAGCGCGAGCGCAAAAAGTTCGACTACGAAATCCGCGATCTGATGGAGGTGCTGCCGCTGATGACCGAGCGCGACGCGCCGGTGGTTAAGGCGGTCACGCAAGGCATCATGGAGATATTCGACCGCGAACCGGATTATGTGATTTCGCCCGGCACTTACGACCAGAAGCACATCGCCCGTATCGGCCACATCTATGACTGCATCGCCTATGGCCCGGGCATCCTCGATCTCGCCCACCGGCCCGATGAATGGGTCGGCATTGCCGATATGCTGGACTCGGCAAAGGTGATGGCGATCGGCCTCGACGTTCTGCTGAGGGACGCCGGCCCGCGATGATCCGGCCATGGGCGAAAAAACATTCCTCCCGGCGACCGCCGACGGGACGAAACGCAATTTACTCGGCGGCGAATTCACGCTTCTATCCGGCCGGGTTTGAGCACGTGTTTTAGACATGGGGAGTTGCACGATGAAATTGTGGAAAACCATTCTGGCCGCCGCGGCGCTGGCGTTGGCCGCCGGAACCTCGGCGATGGCCGCGCGCACCGACCTGGTCATCGGCATTACGCTCGAACCCCCGCATCTCGACCCGACCGCGGGTGCCGCCGCGGCAATCGACGAGGTACTCTATGCCAATGTCTTCGAGGGCCTGACCCGCATCGGCCCGAACGGCGAGGTGCTGCCCGATCTCGCGGAAAGCTGGAGCATTTCCGACGATGGCAAGGTCTACATTTTCAAGCTGCATACCGGCGTGAAATTCCATGACGGCACCGACTTCAACGCCGATGACGTGAAATTCTCGCTCGACCGTGCCCGCGCCGAAAATTCCGTCAACGCGCAAAAGGGCCTGTTTGCCGCCATCGACAAGGTCGAGGTTGTCGATCCCGCGACGGTAAAGGTCACGCTGAAGAACCCGCAAGGCTCGTTCCTCTACAATATGGGCTGGGGCGACGCGGTTATCGTGGCGCCTGAGACAGCCGACACCAACAAGGAAAAGCCTGTTGGCACCGGCCCATTCAAGTTCCACAACTGGGCCAAGGGCTCATCGATCACGCTGGTCAAGTCGGACAATTACTGGGGCGCCCCGGTATTCCTCGACAAGGCCGAGTTCCGCATCATTCCGGATGCCGCCGCCGCCGTTCCGGCGCTGCTTTCCGGCGACGTTCAGGCCTTTCCGTTCTTCGACCCCGACAGCGTCGCCCAGGTCAAGGACGACCCACGCTTCAAGGTGGTGATCGGCTCGACCGAGGGTGAAACCATCCTGTCGATCAACAACAAGAAGCCGCCGTTCGACAAGCTACAGGTCAGGCAGGCGATTTCCTTTGCGCTCGATCGCAAGGCGATCATCGACGGCGCCTCGGCCGGGCTCGGCGTGCCGATCGGCTCGCACATGTCGCCCGCCAGCAAGGCCTATGTCGACCTCACCGGCCTCTATCCGCACAATGTGGACAAGGCCAAGGAATTGCTGAAGGAAGCCGGCCTAGAGAATGGCTTCAAGGCGACGCTCAAGCTGCCGCCGCCCTCCTACGCGCGGCTCGGTGGCGAGATCATCGCCTCCGAGCTTCGCGAAATCGGCATCGATCTCGAGATCATACCGGTTGAATGGGCGCAATGGCTGGACCAGGTCTTCACCAAGAAGGATTACGACCTGACCATCGTTTCCCATACCGAGCCTAACGACATCGATATCTATTCGCGTAAGGACTATTACTTCAATTACGACAATCCGGCGTTCGACAAGATCATCGAGGAGCTGAACCTTACCTCCGATGAGGCCAAGCGCACGACGCTGCTCGGCGAGGCGCAGAAGGTCCTGGCAGATGACGCCGTGGTCGGCTTCCTGTACGAATTGCCGAAGGTCGGCGTCTGGGACGCCAAACTGCAGGGCCTGTGGGAAAACGCCCCGATCCAGGCCAACGACCTGACCAAGGTGAAGTGGACGGATTGAGGCGCTGACAGAAGGGGCGAAAGTTGCACTCCGTCACACCCCCCTCTGTGCCGGACATCTCCCCCTCAAGCGGGGAGACTGGCCGTTTCCGCGCTGGCACTGCCCTTGCAACGCCAGTGGTTAGCGAAAGCGGCGATGAGGGCTCAATCTCCCCGCTTGAGGGGGAGATGTCCGGCACAAAGGGTGGGCGGGAACGCAAGCTTCGCCCGGTTTTTGCGTTCGCCAACACAGCGGTTCCTCAACGTCCATGACCGCCTACCTCCTCAAGCGGCTCGCCATCGCCGTCGTCACGCTGGTTCTGGCCTCGATGGTGGTGTTTGCCGTGCTGGAAATCATTCCCGGCGACCCGGCGCGGCTGATGCTTGGCCTGAACGCCAGCGCCGACCAGATCGAATTGCTGCGCAACCAGATGGGTCTCAACGCTCCCGTCGTGCTGCGCTATCTGCATTGGGCCGGCGGCTTGCTGAGCCTCGATTTCGGCCGTTCCTACACCTATTCGGTGCCGGTCATCGATCTGGTCCGTGAGCGCCTCGTCGTCTCGCTGCCGCTGGCACTGATGGCGCTGGCGCTGTCCACCATCATTGCCATTCCGGTCGGACTGTTTTCCGCCAGCCGGCACGGCCGGGCCGGCGACACGATCGCGATGGGTGCCGCCCAGCTTGGCGTCGCCGTGCCCAATTTCTGGTTTGCGCTGATGCTGATTTATCTGTTCGCCGTCTGGCTGCGGCTGGTGCCGGGCGGCGGCTTTCCCGGCTGGAGCGCCGGCGTCTTGCCGGCACTGAAATCGCTGCTTCTGCCGGCGGTCGCCCTCGCTCTGCCACAGGCGGCGATCCTCGCCCGGGTCACCCGCTCGGCGCTGATCGAAGTGCTGAACGAGGACTACATCCGAACCGCCCGCGCCAAGGGCCTGCCCTATCGCCTTGTCTTGTGGCGGCATGCGCTGCGCAACGCCATGATCCCGGTGGTCACCATTCTAGGCCTGCAATTCGCTTTCCTGCTTGCCGGTACCATCATCATCGAGAACGTCTTCTATTTGCCCGGCCTCGGCCGGCTGGTGTTCCAGGCGATCAATCAGCGTGACCTGATCGTGGTCGAGAGCGTCGTCATGCTGCTGGTTGCCGCCGTCATCGTCGTCAATTTCATTGTCGATCTCTCCTATGCGGTGGTCGATCCGCGCCTGAGAGGCAGGCAATGACGCTGCACATCGACATCCCCGACGAGAACCTTGCCAGCATCCTGGTCAAGGCGTTCAAAAACCGTTCGTTCCTTGCCGGCTTCGTCATCACCGCACTGGTGGCAGCGGTCGCGATCATCTCCTTCTTGTGGACACCTTACGACGTCACCAGGCTGGTCATTTCCGACAAGACCCAGGCGCCATCGCTGGCGCACTGGTTCGGTACGGACCATTTCGGTCGCGACATCCTGTCGATGATCATGGTTGGCGCCCGCAATTCGATTGCCGTGGCGCTGGTGGCGGTCGGCATCGGCATGGGCGTCGGCGTGCCGCTCGGCGCCTTTGCCGCGGCGCGCGGCGGCATCGTCGACGAAGTGCTGATGCGGCTGAACGATTTGGTATTCGCCTTCCCTGCCCTGCTTTCGGCGATCATGATCACCGCCATCTTCGGGCCGGGCGCGTTCAACGCCATCATTGCCATCGGCATCTTCAACATCCCGGTGTTCGCGCGTGTCGCCCGGGCCGGCGCCCTGGCGATCTGGCCGCGCGAATTCATCCTCGCCGCCCGCGCCGCCGGCAAGAGCAGGACGCTGATCAGCGTCGAACATGTGCTGCCCAACATCGCCACGCTGCTGCTGGTGCAAGGCACCATCCAGTTCGCGCTGGGCATACTGGCCGAAGCCGGGCTTTCCTATGTCGGGCTGGGCACCCAGCCGCCAATGCCGAGCTGGGGCCGCATGCTGTTTGACGCCCAGACCCGCATGGTGGTGGCGCCTTGGATGGCGATCTTTCCGGGCATGGCGATCGTCGTCACCGTGCTTGGCCTGAACCTGCTTGGCGACGGCATTGCCGACATTCTCGATCCGAAATCGCGGCGGCAGCGATGAGCCTGCTCGAAATCGAGAAGCTGTCGCTGACCATCGGCAGCACCCGTATCCTCAGAGACATCGAACTTTCCGTCGCGCCGGGCGAAGTGATGGGGCTGGTTGGCGAATCCGGCTCCGGCAAGTCGATGACGGCGCTCACCGTCATGCAGCTTCTGCCCTGGGCAGCGCATACCAGCGGACGCATCACCTTCGACGGCATCGACATCCTTGCCGCCAGCGAGGACCAGATGTGCGCGCTGCGCGGCGACGACATCGGCATGGTGTTCCAGGAGCCAATGACGGCGCTCAATCCGGTCAAAACCATCGGCGAGCAGGTCGCCGAGGGTATTCGCTGGCACACCAGGGCGAGCCGCGCCGACGCTGAGGAACGGGCGCGAAAAATGCTGGACCGGGTCGGCCTGCCGGCAGCACAATTCCCGCTCTCGCGTTATCCGCACGAACTCTCCGGCGGCCAGCGCCAGCGCGTCGTCATCGCCATCGCCTGTGCGCTGAAGCCCAAGCTGCTGATTGCCGACGAGCCGACGACCGCGCTCGACGTGGTGCTGCAGGCGCAGATTCTCGAGCTGCTGCGCGACCTCGTAGCGGAAAACCGCATGGGTCTTCTGCTGATCTCGCACGACCTCGCAGTGGTGACCGAGATGGCGGACCGCATCATCATCCTGCGCCATGGCGAGGTGATGGAGGCCGGCGATACCGCGCGCACGCTGTCCGAACAGCTTCATCCCTACACGCGACAGCTGGCGCAGGCCTCCATGCATGTGCCGGCGCGGGCCCGCACACATGACAGCGGATCGGCCAAACCGCTGCTTCAGGTAGAGAACGTAACGCGGGATTATCCGGGACGGCGCACCTCCCTGTTGAAACGCGCGGCTCCAATCCGCGCCGTCGACGATGTCTCCTTTGCGATGGCGCCCGGCCAGTCGGTGGCGCTCGTCGGCCGTTCCGGCTGCGGCAAGTCGACGCTCGCCCGCATGGTCCTGGCGCTGGACGGGCCGACATCGGGAGCGATCCGCTTCCGCGGCGATACCCTCACCGGCAAGAGCGAGGCGGAGCTGAAGCCGGCACGGCGCAACATGCAGGTCGTGTTCCAGGACCCGTATGGTTCGTTCGACCCACGCCAGAAGGTCGAAAGATTGGTGGCCGAGCCGCTGCATGTGCTGGAGAAGAAGCCGGCGCCCGCCGCACGGCGCGAGATGGTGGCGCATGCGCTACACGAGGTCGGCCTCTCGCCAGGCGACATGGACAAATATCCGCACGAGTTTTCGGGCGGCCAGCGTCAGCGCCTGTCGATCGCCCGCGCCATCATCACCCGGCCGAAGCTGGTCGTCGCCGATGAGCCGGTCTCGGCGCTCGACGTCTCGATCCGCGCCCAGATCCTCGATTTGTTCGCGGAGCTCAACCAGAAGCTCGGTATCGCCTATCTGTTCATCACCCATGATCTGACCGTCGCCCGCGCCATCACCGACGAAGTGATGGTCATGCATGACGGCAAGATCGTCGAGCGCGGCAGGACAAGCGAAGTGCTCGACCACCCGCAATCCGCAGCGGCCAAGGCGTTGGTCGCCGCCGCTCCAGATTTGCACCGGGCAATTGCGAAAAGGCTGCAGGAACAGGGGTGAGCGGCGACCGTTAGCCTTGCGGCTTCACCACATCGGCAGGGCTGATTTCAAGCAGGTCGAGGGTGCGGCGTAGCAGCTGCATCTCACTCCCGGCAAGTTGCGAATCGGCCTTGGCGATCTCGGCCATATGGCGGGCGAGCAGCTTGCGCCGTTCGACATCGAGGTCGCGGAACTGCGCGATGGCCTGCGAGCCGTTGGTCTCGTAGCCGAATTCGTTGAGGTATTCGATGACGCTGTCGACGCTGGTTTCGGGAATGCCGAAGGCGTCCCTGCAGATACGCCTGAAGGCGGTCATTTCGCTTTCGCTGACCGACCCATCGGCCAGTATCATGCGGAACAGCATCAGTAGCTCCGCCGACAGCACCGGATCGTCCGCCACCTTGCGCACGCCGGGGTCGCCGTCGAAAATCGAGCGTATCTGGTCCAGCAATCCCATCGCCATCAGCCCCTTCCGATTCGTTCGGAAGGTAGCGCGGAATCGGCCTGGCGCAAACGGGGATGCGCGTGCTGGAGCCGCATGTTTTCTCGCCGGAAAGCTGCAAGCCGCTGCGCTCATTGGTGTGTGACCGTGCGACTGATACTATGCCGCTGTACGAATCATGTGGAGGAGGGACGGACATGAATCTCAGTGCACCTACCCAGCTTATTTTTATCATATCCCTTGTCATCGCCATCATCGGCGTTCTCGCCGCGCTTGGCGTTCTTGCGTTTATCCCTTTGGCTTCCGTGTGGATTGTCGTCATCGCCTACATCGTGCTGGCCGCCGGCTGTCTGATGCGCGGCGCTTAACACGTCCAGACAATTCGGAATCTCAGGCAACTCGGAGCGCCCGGCCAAAAGCCGGGCGCTTTTGATTCTGCAGGATGGTCTGTTAGAATTCCTGGACCAGGGAAAGCACAATGCCCACCAGCGAAGACGGCAGCCGCCACGACGGCCCGGAGCTCGATCGGTTCGAGATGGTGCGGCGCGCGCCGAGCCATCGGCTTCAGGGCGCCGTCACTGACATGTGCGGCTTTCGCGAAACCATGCCAGGCCATTTCCGCGCGATCGAATATGCCTCGCTGACCGTGCCGCTGGTCATCAGCTTTGCCGAACCCTTTGCCATCGGGCTCGGCAGGAACCCCAGCGACAATGACCGCTTCGCCAGTTTTGCCGCCGGCCTTTATGCCGGGCCGGTGGTGATCGAATCCTTCGGCGGCGCCTGCTGTGTGCAGATCAATTTCACTCCGCTCGGCGCTCGTCGCTTCTTCGGCCGCCCGATGAGCGAACTGACCGACCGCATGGTCGGCCTGGATGACGTGCTCGGCGTCGAAGGCATCGCGCTTCGCGAAAGGCTTGGCAATGCGCCGGATTGGAGCTCACGCTTTGCCATCGCCGAGGCCTTCGTCGGCGATCGGTTGGCAACCGCAGACCGCACTCAGGCCGAAATGGTCTGGGCCTATGAGAAGATCGTCTCGACGCGTGGGCGGACCCGCATCTCGACGCTGGCCGAAAAGCTTGGCTGGAGCCGCAAGCATCTTGCCGGAAAATTTTCGGACGCAGTCGGCACCGGCCCAAAAACGCTGTCGCGCATCGTCCGTTTCAACCATGCGCTTGGCCTGTCGAGACAGGCCAACAGTGATTGGGCCGACATCGCCGCCGACTGCGGCTATGCCGACCAGGCGCATCTGGTGCGCGAGTTCCGCGACCTCGCAGGCGTCACGCCGACCACTGTCGCCGCGAGGTAACATTTCTTCAAGACGCGCAACCAGCCTTCGCCCAGACTGGGTTGATCGACCAACCCGCTGAAGGAGATCAGTCATGCCGAACATCACCGAGCCACCGCGGTTTTATCCGGCGCTGCGCTACAGGAATGCCGGCAGGATGATCGATTGGCTGTGCGAGGCCTTCGGCTTTAGCGTTCGCGCCCGCTATGGCGAAGGCGACGTGGTGCACCATGCCGAACTCGCTTTCGGCTGCTCGATCATCATGCTCGGCACGGCCCGCGACGATGCCTATGGCAAGATGGTCGGCGCGCCCGGTTCGGGCGGTGGCAAGTCGATCTACGTTGCGGTCGCTGACGCAGATGCGGCATACGCGCGGGCAAAGACCGCTGGCGCCCAGATTCTGGAAGAACTCACCGACCGCGACTATGGCAGCCGCGAATTCATCTGCCGCGATCCGGAAGGCAATGTCTGGTCGTTCGGCACCTACTGGCCGAAGGCTGACGAGCCCGCCAGCTAACGCGCCAGCCCAAAGATGGCGTCGCAGTCGAGGTGGGTTTCCAGCTCGGCGGCGATCTCGTCCAGTGCCCGTTCGACCTCGGCGCGGTAGTCGATGCCGCCGCCCTTGACGCCGAGGCTTTCGAGGAATTTCGCCCGGAAGGAATCGGCGGAAAACAGCCCGTGCATATAGGTGCCCAGCACCTTGCCGTCGGCCGAGATAGCGCCGTCATCGATGCCGTTGATAACGGCGGACGGCCGCAGCGTGTCCGGACCGGTGGTGCGGCCGAGATGGATTTCGTAGCCCTCGAGCGGCAGATCGAACGGCACCGAGCGCGCGCTGACATTGCGCACCGTCTTTTCCGGCTCCATCACCGTTTCGACGTCGAGCAGCCCGAGGCCTTGCGTCTCGGTAACGCTGCCCTCGATACCATCGGGATCGCGCACGACATGGCCGAGCATCTGGAAGCCGCCGCAGATGCCCACGATATGGCCACCGCGTTTCCTGTGCGCGGCAAGGTCGCGGTCCCAGCCGTTCTCGCGGAATTTCAGGAGATCGCCGATCGTCGACTTCGAGCCGGGAATGACCACCAGCCCTGCATCCTGCGGCAGGCGCTGGCCAGGCGGCACGAACACCACCTCGACCTGCGGTTCGGCCTTGAGCGGGTCGAGATCGTCGAAATTGGCGATGCGCGAGAGCACCGGCACGGCGATCTTCAGCGCGCGCTTCTCACCGGACGCCAACCGTTCGAGCACGACGGAGTCTTCCGACGGCAGCCGCGCCGCCGCCTTCAGCCACGGCACCACGCCAAAGCAGCGCCAGCCGGTGAATTTTTCGATCGCCTCGATGCCATCGTCGAAAAGCGTGACATCGCCGCGGAACTTGTTGATGAGATAGCCGCCGATCATGCGCCGGTCCTCGTCCGGCAGGATCAGGTGGGTGCCGGCGACCGAGGCGATGACGCCGCCGCGATCGATATCACCGACCAGGATCACCGGCACGCCGGCGCGCGTCGCAAAGCCCATATTGGCAATGTCGCGGCTCCTGAGGTTGATCTCGGCCGGCGATCCCGCGCCCTCGACAATGACCAGGTCCGCGCCCTCGCCGACCGTCGCCCAGGAGTCCAGCACCGCATCCATCAGTCGGCCCTTCAGCGCCTGATAGTCGCGCGCCCGCGCCTCGCCGAACACCTTGCCCTGCACTACGACTTGAGCGCCGACATCGGTCTGCGGCTTGAGGAGCACCGGGTTCATGTGGATGGTCGGCGGCACGCCGCAGGCGATCGCCTGCAGCCATTGGGCGCGGCCGATCTCACCGCCGCCTGAAACGCCTGGAATATCGGCGACAGCGGCGTTGTTCGACATGTTCTGCGGCTTGAACGGCCGCACTTTCAGCCCACGGTTCCTGGCCGCGCGGCACAGACCGGCAACGAGCACCGTCTTGCCGACATCCGAACCCGTGCCCTGCAGCATGATCGCCTTGGCCATATCAGTCCCTGCCCTGCGCAACGGTTACGGTGATCGTCGACTTGGCTGCCAGTGGCCCGCCGCGCCAGAGATAGAGCGCCAGCAGCGGCTCCTTGCCGGTGCGCATGGCGTGGCTGACGCCAGAGGCATGGCGGATCACCTCGCCCGGCGCTCGAAGGCGAAAACCGCCATCGCCCATGCGCCATTCGGTGCCGCCGGTCAGCGGGATGTAGATCTCCTCCGCGACATGGTGGTGGTCGGGGTAGACGATGTCGGGTCCAAGGATCAGCAGGCCGGCCGCGACCTCTTCATTGACGAAATGGCCGCGCGTACCAAACACCTCCAGCCAGCCGTAATTGTCTATGAAAACCTTGCCGAAATCCGCTTCGCCATAGGTCTGGCCCCAGCGCAGATCGCCGCGACGCTCCGCAACCAGCCGCGCCAGCGGCTTGGCCGCAGCGGGAGCGAGTTCGACGATACGGTCGAGCTGGACGAGACAAGGCAGCGCATGCGGTTCGAGCGGCCGGCTTGGCATATCCCAGCCGATCCGGGCCACGGCGTCGCGCACCAGCGCAGCATCGAACGTCTGGAGATAGGCATGGAAGCATCCAAGCAGTTCGTCGAAAGTTGTCGTCACACTTTGCTCCAAAGCGCATTCGCGCACAGCGGCTGCGCAGACGGGTCGGGTTGCGCGGCGGCATCATTGGTCTAGATTGGGCGGCGCGCAAAGCCAAAAATGACAGGCCAGCAGGCCGGAAACGTCAGGGAGCACGCCATGGACGCCGCTGTCGATGCTGGCACCGGCCAGTTCGAACTCAACGAGGACCAGCGCGCCATCCAGGAGATGGCCGAGGCCTTCGCCGCCGACCGTGTGGCGCCGAACGCACTCGACTGGGATCGCAACAAGTATTTCCCCGCCGACGTGATCCGCGAGACGGGCCCGCTCGGCCTTGGAGGCATATATGTCCGCGAGGATGTCGGCGGCTCGGGGCTCGGCCGGCTCGACGCCGTGCTGATCTTCGAGGCGCTTTCTCGGGCCGATCCGGCGTTTTCCGCCTTCATCTCTATCCACAATATGGCGGCATCGATGATCGACCGCTTCGGCAGCGACGAACAGCGCCGGCGCTTCCTGCCGAAGCTGACCTCAATGGAATGGCTGGCAAGCTATTGCCTGACCGAGCCCGGCTCGGGCTCGGATGCGGCGGCGCTGAAGACGCGCGCGACAAAGAGCGGCGGCGACTACGTGCTGAACGGCGCCAAGCAGTTTATCTCCGGTGCCGGCGACAGCGACCTCTATGTCGTCATGGCGCGCACCGGCGCCGACGGGCCGAAAGGCATTTCTACCTTCGTCGTGCCGAACGATGCGCCGGGCCTTTCTTTCGGCGCCAACGAGCACAAGATGGGCTGGCACATGCAGTCGACGCGCCAGGTCGTCTTCGAGGACTGCAAGGTGCCGGCGGAAAACCTTCTGGCGGCAGAAGGCGCCGGCTTCGGCATCGCCATGGCCGGGCTCGACGGCGGCCGGTTGAACATCGCCGCCTGCTCGCTCGGCGGCGGGCAATCGGCACTCGACAAGGCGCTCGCTTACACGGCCGAGCGCAAGGCTTTCGGCTCGAAGATCAACCAGTTCCAGGCGCTGCAGTTCAAGCTTGCAGACATGGAAACCGAATTGCAGGCAGCGCGCGTCTTCCTCTACACCGCCGCTTCGAAGCTCGACCGCAACACGCCGGATGCCTCAAAATGGTCGGCGATGGCGAAGCGCTTCGTCACCGACACCGGCTTCAATGTCGCCAACGACGCCCTGCAGCTGCACGGCGGCTATGGTTATCTGCACGATTACGGCATCGAGAAGCTGGTGCGCGACCTGCGTGTCCACCAGATCCTCGAAGGCACCAACGAGATCATGCGCGTCATCATCGCTCGCGCCCTGATTGGACGGTAGAGAATTTAGTGAGTAGTGAGTAGTGAGTAGTTAATGGTGAATGGGTGAATAACTCATATAGAACATGACTAACCCATGATCCCTGATGACTATTCACTATTCTCCATCCCACCCACGGAGCGCCATCATGACCACCATCGCCTTCATCGGCCTCGGCAATATGGGCAATCCGATGGCCTCCAACCTGGTCAAGGCCGGGTATGCCGTGTACGGCTTCGACCTGGTGCCGGAGAACCTCGTCATCGCCAGGGAACACGGCGTCGTCATCATGGCCAACGCCGTTGCAGCGGTGAAAGACGCCGATGCGGTCATCACCATGCTGCCAGCCGGTAAGCATGTTCTGTCGGTTTACGCAGACATAGTGTCCAAGGCAAAAAAAGGCGCGCTGTTCATCGATTCCTCGACCATCGATGTCGAGTCGGCTCGAAAGGCCCATACCATCGCCGCCAAGCACAGGTTGCTGTCGATCGACGCGCCAGTCTCCGGCGGCACGGGCGGTGCGGCGGCCGGCACGCTGACCTTCATGGCCGGCGGTTCGAAGGATGCCTTCGCCAAGGCCGAACCAATCCTCAAGCCGATGGCCGGCCGCATAGTTCATTGCGGCGACGACGGCGCCGGACAGGCGGCGAAGATCTGCAACAACATGATTTTGGGCATTTCGATGATCGGTGTTGCCGAGGCCTTCGTGCTGGCGGAAAAGCTCGGCCTGTCGCACCAGGCGCTGTTCGACGTCGCCTCGACCTCGTCCGGCCAGTGCTGGTCGCTGACCACCTATTGCCCGGTGCCCGGCCCGGTGCCGACTTCGCCCGCCAACAATGGCTATAAGCCTGGCTTCGCGGCGGCACTGATGCTGAAGGACCTGAAACTGTCGCAGGAGGCCGCACAGAGCGTCGGTGCAGCAACGCCGCTCGGCGCCGAGGCAGCTCAGCTCTATGCGCTGTTCAACGCACAGGGGAATGCCGGTGCCGATTTTTCCGGCATCATTAATTTCCTCCGTGGTAACCCCGCGTAAGCTCCAAGTTCACAGGTTTTCGATCTGCCCAAAGCGGAAAGTCGGCAAATTTAGGTTTGCTTAAGCTCTTGCTAACCCTGCAGTAACGATATGCGTTTAAAACGGATTGCGAGGCGGACATCCGCCCGGCGCTCCGGATCAGGTCTCGCGTACCGGAGCCCGTAAGTTTCGCCTTTAGTTTCGCAAGTGTATTGTTGGCGAAGCGCCGTGCGTATCTGGCAAAGCCGCGTTCCGATGGAGCGCGGTTTTTGCGTTTCGCTTCCTCGCCCGGCAAGCGCTCGGTCGATCGCCGGGCGTCCGACATGGAGCGCCCGGCGGTCGTTCACCGCTTGCGCAGATCTGCTTCGGCCAGATCGAGCGCCTTTGCGATACGATCGCAGGCCATGTCGATCGTCTCGCGCGTCCAGATCAGCGGCGGCGACAGGATCATCGTGTCGCCGGTGGCGCGCAGCATCATGCCCTGGGCAATTGCGTGGTCGCGAACGGTCACCGCCGCGTTGCCGGCCGGCAGGAAGCGTTCCTTGGTTGCCTTGTCCTTGACGATCTCGATCGCTCCCATCAGCCCGAACGAGCGCACCTCGCCGACCAGATCGTGCTCGCCGAGACGTTCCTGCAAAGCCCTGGCGAAGTAAGGCCCGGTGTCGTTCCTGACGCGCTCGACCAGCCCCTCGCGCTCGATGATCTCGAGGTTCTTCAGCGCCACCGCGCAGGCCACCGGGTGCCCGGCATAGGTGTAGCCGTGATAGAATTCACCGCCCTTTTCGACCAGCGTCGCCGCGATGCGGTCGCCGACCAGCAGCGCCGACAGCGGCTGATAGCCAGAGGTCAGCGCCTTGGCCGTGGTGATGGTGTCGGGCTCGACATCGAAGGCTTGTGCCGCGAACCACTCGCCGGTGCGGCCGTAGCCGGTGATGACCTCGTCCAGCATCAGCAGGACGTCGTATTTGCGGCAGATGCGCTGCACTTCCGGCAAATAGCTCATCGGCGGGATCTTCACCCCGCCTGCCCCCATCACCGGTTCGCCGATGAAGGCGGCCACCTTGTCGGCGCCAGCTTCGAGGATCGCGTCCTCGACCGCTTTTGCCGCGCGCAGGCCGAAATCATGGTCGCTTTCGCCGGGCAGTGCGAGCTCATAGGCATAGGGCATCATTACATGGACGATGTTGGGCACGGCGCCGCCGAGCTGCTTGTGCATCAAATCCATGCCGCCGAGCGAGGCGCCGGCGATGGTCGAGCCGTGATAGCCCATCTTGCGCGAGATGATGCGGTTCTTCTCCGGTTTGCCTTCCAGCACCCAATAGTGACGGACCAGGCGCAGCGCCGTGTCGTTGGCCTCCGAACCGGACGAGCCGTAGAACACCTGGTTGATGTGCCTTGGCGCGATCTCCGCCAGCTTTTTCGACAGCAGAACCGGCGTCGGCGTCGAGCATTTGAAGAAGGAGTTGTAGTAGGGCAATTCCTTCATCTGGGCGTAGGCGGCGTCGGCCAGCTCGTCGCGGCCATAGCCGACATTGACGCACCACAGCCCTGCCATGCCGTCGAGGATTTCCGTCCCTTCGGAATCGTAGATGAACGGCCCGTTGGCGCGAGTGATGATCCGCGAGCCGGTCTCGCGCATCTCTTTGTGGTCGGTGAACGGATGAAGGTGATGCGCGGCATCGATCTGCTGAAGCTGCTTCAGCGAATAATTCTGGTAGGTCATGTCTGATCTTTCCTCTTGAACCAATCCGGCAGCTTTTGCGCCGGGGCGGATTCGTCAGAGGACAGCGGGCGGCGAATAGCCGATGCGGGCGCACAGCCGCAACAGCTCGGCGCGAAGCGTGCGCGGCGACGGCGTCACCGCGACCCCAAATGCGCAACCCGATTTCGCCAGCCGAGCCATGCATGTACCTTAGGCTGCCTCGAGCCCTCAGTTCAAGCCGTGCCGGTCAAGCGACGCCGGTCAATTGGTGCCAGTCAATTGGTGCCAGTTAGGGCCCGCTGCAGGAAGACATATTTCATCGCCGCCTGGGCTGCTTGCGGCCGCCGATCGCCGCGTCCGCCATGGCCGCCCTCGGTCTCCTCGAAGAACAGCGTCTTGCCGTGGCCGGCCGCCTGCAGCCGTGCCGCCATCTTGCGCGCGTGCCCGGGATGGACGCGATCGTCGGCGGTCGAGGTCGTCAGCAACACCGGCGGATAGGCTGCGTCCGTGTCTACATGCTGGTACGGCGAATAGGCGGCGAGCCAGGCTGCCTCTTCCGGCTTCGCCGGATCGCCATACTCGGCCATCCACGACGCGCCGGGCGGCAGTTCGGTGTAGCGCAGCATATCGAGCAGCGGCACCTCGATGATCACGGCACCGAACAATTCCGGGTGCTGGGTCAGCGAGACGCCGGTCAGCAAGCCACCATTCGATCCGCCTTGGATGCCCAGCGTGGCGGGCGTAGCGATGCCGCGCTTCACCAGATCTTGCGCGACCGCGGCGAAGTCGTCGAAGGCATTCTGGCGATTGGCCTTGAGCGCCGCCTGATGCCAGTTCGGGCCGAACTCGCCGCCGCCGCGTATGTTGGCCTGCACATAGGCATTGCCCTTCTCCAGCCACAGCCTGCCGCGCACGCCGGCATAGCCGGGCAGCAGCGGCACTTCGAAGCCGCCATAGCCGTAAAGCAATGTCGGCACGGGTCCATGCAAGTCGCGCCTCCTGACGACGAAGTACGGGATCATCGTGCCATCCTTCGAGCGCGCTTCGAACTGTTCGGAGACCAGCGACGACGCATCGAAACGCGCCGGCTGCGACTTCACCGTTGCGAGGCCCGCGGCGTTGTCGTCCGACCAGATGATCGAGCTCGGCGTCAGGAAATCGGTGAAGGAGAAGGAGACGCTGGAACCGAAATGCTCGGCATGGCTGATGCCGACATTGCCGTTTTCGGGCAAAGCCACGGGCTTGAACTCCCAGCGGCTGTCGCTGCGCTTGCCGGCGACGACCTTGCCGCGCACATTGTCCATCAAATTGATGAACAGCCGGTCCTGCGTGCGGGCAATACCGGCGATCGAGACACGATGCGCCGGCTCGAGCACGGTATCGAGGGATCCGAATAGCCCGGTTTCGATCCAGCGCTCGAAATCGAGTGAATAGAGCCCGTCGGGCTTGCATAGCGTGCCGTCCGGCGCCGTCCATGGCGTACGCACGCCGAAGACAAGCTGGCCCTTGAACACCGCTGTATCGGTGACGTCGTCCGGCAGCGGGATGCGCCTGTTTTCGCCCGATGGCAGCCGCAGGAAACTGTGCGAGGCGAAGAAGTCGATGGTCCGGGCGAGGAAAACATGACGCTTGTCGCCGTCGAATTCGACGGACCCGCCGGCGGCAAGATCCTGCTTCAGCGCCTCAAAGACCGGCATCGCCTCGTTCAGTGGCGTGCCGCGCCGCCAAAGCTTGACCACGCGCGGATAACCGGACTGGGTCTTGTCGTCCTCCTCGAAGGCGGCGGAAACGATAACCGTGTCCTCGTCCAGCCAGCTAAAGCTCGACTTCGAGGCAGGAGCACGAAAGCCGCCATCGACGAAGGACCTGCTTTCGATATCGAATTCGCGCATCTCGCTGGCATCGCCGCCATCCGGCGACAGGCTGAGCAGGCAGCGGCTGAAGTCGGGATAAAGTCGGCTGGCGCCGCTGAACACCCATTTCACTCCCTCTTTCGCCGCCAGGCTGTCGAAGTCGATGATCGTCTGCCATTCCGGCTTGTCGGTCTTGTAGGACGCGACCGTGGTGCGCCGCCAGAGGCCGAGTACGTTCGTTCGGTCCTGCCAGAAATTATAGACATAGCCGTTGATAGCGGCCCCGACGGCGATGTTATCCTCGGCCGTCATCAGGTCGAGCGCCGTCTGGAACGACGTCTGATAGGACGGATCACCCTGCAGCTCCCCGACCGTGATCGCATTTTGGCGATGCACCCAGTCGAGCGCCTGCTTGCCCCTCCTGTCCTCCAGCCAGAGAAACGGGTCTTCGGCCGCCGAACCCGGCTGGCCCTTGGTATTCGATTTGGTCATGAGGTCTCCGGTTGAGTCGGGCGGCGGCATAGCCAAGATCGACATGGGGCCGCTTATATTCAAGTCGTTCGTCAGAAACGGCGGCTTTCTGGCATTCACGCCATCCGTCTTCGAATGACCGTTACAACTGCCAGCGCCAGGCAAATGGCACCGAGCGTCATTGGCAGGCCGCCGGCGCCAACAACATCCATGGCGCTGCCCGCCAGCGGCGGCACGGCGATGCCGCCGATGCCCCACATCAAAGAGAAGGCGGCATTGCCGGCGACCAGTGCCGAGCCGGTGAACCGCTCGCCGAGCTCGATGATCGACATCGTGTAGATACCGTACGAAATCGCACCCCAGACGAAGACGCACGGCCAGATCAGCGGCGTCTCGATGAAAACCGGCAGCAGCGCGCATCCCAGCACCGTCATCGAAACACAGATGAACCGCACCAGCCGCGCCGTCAGTCGTTCCGCCAACAAGCCGAGCGGCACCTGCATAGCGATATTGCCGGCGATCATCACTGACAGCAGCGCCGACATGTGCGCTTCCGCAATGCCATAATGTGTTCCGTAGACCGGCAGCAAGGCGAGCACCGCCTGTTCGAAACCGGCGGCCACAATCACCGCCGACAACAGCAGCCACGCCTGCGGCACGAACCCCAGCACCGAAACCCGGTGCCCGCTCTCGTCGACCTTGGGCAGCCGTGCCAGCACCGAGGCGAGGCAGGCGCCGCAAAACAGGAATGCGCCGATGCCGACCAGAAACGGCGGCCATCCCACGGTGCCGACCGCAAGCAGGCACAGCGGCCCCGCCGCAAAGCCCGCCGAAATGATGGTCGAATAGATGCCCATGACGCGGCCGCGGCGTGCCGGCGGCGCCAGTGCGATCACCCAGACTTCGCTCAGCACGTAGAGCGGGTTGGTGACGGCGCCGATCAAAAAGCGCAGCGGAAACCACAGATAGACGTTTTGGGTCCAGCCGATCAGCGCCAGCACCAGCGCGGAAAGTGCCGCGCAAGTAAGCGCGGTGCGCCCTGCCCCGAAACGCCGCGCCAGCGCCGGAACCAGCGGCGACGAGACGATGAAGCCGATCGGCGTCATTGCCGCCGACAGGCCGATTATGGCCGGCGAGACACCCTGGCGCTGCAGGATGAAGCTCAACAGCGGATAGCTCAGCCCTTGCGCGATGGCGAACACCGAGACGGTGGCGATCACGCCGGTGATCGCCGCCCATTGCCCTATTTCGCCGCTGCTTTGTACCGCCCGGTCCATGATGCAGGATTAGCGTTTCGGTTCCGTCGCGGTAAGCACCGGCAAGGAAAACCGCTTGCGCCAGCCGGAACGCGATCAAGAGGCTGGCGATCCAGCCGGCTGCCCCCAGGGCATGTCGCTTCCCTCGCCCTAGTGGTCGCCGCCTCCGCAATGGCCGGACGGCCGGCGGTCCATTATGCCGCCGCATTGCCGCAGCGTACGAGGACTCTTATGACCGCCGCCCTTCAGCCCGCCGAACCGGCACTGGCAAACGACCGCGCCCGTCGCGGCGGCCGCGCGGGGAAGCGTGCCGGCGGATCGACGACGTTTGAGCAGCCGCCGTTTCGGCAGTTGAAGAACCCGCTGACGCCGACCCGGCTGGTTTCCGACGACGAGCTGGAATCAATTCACCTCGCCTCTCTGCGCGTGCTGCGGGAAATCGGAGTCGACGTGCTGCATGACGAAGCCCGGCGCATCATGAAGGCGCATGGCGCCGATGTCCGCGAAGGCAGCGAGCGGGTGCGCTTCGACAGCGACATGATCCTGGAACTGGTAGCGCACTGCCCGCCGGAATTCACCATCCACGCCCGCAACCCGACGCACAATGTGCGCTTCGGCGGCGATAATCTGATCATCTCGATGATGGCGTCGGCACCCAATTGCTCAGACGTCGACCGCGGCCGCCGGCCAGGCAACCAGCAGGACTACCGCAACTTCCTCAAGCTTGCGCAGATGCACAACATATTGAACTGCACGGGCGGGTACCCGGTCGAGCCGATCGACATCCATCCGTCCGTGCGCCACCTCGAATGCATCCGTGACCTCGCCACGCTGACCGACAAGATGTTCCACATCTATTCGCTCGGTAAGGAGCGCAACGTCGACGGCATCGAGATCACCAGGATCGCGCGCGGCATCAGCCATGAGCAGTTGCTCGCAGAGCCGTCGGTATTCACCATCATCAACACCAATTCGCCGCTCAAGCTCGACGTGCCGATGATGGAAGGTATCATCCAGATGTCGAGCAAGGGCCAGGTGGTCATCGTGACGCCCTTCACCCTGTCCGGCGCCATGGCGCCGGTGACGATTGCCGGCGCGCTGGTGCAACAGAATGCCGAGGCGCTGTCCGGCATCGCCTTTGCGCAGATGGTGCGCAAGGGCGCGCCTGTCGGCTACGGCGGCTTCACCTCGAATGTCGATATGAAGTCCGGCGCGCCGGCCTTCGGCACGCCGGAATATATGAAGGCGCAGCTGGTCGGCGGGCAGCTCGCCCGCCGCTACAACATCCCCTACCGCACCTCCAACACCTGCGCCGCTAACACGGTCGACGCTCAAGCCGCCTATGAAAGCGTGTTCTCGCTGTGGGGCGCCATCCAAGGTGGCGGCAATCTGATGATGCATGCGGCCGGCTGGCTCGAAGGCGGCCTGCGCTGCTCCTACGAAAAGACCATCCTCGATATAGACCTGTTGCAGATGGTCGCCGAGTTCCTGACGCCGCTCGATCTTTCCGACGAAGCGCTCGGTTTCGATGCCATCCAGTCGGTCGGCCCCGGCGGCCATTTCTTCGGCACCCAGCACACGCAGGACCGCTACAAGACCGCGTTTTACGCGCCAATCATTTCGGACTGGCGCAATTTCGAGAGTTGGGCGGAGGCGGGATCGCCGACGGCGCTCGAAAAAGCCAATCGCGTGTGGAAGGAACGGCTGGCGTCCTATGAAGAGCCCTATATGGACCCGGCAATTCGCGAGGAGCTCAACGCTTTCGTCGACAAGCGCCGGGCCGAAGGCGGCGCACCGACCGATTTCTGATCATTGGTTTGATGAACAGTCGACCCCCGCTCCGTCGAGCTTCGCTCGACACCTCTCCCCCGATCGACGGGGTAGAGGAAGGGCGCGACCTTATTCCAGCCAGCCCCCTTCCTCTCCCTCCGGAGGGGGGAGAGGTGGCGCTGCGAAGCAGCGACGGAGTGGGGGAAGCCGTTCATGAAACGCGTAGTCGCCGCAAAATAGGTACAACCGAGCGAGCACGAAAACTTAGGCAAGCAGGCAATCAGGCGGAAGCACTGCTCTGGCTTGAATTAAAGGCGCGCAAGCTTGGCGGCTATCGCTTTACGCGTCAGTTCTCCATCGGCGCCTTTTTTGCAGACTTCGTCTGCCGCGAAAAATGGCTTGTTGTTGAAATCGACGGACAACAGCACGCCGACAGTTCATATGACCGCCGCCGCGATGATTTCATGCGCGCCCAAGGCTATTCGATCCTGCGTCTTTGGAACCATGACGTCCTGAAACATCGTACTTCCGTCTGTGAAACCATTCTTGCCGCGCTTGATGGCAGGCTGGCCGAAAACATCGCCGTATTCGACCTCCGCTTTGTTTTCGCGCCCCGCTCACTCGATTCAATCTCTTCAAAAACGGAATTATCTTAATGAAATCTCATGCAAAAGCGGTTGTCATCGGCGGCGGGGTCGTTGGCTGCTCGGTGCTCTATCATCTGGCCAAAGCTGGCTGGACCGACATCCTGCTGATCGAGCGTTCGGAGCTCACCTCCGGCTCGTCCTGGCATGCGGCGGGCGGCTTCCATACGCTGAACGGCGATCCCAACGTCGCCAAGCTGCAGGCCTATACGGTGCAGCTTTACAAGGAGATCGAGGAGATTTCCGGCCAATCCTGCTCGCTGCACCTGACCGGCGGCGTGATGATGGCCGATACGCCCGAGCGCATGGACTTCCTGCGGCTCGCCCACGCCAAGGGCCGCTATCTCGGCATGGACACAGAACTGATCACGCCGTCCGAGGCGAAGGCGATGTTCCCGCTGATGGACGAGACGAATTTCGTCGGCGCCATGTGGGATCCGGTCGAGGGCCACCTCGATCCTTCCGGCACCACCCACGCCTATGCCAAGGCCGCCAGGAAGCTGGGCGCCGAGATCGTGCTGCGCAACCGCGTCGTCGAACTGACGCAGGAGGTCGACGGCACCTGGAACGTCGTCACCGAGCAAGGCACGGTCAAAGCCGAGCATGTCGTCAACTGCGGCGGCCTGTGGGCGCGTGAGATCGGTCGCATGGTCGGCGTCGAACTGCCGGTGCTGGCCATGGAGCACATGTATCTCCTGACCGAGCCGATGCCGGAGGTCGAGGAATTCAACAAGTCGACCGGCCGCGAGATGATCGGCGTGCTCGATTTCAAGGGCGAGATCTATACCCGCCAGGAGCGCAACGGCATCCTGCTCGGTACCTATGAAAAGGCCTGCAAGCCGTGGTCGCCGGTCAACACGCCGTGGGATTTCGGCCACGAGCTGCTGCAGCCCGACATCGACCGCATCGCGCCGTCGCTTGAGATCGGCTTCAAGCATTTCCCCGGCATCGAGAAGGCCGGCATCAAGCAGATCATCAATGGTCCCTTCACCTTCGCGCTGGACGGCAACCCGCTGGTCGGCCCGGTGCAGGGCCTGACCAATTTCTGGTGCGCCTGCGCCGTCATGGCCGGCTTCAGCCAGGGTGGCGGCGTCGGCCTGGCGCTGTCCAACTGGATGGTCCATGGCGACCCCGGCTTCGACGTCTGGGGCATGGACGTGGCCCGCTTCGGCGAATGGGCAACGCTGCGCTACACCAACGCAAAGGTGCGCGAAAACTATTCGCGCCGTTTCTCCATCCGCTTTCCCAACGAGGAATTGCCGGCGGCAAGACCGGCGCAGACGACCCCGCTTTACGACACCATGCTCGCCAACAACGCCGTCATGGGCGACAGCTGGGGTCTCGAAACCCCGCTCTGGTTCGCGCCGAAAGGCTCGGAGCCGAAGGACGTCGTGTCCTTCCACCGCTCCAATGATTTCGGCCCGATCGGCGAGGAGGTGCGCGCCACCCGCGAGAAGGTCGGCGTCACCGAGATCGCCAACTTTGCCAAATACGAAGTCTCCGGACCAGGGGCCGAGGACTTCCTCAACCGGCTGATGACCAATCGCATGCCAAGGACCGGCCGCATCGTGCTGATGCCGATGCTGAACGAGTTCGGCCGGCTGATCGGCGACTTCACCATCGCCAAGGCGGGCGAAGAACGCTTCATGATCTGGGGTTCTTCGGCAGCGCAGAAATACCACATGCGCTGGTTCGAGAAGCATCTGCCGAAGGATGGAAGCATCCGCATCCACCGCTTCGACCAGACGCTGGTCGGGTTGTCGATCGCCGGGCCGAAATCGCGTGACCTGCTGCAGAAACTGGTCGATGTCGACATCTCGACCAAGGCCTTCCGCTTCATGGATTTCCGCGAGATGGCGGTCGGCGGCGCGCCCTGCATGGTCAACCGCATCACCTACACCGGCGACCTCGGCTATGAGATCTGGATGGCGCCCGCCTACCAGCGCCTGGTCTACAAGGCGATCAAGGAGGCTGGCGAAGAGTTTGGCCTTATCGATTTCGGCATGCGGGCTTTGCTCTCGATGCGCCTTGAGAAGAACTTCCCGACCTGGTTCCGCGAGCTACGTCCGATCTACGGACCATTCGAAGGCTCGATGGACCGCTTCATCAAGCTGGAGAAGAACGATTTCATCGGCCGGGAGGCGGCAGCCAGGGAACAGGCGGCAGGGCCGAAGCTGCGCCGCGTTTCCTTCATCGTCGATGCCGCGGATGCCGACGTCATGGGCGACGAGCCGATCTGGGCCAAAGTCGGCGGCAAGGATTACGGCACCGTGGAAAAGCCGCATGGCTACGGTGCACCGCGCTTCGACGCGGGCGGCAAGGAAGTGCGCGGCTCGAACGCCGCCGAAGGCGCGTCTGCCGTGCGCGGCATTGTCGACGGCGACTGGCGCGTGGTCGGCTGGATCACCTCCGGCGGCTATGCGCATTATGTCGAGAAGTCGATGGCGCAAGGCTATGTACCGGCAGCGCTTGCCGAGAACGAGAGCGCCGGCCTGTTCGAGATCGAAATCCTTGGCCACCGGCGTCCCGCACGCATCAATGTCGAACCGCCGTTCGATCCGAGCGGCGAAAAGATGAGGACGTAGGCGCAGCCAGCCGGTCGCATTGTGCGGAGCATGCTCTTCATGCTAGCGCAGCCGGCAACACTCTGCTGGCAAGGGCGATGAGATTTCATTGAAGTACAATCTGAGATGGGCCGAGTGGCTGGCCGAGGGACGGATCGGCCCGTTCCCGGCGGCGATTGTCATGGTCGCGGCTTACTTCGCCTTGCAGACCATCATACTGTCCCTGTTGAGCTCTTGGGCGGGAACCGGCGTCGGCATCGATGATGCGGAGCAGCTGATCTATATACCGTATCTCTGGGCTGGATATGGCGGCTCGCAACCACCCCTCTACACCTGGATCAACTGGCTGGCCGCGCATGTTTTCGGCACCAGTATCTTCACGCTGAAGCTCGTCAAATACTCCGTGCTGTTCCTCGCCGCCTGCAGCGTGTTCGCCGCCATGCGGCGGTTCGGCTACACCAAAGCGACAGCGGCGGCGGCCATGTTCGGTCTGTTTACGATCCCGCAGATCGTCTGGGAATCGCAGCGCGCCTTGTCGCATTCCGTCGCCGTCGTCGCCTTCTGCTCGCTGCTCCTGCTTGCCATGGCCTATCTTCTCGAACGGCGGAGCATGGTCGCCTATGCGGCGTTTGGCTTGGCCACGGCGGCTGCAATTCTTGCCAAATATAATGATGTCTTTCTCGTGATAGCCCTTGTTGCGGCAGTGCTGTCGCTGCGCGAATGGCGCAGCGTAATCCTCGATCCGAAGTTCGCCATCAGCATAGCGGTCGCGATATTGGTGCTGGCGCCAACCACCTATTGGAGCCTCATGCATCCCGCCGATTTATTGTCGAGAGGCGAGAAGTTCGGAATAGACTCGCAACGAGGGCGCATGGCGGCGGCCTTTGTCGGTGCCCGCAAGTTTATCATGGGGACCTTCAATTTCGCGGTCTTGCCGGTGCTCGTCTCCGCGCTGGCTTTCGGGCTGGCCGGGTTTCGTTTCTCCGAGTGGCACCCGAAAGGTCCGGCTCGGGAAATTCTGTTGAGGCGTACCTTGGCGCTCGGCTTGGCCATGCTTGCGATACTTGTACTGGCCACCGGCGTGACGGTGGTCAAGGATCGCTGGCTGCTACCGGTCCTGTTCATGTTGCCGCCGGCCATCGTCGCCACTATGGAACGGCTGACGCCGCGCGGCAGGAATGCGCAGCTCCTGGTAATCGCGGCTGGAGCGATCATCGCCGTGCTCCTCGCGCCCGCCACCTGGTACGTCCAGATAAACGGGACCAGTGGTCTGTCGCGGATGATCCGCGTGGATTACCCGGCCCTCTATCGCCAACTGACTGCGGACGGACCGGTCAAAACCGCAATATCTGATGGTGCATGGGTCGGAAACCTGCGGCTGGTCGACGAAAAACTGGTCGCACTTGACCAGGAAGTGCCTAATTTCGAAATGCTGATGCAGGAGCCGGCCGTACTCGTCTGGCTTGACCGCGACGATCCGCGTCCGGTCATTTTGGAGCAGCTCAAAGCGGCCGGCTATGAGCCGGACGGCCAGCCGCGGCAAATGATGGTTCCGCTGTTGCGTGGCACCGGCAAGTCCACCCGGCCCGGCGCCTATGTAAGATTGAAGAGAATGGCGGTGGGAGGAGCCACGGCGCCAAAAGAAGGCGTTAGCGGAGGAGCCGAGGGTGGACAGGAACCCGACTGACCGGCCCCGTCATCACCGCAAGATCATGCCGTTCGAGCCGGACGGCTCGAACGATGTGCTGCGCAAAAAATCGCGGCTGAAGGCCGCTGAACTCAACCAGCATGCGCTGGGCTATGGAGCGCTGGCGGAAACCGAATGGCAGGCGGCGGGAATTGCTGCTCCTGACCTGCCCGCCATGCGCCGATACCGGCTCGAGCGCATCCGCGCCGAGCTGAAGCGCCGCGACTATGCGGGAGCCTTGCTCTACGATCCGGTCAACATCCGCTATGCGACGGATGCGACCAACATGCAGCTCTGGGTCGCACACAATCGGACCAGGCATTGTTTCGTCGCCACCGATGGCCCGGTGGTGCTGTTCGACTATTTCTCCTGCGAGCATCTTTCCGATCATTCCGGCGTCGTCGACGAGGTGCGGCCGGCGGTGTCGTGGGCTTACCTGTACAGCGGCGAGCTGACCGGTCAAAAAGTCCGCCGCTGGGCAGCCGGCATCGCCGAGCTGGTATTGGAACATGGCGGCGGCAATCGCCGCATCGCCGTCGACCACATTAATCCCGAGGGCATCGAAGAGCTCGCCCGTCTCGGCATTTCGACCGGCAATGGCGAAGGGGTGATGGAAAATGCGCGGCTGATCAAATCGCCCGACGAGATCCTTGCCATGCGCCGGGCGATCGTCGCTTGCGAGGCAGCGATGGGCGAGATGGAGCAGGCGCTAAGGCCTGGCATCTCGGAGAATGAATTGTGGGCCGAACTCCATCGTGGCAACATCGCGCGCGGCGGCGAATGGATCGAAACCCGGCTCCTGTCGTCGGGTCCGCGCACCAATCCGTGGTTCCAGGAGTGCTCGTCGCGGACGATCGAGGTCGGCGAGCTCGTCGCTTTCGATACCGACCTGATCGGTCCTTACGGCTTCTGCGCCGACCTTTCGCGCACTTGGCTTTGCGGTGACGCGCCGCCGTCGCAGGACCAGCGCGACCTGTTCCGCATCGCCGCCGACCAGATCGCCAACAACACGGAGCTGATGCGGCCGGGCGTATCGTTCCGCGACCTCGTCGAGCGCTCGTCAGTGCCGCCGGGGGACTGCTTCCCCGCCCGTTACGGGGTGCTCTATCACGGCGTCGGTCTTGCCGACGAATACCCGACTTTGCCGCATGCTAGCGACTGGACCGACGACACACCCGACGGAGTGCTCGAACCTGGCATGGTGCTGTGCGTCGAGAGCTATATCGGTCGGCTTGGCGGCTACGAAGGCGCCAAGATCGAGGAACAGATCCTGATCACCGAAACCGGCAACGAGAAGCTTTCGACCTACCCGCTCGACAATCGGCTGCTTGGCGGCTGCTAATGCATGTCCCACAAAAGCATGCCCTCGGGCTTGACCCGAGGGTGGGCAGCGGTTTTGCGATAACGACATGCATAAACAGGAATCTAAAGTGCTCGCATGAGGCCGACCGAACGCGACGCGGTTATGTGAGCGCTGCGATCGCCTCGCGCATCGTGGTGACGATCGTTTCCGGCGTTGTCCTGGCCGTGATGAACGGCAGGCCTTTGCGACGCCTTGTCCAGCCGACGACCGTCACCTTCTGCGCCGCAGGCTCGAAACGCTGCGCCAGCGCCCAACTCTCGCAGTCGATCGCCGCGACGTCGGCCCTGCCCTCGGCAACGGCAACGATCGAAGCACGGTGCCCACAGCTTTCGCTCAACGCGGAAAAGATGTCCAGACTCTCGCCCAATGCTTGCAGGTCGCGAGTTGGCGCGATGATGCCTGACATGGAATCCAGGCTGTTAAAGGTGAAACGCTGGCCGCGCAGCAGATCGAGCGGAATGACGGCACCGCCGTCGGCCGGCGACCTTGCCTGTGGTGCCTCGCCCGCTCTCATGATGATGGCGCTCGAATAGAGTTCGCCCTGTCCACCCTCGAAGGCGTCGTAACGCGGCTGACCGACGAGCTGGACACGTTGCGACAGGCCGAGTTCCATCGGTCCCCAACAGGTTTGCGCAAGGAGGAGCGCCGGGTGCAGCCAGAGCCGGTGAAAATCCAGCTCGTCCGGCGGCAATGTCGCCGGATCTGGCGCGACGGGTTTTCCCTGATCGTCTCGGATACCGCCAGGCACTGGAGGCAAATCGCCATTGCGGCGGATGATCGTCTCCGGCGCATCGATGCCTCTTTGTCTGAAAGTGTCGCGCAACCGCGCCCATTGCGCGTCGACCTCGTCCCGCGCTTCCGGCCAGTCATACATCGGCAAAGCCGCAATGAATTCGCTCATGTCGGGGATTTGACCGTTATGCGGGGAAATTGACAAGTTCAGGAAAGCGTCGTCCGCGCGGAACCGCCTGCAACAACGCAAGAATCACTCTTTCGGCGGCTCGGCGGGTACCGGTGCGCTGCCAAGCCCATTGAGGCTGCGTGCCCTGACACGCGGCTTGAATGCGCGTCCCGGTTCCGGCATGCGCCGCAGCACGGGGTGGACAACCGGCTCCTTCGCCTTGAAGGCATAGGCCTTGAGCAACGCGAAGTAGTTCGGATAGGCGTAGCCATTGTTCATCCGCAGCCACTCGTCGCGGCGGTCGCGAAACAGTTTCGGCAGCCTGTACCAGGCCACAGTCGGGCTCTTATGATGGACGAAATGTAGATTATTGTTGAGGAACAGGAAGGACAGCGGCGAGCGCTCGACGATGATCGTGCGGCCTTCCGGATGTTCCGACCATTGGTGCTCGGCGTAGGTGCGGATCGAAATCAGCGATTGTCCCAGCCATACCGGCACCAGAACGTAAAGCCACAATGGCATGCCGAAGCCGAACTGCACGATGGGCAGCACGATGGCGAGGCCGATAGCGTGCAGCAGCCAGGCCTTGCGGACGACCTTGTCGCCCGCGGCAACCTGCCTGGCGTCGTCGATGAAGAAGCCTATGCAGGACAGCCAAGGGCCCAGCACGAAACGGCCGAGCATTGTGTTGTTGATCTTCAGCAGGAATTTCATCGCCGACGGCAGGCCCTCGTGCTGCCAGAGCGCCTTGTAATAGCTTTCGGGATCGTCGAGCGGATCGGTCAGGCGCTCGTCTGCATGGTGGCGCAGGTGAATGGTCTTGAACCGGCGAAACGGCCAGACAAGGCCAATCGGCAGGAACACAAACGCTTCGTTGAGCCGCGCGTTCCGGGTTGGGTGGCCGTGCAGGACCTCGTGCATCAGCGAGGATTGCAGCGTCGCAATCAGGGTCAGAAAGGCGAGCGCCAGCAGCGGGTAGGATGGCCAGAGCAGAAAGCCGGCAGCGAGCCAGCCGCCGTAGCAGAGAAGTGCGAGAAATACGGTCGGCCATTCGATGGCTGCTGCGCCGTGTCGCCTATTGCCCATGCTCGTCATGCTATCGACCACTGCCTTCCAGTCGCCGGAACCCGTTTGATTCCTGACAGCATTGTGTCAGGAGTGTTGCATCGGGGCAACGCGATAAAGCGCACAAACTGTTGCGATTGCGCATTTTCAGCTGCATATGTTATCTGTTGTAAACAAGCTCGTAGATTCGTTTGCGCTCGAAACGCCATATAGACGGCTTCGGCGCAAATTTTTGCTCACCTCAGGGAGAGTAGAGATTTGGACAAACGCGACCTGTCGACGATCTTTCGCGAGCGCCTGAAAATGCTCTTGACAAGGTCCGATTTGAACCAATCAGCGTTCGCCGGTGCGGTTGGCATCGACCGTTCGGCACTGTCGCAGCTGCTCTCCGGCGGCTCGACCCGCCTTCCCCGTGCTGAAACGCTGCTTAACATCGCCGCCGAATTCAAAGTCTCGCTCGACTGGCTGCTCGGCCTCAGCCACGACGAGGGCGTCACCGGTGAAATCCGCGAGAGCCTTGAGATCGAGGAGGCGCCGGACGGCTTCGACCGCACGCTGCTGGCTCGCTGGCATGCCGAGGCGGCGGGAACGAAAATCCGCTACGTGCCGGCCGGCATTCCCGATCTTCTGCGCACCGAGGCGCTTGTCGACTATGAAGCCGTCATCGCCAACAAGAGCCGCGAGGCACAGGCCGGCGAAACGCAGTATCGCATCGACTACAACCGACGGCCCGAAACCGACATGGAAGTCTGTATGCCGCGCCACACGCTGGAGATCTTCGCGCGCGGGCTGGGCGTGTGGGACCGCTTTCCGGAGGCAGACCGCCACCAGCAACTCCTGCACATGGCGACACTGCTCGACGACCTCTATCCCACCTTCCGCCTGTTTCTCTATGACGGGCGGATGCGCTATTCGATCCCCTACACGATCTTCGGACCTTATCGCGCTGCCATTTACGTCGGCGACATGTATCTGGTGCTGAACGCCACGCAGCCGATCCGCATCCTGACCAGCCATTTCGACAATCTGATCCGTGCCGCGGACGTCAACGCGCATGAGGCGGCCAGCTTCACACGAAAGCTGGCGGGGATGCGATTTTGACCGGTTGTTTCCCGCACCGACATTGACGTCACATAAAGAATTCTTTATATCGTTATCTCAATAATTCTCCGGGAAGGCGTATCCACAATGACCAATCCGATCGACGCGCTGCTTGCCGAAAAGGGCGTCCTGCTCGCCGATGGCGCCACCGGCACCAATCTGTTCGCCATGGGCCTTGAGGCCGGCGAGGCTCCCGAGCTCTTGAACGAGACCGCTCCCGACACCATCACCAGCCTGCACCAAAACTTCGTCGATGCCGGCGCCGACATCATCCTGACCAACTCTTTTGGCGGCACCCGCCATCGGCTCAAGCTGCACCATGCGCAGGACCGGGTCTATGCGCTGAACAGGCGCGCCGCCGAGATCGCAAGCGCCGTTGCAAAAAAAGCCGGCCGCAAGGTGATCGTGGCCGGCTCCGTCGGCCCGACCGGCGAGCTGCTGGTGCCGCTCGGCGCCATGACCTATGACGAGGCGGTCGAGGCCTTTGCCGAGCAGATCGAGGGGCTGAAGGCCGGCGGCGCCGAAATCGCCTGGATCGAGACCATGTCGGCGCCGGACGAGATCCGTGCCGCCGCCGAAGCCGCCATACGCGTCGGCCTGCCTTATACCTATACCGGTTCCTTCGACACCGCCGGGCGTACCATGATGGGGTTGCTGCCAAAGGACATTCACGGCGTCGTCGATGGCCTGTCGCAGACGCCGCTCGGTGTCGGCGCCAATTGCGGCGTCGGCGCCTCCGACATTCTCGCTTCGCTGCTCGACATGACCGAGGCGAAGCCGGAAGCAACGGTGATCGTAAAGGGCAATTGCGGCATTCCCGAATTTCGCGGTGCCGAGATCTATTATTCGGGCACGCCCGAGCTGATGGCCGACTATGTGCGCCTAGCCGTCGATGCCGGCGCCAAGATCGTCGGCGGCTGCTGCGGTACCTCGTTCCAGCACCTTGCCGCCATGCGCAAGGCGCTCGATGCGCACACCAAGTCGGATCGCCCAACCGTCGAGCAGATCGTCGAACGCATCGGCCCTATGCGCAACAAGCAGGCGACGGTCAACGTCGCCGAGACTAGCGAAGCCCGCCGCGAGCGGCGCCGCGGACGCGCCTGACACTTTCGTCTGCGACGCGGTCCGCGCGAAGCAGTGCGGCCGCGGAAAAAAGGCCGGCAAGGTTTCCCTCGCCGGCCTGCCTCACCCGCCCGTAGGCCGGCTCCCCCTATCAGAACGATCCCATCTGAAAGAAACCGGCCCTCATTGCCACTACCGGTTACCGCCGAGCGCCGAGGCAAGGCGCACAAGCGAGAGGAACTCGGACCGGTATCCAAACGGGTCGGCTCCTCTGGCGGCGGTGGCAATCTGCATGATCTTGTCGTAGCCGAACTTCGCGGTCGCATCCTCGTCGCGCAGCTTCTGGCCGAAGGCAGCAACCGCAACGGAGAAACGCTGGTCGGTGCTGGCCTGGTCGAACGACGCCACTTCGTTGGCTGACGTTACTGGCGTGGTGATCAGCTTCGAAGTGTCCTCGTTCGGCAGCTTGTAGCGGATCTTGACGAAGGCATATTCGTCGGCATTGGCAACACCGCCATTGTTCACCGAGGCCTGGCCATAGCGCAGTTGATCAATCTGTTCGCCGCCGCTGCCCTTAGGCGTGATTTCGTAGATCGCTGTGACCGAATGGCCTGAGCCGATCTCGCCGGCGTCGACCCGGTCATTGTTGAAATCCTCGCGATTCAAGGCGCGGGTCTCGTAGCCGATCAGCCGGTACTCCGAAACCTTGTTCGGGTTGAACTCGACCTGGATCTTCACGTCCTTGGCGATGGTGAACAGTGTCGAGGAGGCATCCTCGACCAGTACCTTCGCGGCCTCCGCCAACGTATCGATATAGGCAGCGGTGCCATTGCCGTTCTGGGCGATGGTCTGCATCATCTGATCGTTCAGATTGTCGCGGCCGAAGCCGAACACCGACAGGAATACGCCTGTCTTGCGCTCCTTTTCGATCAGCCGCTTCAGATCGTCGTCGTCGGTCTGGCCGACATTGAAATCACCGTCGGTGGCGAGCATCACCCGATTGATGCCGTCCTTAACGAAGGATTTCTGCGCCAGCCGGTAGGCTTCCTTGATGCCGGCCTCGCCTGCCGTCGAGCCGCCGGATGTCAGATTATCGATGGCGGCGAGGATCTTGTCCTTTTCCGAAGCCTTGGTGGGCTCCAGCACGGTACCGGCATCGCCCGCATAGGTGACGATCGAGACGGTGTCGTCAGGTCGCAGCTTGTTTACCAGCAGTCGGAAGGCCGACTGCAGGAGCGGCAGCTTGTCCTGCTCGTTCATCGAGCCCGACACATCGATCAGGAAGACCAGATTGGCCTTGGGCTGCTCGGCCGGCTTCACGTCGAAGCCCTTGATGGCGACATGCATCAGCCTGGTGTGCTCGTTCCACGGCGTCGGCATCACGCTGACGGTCGAGTTGAACGGCGCCGAGGCGGAGTCCGGTCCCTTCCAGTCATAGGGGAAGTAGTTGACCATCTCCTCGACGCGCACCGTATCGGCTTGCGGAATAAAACCTTCCTTCAGCGAGCGCCGCACAAAGGAATAGGAAGCGGTGTCGACATCGATAGAGAACGTCGAGACCGGATCTTCCAGTGCGGCATGCACCGGGTTGGTCTTGAAATTCTCGACGCGGTCGCGGTTTTCCTCTTGCGGCAGCATCTGGTCGGCCGGCGCAGCGGCAGGCTGCTGTGCCATCAGCTTGGAATCGGCAACCGTGCCAGGCATGCGACCGACCCGCGCGCCGCCATCGACGGCCGGAGCCGCGGTGCTGGTGCCGCCATTCAGCACAAACTCGCCACTCTGCGCCGGTTCGGGAGCATTGCGGGTGAGCACGTCCTGCTGGGTCAACCCGCCGACTGCGGTCGATTCCGCTTTCGGCGGCGATGTCGGCGCCACAAGCGCCTCGCCGGCGTTACGGCTTTCGCTGTCGGCGTCCGCCTTCTTCTGCTTGTCTGCTTCGGCCACGACCGGCGGTTTGACGGTCGCCGGCTTGTCGGCCAGTGTCTCGGTGATCTTATCGTCCCCGCCGAATTCGGGCCCGCTGAATTTGGATTCCCCAAGCATGTACATGGCAGCGTATCCGGCGATCGGCAGGGCAACGAGCCCGGCGATGGCCGGCGTGGCGAAGAGTTTCTTTTGCATGATTTCGCTCCAGAGCCTTTGTGCTCGCTCTGTGAGACGAAGCCCGCTTGCCGATCCTTGGGCGGCCGGTAAAGTTTTTTCTTCCATGTCATAGGCGCGCAGCGCGGCCTGGAGGGCACGCGCCTTTGCGTCCGCGTCCGGCGCCGGGGTCGCGATCTCGCGCAGTCTGTTGAGTTCGTTGTCGTCGACCATGGTCACACTTCCCCGGCTGAACGCATCAGCGTCTTCAGCCGTTTCTTCGCTTCATGGATGTGCCAGGAAACCGTCGTCTCCGAGATCGCCATCGCCTCGGCGGCGGCTGCATGGCTCAGCCCTTCGCCATAAACCAGCAGCACCGCATCGCGCTGCTTGTCCGGCAGCTTGCGCACCGCCACCCAGAGCGCCTCGGCCGGGTCCTCCGGCTCAGCCGAGATTTCCCCCGAAATCAGGACATAGGCGCCATAGGCATCGGTCTTGACCGTCTCGCGGGCGGTCTTGCGCATCATGTCGCGCGCCGCATTCAGCGTCATGGCGTAGAGCCATGTCGTGAAGGCGCCGCTGCCATGATAGTCGCGGATCGCCCGGCCAAGCCGGACGCAGACTTCCTGGGCGATATCCTCGGCGTCGGCCTTTTTCCCGCACCAGCGATAGGCGGCGCGATAGACGAAACCGTAGTGCCTTTCGAGCAACTTGCCGAAAGCACCCCGATCTCCGCCCTTCGCCCGCCCGATCAGTTCAGCGTCGGAGGCTTCGCTTTCGTCCAGCATCATCGCCATCATTGCCTGTTGGACGAAGGCTAATGGCTGTTCCTTGGGGCGATGGAAAGAATTTTCTGGCGCGCCGTCACGTCGTAACGGTTGGCGTGCCCTGACCGAGCGTCTCCGCGAACAGCGTCGTCAGCCGCTTTCATTGGCGCTCGGCGCCGGCTGCATCGAAGGCGCTGTGGTCCGGCACGCACCAGCCGTGCGCCATGCCGGCATAGTTCTCGATGACATGGTCTGCCTCGGCCGCGCGCAGCGCTTCGGCCAGCCGCGCGGCTTGCGCGGGCGGAAAGCTGCGATCAGTGCCGGCCGTACCGATATAAACCCTTGCCTTGAGCGAAGCGGCCTGCCGGTGCGGACTGTCGGCAGCGTCACCAGCCAGATTGCCGCCGTGGAAACTGGCCGCCGCGACGATGCGGCCGGGATAGCTGGCCGCTGCGTTCAGCGCCCGCGCTCCACCCATGCAGTAGCCGACAATGCCGACCGGCCCGACGTGCGATAGATACCGGCGGTGACCGTCGCCGCAAGCTGTAGTGAGGCGATCTGCTTCAAGATTTCGTGCGGCATTCGGCGACGCTACAGACGCGCGAATGCTGCCATGTGAAAGGCCTGAACTTCGGCCGGATAGCGATAGTCGGTGCCGTAAGGACAGGCGTTGCGATCAAGGCAGCCGCCGGTCCGGCAGGGCGCGCCGTTTTGCCCGCGCACATGGGCCAGACAGGTTTCATGTGCAAAACCATCCGCAGAATAAGCCTCTACCGGACAGGATTTCAGGCAAGGTTTTTCCAGACATGTATCGCAAAGGTGAATCATGTCGCGGGGTTCTTGGAGCGCAATTTCGTCTTCGAACAGCAGCGCGCCGCGATAGGCATGCCAGAGCCCATATTGCGGATGCATGAGAATGCCGAGCGGTGACGGCTTCAGCCCCTCCGCACGCATCGCCCATTGCTGGAATGGCAGATAAGGCCTGTCGGACGGCGACACCGCGCGCGCCCCGAATCTTCCGGCCACCGCGCCGATCACTTCGCGCGACCATCTGTCGAGCGGATCGTCGATCGGCTGTGACTGTTTCTCCAGCCAGCGCATGAAGTGCGGCCAAGGTGCGGCACCCGCCTGGCCCACCAGCAGGACGGATTTGGCGGTAGTGCCGGAGAGATCGGAAGGCGCCTTCTCAGCGCCTGCAAAATTGAAGCCGCAGCGAAGCACGAGACCGTGTGCGGAAAGTGCCGCCGCGATGGTTTCGACCATGCTGCGCTCGAGGATCATCCCTTCTTGTCCGGGTCGGAGAAGGCGCTCCGCCAGACTTCCTTGTGGATGATGTTGGCGACTTTAGCCCCGCCTGATTCGGGCTCCTTTCAGGTGAAGGCGTCGGCCATCGACGCCTTCTTCCTGGCAATGAAGTCCTTCAGCCCGTCGTCGATACCCGGATCGAGATGCGGCGCCTCGTAGCTCTCCAGCCAGCGGCGGGCGAGCTCGTTGGCGCGCTGCGGCGCGGTTTTTTCGCCTTCGGCCAGCCATTGCTCGTAAGAATTGTTGTCGGCGATGTTGGAGCGGTAGAACGCGGTCTGGAAATTGGCCTGGGTGTGGTCGCAGCCGAGATAGTGGCTGCCCGGGCCAACCTGGCGGATGGCGTCCATCGCCTGGCCGTTTTCCGACAGGTCGACGCCTTGGGAGAACTTCTGCGTCATGCCGAGCTGGTCGATATCCATCATGAACTTTTCGTAGCAGGAGGCGAGACCGCCCTCGAGCCAGCCGGCCGAATGCAGCACGAAATTGGTGCCGGCGAGGATCGTCGAGTTCAGCGTGTTGGCGCTCTCGTAGGCGGCCTGCGCATCGGGGATTTTTGAAGCACAGAGCGAACCGCCGGTGCGGAACGGCAGGCCGAGCCTGCGGGCAAGCTGTGCGGCGCCATACGAGACCAGCGACGGCTCCGGCGTGCCGAAAGTCGGCGCGCCCGACTGCATCGAGATCGACGAGGCGAAGGTGCCGAACAGAACCGGCGCACCCGGCCGGATCAGTTGTGTGAACGATGCACCGGCCAGAACCTCGGCCAAAACCTGTGTCAGCGTGCCGGCGACCGTCACCGGGCTCATCGCACCGGCAAGGATGAACGGCGTGACGATACAGGCCTGATTGTGGCGCGAATAGACCTTCAGCGCTCCCAGCATGGTCTCGTCGAAGACCATCGGCGAGTTGGCATTGATCAGGCTGGTCAGCACCGTGTTGTTCTCGACGAAATCGTCACCAAACACGATCTTGGCCATCGCCACCGTATCTTCGGCGCGCTCGGGCGCGGTCACCGAGCCCATGAACGGCTTGTCCGAATATTTGATATGGCTGTAGACCATATCGAGATGCCGTTTGTTGACCGGCACATCGACCGGCTCGCAAACCGTGCCGCCCGAATGGTGGATCGACGGCGCCATATAGGCGAGTTTTACGAAATTCCGGAAATCCTCGATCGTCGCATAGCGCCTGACGCCGTCGAGATCGCGCACGAAGGGCGGTCCATAGACTGGCGCGAACACTGTCGCGTTGCCGCCGATCTGCACCGAGCGCTCGCCGTTGCGAGCGTGCTGGGTGTAGACGGACGGAGCGGTCTTCAACAGCGAGCGGCAGAGGCCCTTGGGGAAATGCACCCGCTCGCCCTTGACGTCGGCGCCCGCCTCTTTCCAAAGCTTTAGCGCCTCGGCGTCGTCGCGGAAGATGATGCCGATCTCCTCCAGCACCGTGTCGGTGTTCTTTTCGATCAGCGCCAGCCCTTCCTCGTCCAGCACTTCATAGACGTTGATCTTGCGCTTGATATAGGTGAGCTGTGTGCCGGGGCCGCCGCCCGAACGTGCAGCCCGTCGGGCTGCGGCGCCACCGCTGGCAGCGCGTCCGCGCCGCGCGTTTGACGCTTCCTGATCGACCGGCGCGTTCTCACTCATAATCGTTCTTCCCTGGCTTTCGTTCTGGCCTTGATTTACTCCGGCCGGGCTCTTGTACCGGCCTGAAATCCGTTTGCGGCCGCATATTGCGGTCTCTGGCCGGATCGTAGCCATGCACCCTATTCGAAACGGCCCGCCAGCGCCAACGCCTGTCGCAAAATCGACAAGAATTCCAAGAGATTTACGGTCGCTTTCGTTTTGCGGGAAGTCGCAAATCAGCTATGGACAACCGGCCCATGCGGGTTAGGTATTGGCGCGATATTTTTAAGCTGCCGCGATAGTTGTAGCCGGCAAGGAGCCTGAGAAAAAATGGCCGACGACGAGATCATCCTTTCGGAACTCTCCGACGACGAGTTGGTGCAGCAGATGCACGACGATCTTTATGACGGGTTGAAGGAAGAAATCGAGGAAGGCACCAATATCCTTCTCGAGCGCGGCTGGGCGCCTTACAAGGTGTTGACCGAGGCTCTGGTCGAAGGCATGCGCATCGTCGGTGAGGACTTCCGCGATGGCATCCTGTTCGTTCCCGAAGTGCTGCTGTCGGCCAACGCGATGAAGGCCGGCATGTTCATCCTGCGTCCGCTGCTTGTCGCCACTGGCGCGCCAAAGCAGGGCAAGATGGTGATCGGCACCGTCAAGGGCGACATCCACGATATCGGCAAGAACCTGGTCGGCATGATGATGGAAGGCGCCGGCTTCGATGTCATTGACCTCGGTATCAATAATGCGGTCGAAAAATATCTCGATGCCATCGAAAAGCACCAGCCCGACATCATCGGCATGTCGGCGCTGCTGACGACGACCATGCCTTACATGAAGGTCGTCATCGATACGATGAAGGAAAAGGGCATTCGCGACGACTATGTTGTGCTGGTCGGCGGTGCGCCGCTCAACGAGGAATTCGGCAAAGCCGTCGGTGCCGACGCCTATTGCCGCGACGCCGCGGTGGCAGTCGAGACCGCCAAGGACTTCATGAAGCGCAAGCACAACGTCCGCGCTTCGGCCTGAGCCAATAAGTCCGGCACCAACGAGAAAAGCCGCGCCTTGCAGTGCGGCTTTTTTATTCCCAAATGTTTAGAGCCGTGCGGATCAGGGTTTCTTGACGGTATCGTCAACAGCCTTAGCAGTGGATTTGATGTCCTTACCGACGCCGCGCACCGTGTTGGCGCAGGCCGAAACAGCCAAGGCGCAGGCGAGAATAGCGATTGGCGCAACGCGGAACAATTTCATGAATGGTGTCTCCCTCAGCATATAAATTCGCTGGACAGCAACGAAGATGGATTAGACTGGTTCCATGACTACCGCGCGAAAACAACAATCCGATCAGGGCGACAGGCTGCTCGTCATCGCATGTGGGATGATTGCGCGCGAGGTTTTGGCGGTCAAGGAGCAGCTTGGGCTCGACCATCTCGACCTGACCTGCCTGCCAGCGGAGTTCCATTTCTATCCGGACCGCATCGCGCCGGCCATGGACAAGGCTATCGAGAAGGCCAAGACCGACGGCTACAGACACATTTTCGTCGGCTATGCCGATTGCGGCACGGGTGGCTTGCTCGATCGGGTCTGCGAGAAGCATGGCGTCGAGCGCATGGCCGGGCCGCATTGCTTTGCCTTCTACCAGGGCATGGATGCCTATGCGAAAGTCGCCGATGACGACATGATGTCGTTCTACATGACCGACTTCCTCTGCCGGCAATTCGATGCCTTCTTCATGAAGCCGCTCGGCCTCGACAAGCACCCGGAGCTGATCAAGGACTATTTCGGCAATTACGAGAAGCTGATCTATATCGCTCAGACCGACGACCCGGAACTCGACAAGGTCGCCGAAAAGGCGGCGAAAATGCTCGGCCTCGCCTATGAGCGCCGCTCGACCGGCTATGGCGACCTGACGAAGGAGCTGGCCAGCGCTGCAATCCTGGCTTGACGGTACTTCTAGCAGGCTGTTGAAAAAGTGGCTCGCAGCGAGGCTGTGAGCGTGATTCAGTGTCTTCGGAGAGATTCGGAGAGCGAGGCATGCGCGGCGGAGACGAACGGT